>NZ_JBHYJC010000055.1:0-41486 GCF_042749045.1 Streptomyces sp. NPDC059008 | reverse complement strand
AGGCGCGCCTGCGCTCGCGGTTCGGGCGGGCCTGGCGCCGCAAGGCTCCCGTGGAGTCCCTGATGCCGCTGCGGCTCGCCCGGTACGGTGTGCCGTTGGCGGAGACCGCTCCCGCGGGGCTCGCCGCGGCGGGCATCGAACCACAGGTACTGCCGGCGCCGGAGCAGTCCGCGGCGCCCGCTCTGGAGCCGAGGGCCCAGGAGCCGGCCGAGGCACAGGGACCGACGGACGCCCCAAAGCCGGCCGAAGCCGAGGATCTGCCGAACCAGTGGTTCGCGGCTTCGCAGCAGGTGACGTACCAGGGCGACTACGACCCGACGTACGTTCCCGAGCAGGCAGAAGCCGACCTCGCTGACGCATTCCACGCCTACACCGCCCAGCACGGACATTCCCCCAACGCCCGGCAATTCGCCCTGTACCTCGCCGACCACGGCATCACCGACCCGGAAACGGGCGGCCCGCTCAGCGAAGCCGTGCTCCGTCCTGCCCTGCAGGAGCAGCGCCGGGAACATCCCACCCCGACGGACGTAGTCGAGCCGAAACCTGAGCCTGAGCCCGAGCAGTGGCAGATGACCGGGACCGGCCACCCCGCCTACAGCAGCGTGGCCGATCACGCGTCGGCCAACACCGCGGTGGCCGATGCAGCCCCGTTTCCGGAGCCGTTGGCCACGGCCTCGGCCACCACTGGGCAGCGGACGCATCACACGGTCTCCTCGGACACCGGCCAGAGCACGACCGGACACCATGCCGCTGCGCACGCAGCCGACCCGTCGGCCATCCCGCCGGCCCGTGAGCCGGATACCGTCGGCAGGCCTGAACTCTGGGAGGCCGCCGCGTTGGACAGCGGTGAGGCTACGGCGCGACAGCCGCAGCCTCAGCAGCAAGAGCTCGATCCCGAGGCACAGAGGATCGAGCAGGTGGTGCAGTGGCTGATCGAAGCGGAGGACACCGGCAAAAAGCTGTCCGGTGCGGAGGTCGCTCGTCGGCTGGAGGTGGCCCCGCGAACAGGTCAGCGTGTGGTCGCGGCGGCGAGGGAGCTCAAGGATGCTCGTGAGCGGGAGAACAGCCAACGGCAGGGCAGGGCGCACCTGAGGTCGGTCACCCACCGCAAGTGACCGATCGGAATGGCTCACGCCATCGGCCACGGCCCAGCGCGCCGGCTCCAATGGCCTGTGGTCGATTGGCCGACGTGCTTCGCTCTACCGGATCGGCCATGGCCGATCCGGCCCGTTGCCGATGGCCGATCGCCGACGCATCGGAGTCGGCCACGCACCCTCGCATGGGTATCCGCGTGGCCACACCTCGCACTGGTGCGTACCTGCGGGTGGCTGGCGAGGGTAAGCATCTGGGTATCCGCTCTGAGCATGGCACAGGCTGATGTACCCACCGGCCCGTCCCGCCGAGTTGCCCACCCGCACACAGTCACAAGCCACCGTCCAAGTCGACCGGCGGGCGTTTGTGAATGGGGCAGGGTCGGGTGAGTAGCAGCCGTCAAGAAGTGGGGGAGCGGGTGGGGAAGCCGAAGAAGACCCACGGGGTGAGGATCCCGTGGGTCTGGGATCCACGAGGTGACTCCTGCGACAGGTCGGCCATCGACGTGAAGCCGCACCCTCCAGGCTGGCCGGTGAAGGTCAGAGTCGCGGTGCGCTGCAAGGCGGGGGAGTGGATCAGCGCGGACACGAACGGCATCCTGGTCGAGCGGGCCGAGGCGGCGGTATGACGGAGCCCCCCAATCCCGGTAGCCGCGTGGTCGAGGTGGAACTACAGATCGATCAGGTCACCATCGTGAACCCGGCCGAGGCCACCGCTACCGTGCGCTGCATGCGTGGGCCGGTTCGCTGCGGGGCCCGCTTCGACCGCATCCGAGACTCGGCAGAAGCCATCGACCTGGAACTGACGCAGATCCACGCCTACTTCGGACGTTCGGTCGACGAACTCGACCCCGTCCACACCGCGCTCGTGACACTCCGAGGCACCGGAGTCCAACTCCTCACGCCAGTTGCCCCGCGCTCCCATTGGCAGGCCATCCAGGGAACCAACCCGCCGCCATGACCCCCAAGCCGTCCACAGGTATTGACTATTGCTCTGCTGTCCCCGGTCATCGTCCAGGTCTCGTGTTCCATTTCCCGTTCGGAACCTGATGACCTGACGGTGGAATACTGCCTTGCCATGACACTGGCGCACGCTGCCGACGGTCGGCTCGTCGTGGATGTAGATGCCCCTGGCACTTGGCCACGGTCGTTGGCAGGTCTCATCTACGACATCGCCGAGGGAACCGAACTGGACGAGCCGGAGCTGTACGTCGATCTGGAGTTGGAGGGCAGGGAGGCGCAGGTCCTCGACCTACTCCACGGCCACCTTCTGCGGGCGCAGCACTGCACCAGGCTGCTCGACCACGAGGCCGATGCGATCCGTGCTCATGGCCTGCGCCCGCTGGCCCTGGTTGATGACCGCCTGGACCAAGCGCGTGAGTGGGGCTATCTGACCGACGCTGAGCGCGAGGTACTGCGCTCCCAGAGCATGGTCGCTCCTGGCAGAACGGCAGCGGCGCCTCCGGCAACAGCATCATCCCCGGGGGTGGCGGAGATGCGGGCTACGTCCACGGCTACGGCCTGCCCGGTGACGGAGGAACCCGTCAGGGCCCCGGCACGCTCAACCTCCCCGGCGGGCTCACCTTCACCGTCCCGGCCGGCACCGGGGACGGCGGCCAGGGCGGCAACGGCGGGACCGGCGGAAGCGGCGAAGGCTGGAGCGGAGAGAGCGGTGCCGACGGCGGTGCCGGCGCCAACGGCCGTACCGGCCTGATGGTCATCGCCTGGTAGCACCGGGACTGGCCCGCCATCGATCCCAGGTGGTGGGCCAGCCGTGCACGAGCCACGGCTGACATCGGTCACCGGCTGTTACAGCTGTAACTGGCCGTCCGTGGGGAATTCCAGGTGGCCGCTGTCACCTCCCTCATCCAACCGGCCATGGTCGATTACCGATCTCGCGTGACCGGTCGGCTCCCGTGGCCGGTCATCGGTCATGGCCGATTTCCTTATGGCCGGTTCGGAAATTCGGCCATCGGCCACGGTCATCTGCACGAACGTGATCGGCCAACGCCCGGCCACCAATCGGGTTCAGCCGTAGGCAAGGGAAGCGGCCAGCGTGCCGATGATCAGGAACGGGCCGAACGCCAATGTGCTCTTGCGGGTGCCGCGTCGGGCAACGAGCAAGAAGGCCGCCACGGCGGCCGCGAGCAGGAAACTCACCAGGAGCCCCAGGAATGCCGCCTGCCAGCTGTGCCATCCGAGCAGAGCGCTGAGGGAGATGACGAGCTTGGTGTCTCCCATGCCCATGCCGCCCAGGGCAAGCAGGGTGAACAGCCCGCCGGCGGCGGCCGCCGCGGCCAGGGCACGCCCGAGACTGCCGTGCTCGTGGTGTGCTGCGGCGACGGTGAGCAGTGTGAAGGTGCCGACGGCGGCTGGCAGGGTCAGGGCGTCCGGGAGGCGTTGGACGGCGCTGTCGATCAGCAGCAGTCCGGAGCCGAGGAGGGCCAGCCAGTAGTGGGCGACGGCGTACCAACCGCTCGTCCCGCCGGCCGCGACCGCGGCGAACGCCGCCGCGGTGGTCAACTCCGGAAGCCACGCGGCGCCCAGAGGAGTCCTGCAGGCCCGGCACCTGCCGTCTGGCGCCAGCAACCGCAGGGCCTTAAGGCTCACGGCCGGGAGAGGGGAGCAGGTGGGGCAGGTGACGGACGGCGGTTGCCCGGCGGGAACGGCGAGGGCGACGACGACGGGGCGCAGGGTGGAGCCGGCCACCAGACCCAGCAGCGGCATCAAGAACTGATGAAGCACGTGCCCTCCTCTCCTCCTGCCCGCGGTTGGTCGTGTGGTGTCGTACAGGGATGTCGGCCGTACGGTGACGGCTGGTTCGTAGCGGCGGCTGCTCAGGCCCTGATCTGCAACTGGGCGCCGGGTGTGATGCCCCAGGCGTTCATGGCGCCGGCGGTGGCTTCCAGGACGTGGCGGGCACGGAACCGGGGCCGCGCGAGGCGGTTGGCCACCAGGGTGTGCAGGTCGAGGACGCGCAGGTCCTTGGTGAGGTAGGCGACGTCGATGGGGAAGCGCATGCGCAGGGTGTGCACGCTGTTGCACGGGCTGAGCAGCAGTGCGCCGTCCAGACCGTCGCGGCCGAGCAGGCCGCGGGTACGGGTCCGGCGGGAAGCGGCGATCTCCAGGCGAATGTCGCCTCCCGTGGGTGTGCTCAGCCGGGCGAAGCCGTCCTTCAGCTCGTGTCGCATGGTGTCCGGCCTCCTGTTCAGCTGGTGGTTTGGCGGGTGCGGGGGAGCAGGTCGCGCAGGAGTTGCGCGGTCTCGGCGTCCATATCGACGCCTTCGCCACCGAGTTGGTCGTTGATGCGGACCAGCCTGGCGGCGGCCTCGCGCAGGGCGGGGGTGTCACCGGCCTTGTGGTGGGCCCGGAAGACGGCACGGTGCAGCGGCTCGCTCTCCTCAGCGGCGAGAAGCCCTCGGTTCGCCGCCCACAGAGCGCCGGTGACGTCGCCGGCCTCCCGCAGTCGATCGGACAGCTCCAGCGCGACATCCACTACGGCCTCGCACATCTCCTGCATGAGGGGTTCGGCCCAGGAGTAGCGCTGTCGGTCTACGGCGGAGAACGGGCGGCCGCGCACCAGGGAGAGCGCGCGGCGCAGAGCCAGGTCACCGTCCTCGCTCACGTCGTTGAGTCCTGCTGCGGCGAACTGCTGGAAGCGGGTCCAGTCGCAGGTGACGGTGGGGCTGAGCCGGTAGCGGTGGCCTTCGGTGTCCTGCAGCCGCGGGAAGTAATACGCGCCGTCGGCGTCCTGGCCGAGCCAGCTGCGCAGTCGAGAGACGACGGAGGTGCGCATGGACTTGTTCACGGTGCCGGTGGGCCACAGCGCGGCGGAGATGGCGTGGTGGTCGACGTCGGGGTTCAGGTAGAGGAAGACGGCGAGTTCCGTGCTGGGGGCTTCCCGGGCGGAGTCGTAGCGGCCGGTCGCACCGGTGAGGGAGACGGGGCCGAGCAGCAGGATGTCCGGGGCTGCGGCGCCGGCAGCGGCGGCCGAAGTCTCGCCGTCTGGCATCGCAGCTGCCGTCTCGGGCGGGAGGGGGACGGTGAGGTGGGCGGGGCCGGCGGCGCAGGCCTGCGCGACATTCACCAGTGCGGTGTCTGCCGGGCCCGCTGCGACGGAGGTACTGGTGTCGACGGGCTCCGAGTCCGGCCGGGGGACCGCTGCGGTGTGGTCTGCGGGGGTGTCCGGCTCGTCGCCGGCTTCCTCGGCCTCGTCGTCGTCGGCGTATTCGGCGGGCAGCCCCGCCCCGTCCGCTCCCGAGGTATCCGCCGGCTGCTCGCCCTGTGAGGCCACCACGGTCTGTCCGTCGTCCTCGTCGGTGGCGGGCCCGGCCGGGGCGGGGGAGGGCGGCAGGGTGGTGGAGCTGGCGGCGACGCGCAGCAGCTCGACGGCATCCGCGTAGACGGCGTCGTCCAGGCCCTGGATGTGGATGGCCAGGCCGGAGCCGGGCAGGGTGACGCTCTGCTCGGGGCCGCCGCAGTTCAGGGTCCAGGCGGTGTCGGGCAGCGGCACATCCGTGGGGGCGGCGACGATGACGGCGCTCGCGGTGCGCGGCGCGGCTTCGAGAGCGTCGAAGAGCGCGGCTGTGTCGCCGGCGAGGTCCTGGGCGAGGACGACGTGGGGTGTCCAGGCGCCGCCGGAGTCCTCGTGCAGCCGGGCCTCGCCCAGACCGCGCGCACCGAGGTCGGTGAGGCTGCGGCGCTGGTCGGTGGCGTGGGCGGTGAGCTGCGTGGTGACCTGCGCGAGGCTCTCGCTGCGGGCGACGCGCTCGGGCACGACGTCGTCCAGGCCCGGCGCGGTGGCGTCGACCACCGTGACCTCCAGGGGCCCGTGGACGCTGGCGGTTGCCAACTCGACCGCGAGGCCCTGCAACATGCTCTGGGCGAGGTGAGCATCGCCGGTGAGGTTGAGGACGCCGATGCGTTCCAGGTCGACCAGGACCAGGCGGCCACCCTCGTCCCAGCCGAGCGATACCAGAGCGGGGTAGGGGGCGTCCATGTCGCTGTGGTCCTCGGACAGCGAGGGATGGGCGGCGGTGCAGGTCCACACATGCGGCTGGCCGGGCATGGCCGTGAACGGCGCGACCGGCGGGGCCTGCCGAGCCAGGTGGAGATCAATCCGGGCGTCGTGCAGGACCACCGCGTCGAGATCGGGCAGGTCGCGTCCGGCGTCGGCGAGGTGGGAGGCGAGCGCCCGCAGCGCGGCATTGAGGAGGTCGAATCCGCTGTGCTGGACGCTGCGCAGTCGGCGCTCGGTCTCGGCGGCGCTTCCCTCGGGCATGGGGATGCGGTGGCCGGGCTTGCGGCGGCGCTGCTGCAGCACGCGGCGGGTGGCGAGCGTGCCGATCAGGGCAGCGGCCAGCACCCCGGCCCCGGCCCACACCGTGGCTGGCGCCAGCGCATGCTCGTCGTCAGCAGCACGTGCGCCCGGCTGCGCAGTCTCTTCCTCCGCGGAGCCATGTGGCGCCGGAACGTCGGGCGTTGCCGGGGCGGGAGAGGAGGGAGCAGGCGCGGTGGGGGAGGAGTGGTCCGGCCGGGCGCTGCGGCGATGCGTGCTGGAGCTGTCGTGGTGCTCTGGTGCCTGACGGTCGGGTGCGCCGGCGGAAGAGTCGGACTCCGGGGCGGTCGGCGCAGCGCCGTCCTTGTGCGGGGCCGGCTTCTCCGGCGCGGGCCGCGGGGCGTGGTCATGGTCTGCGTGCGGGGGCTGGGACTTGTGGCCGGGCAGGTCGACGCGCTGGCCCGGGTAGATCAGGTCGGGATCGCTGATTGTGTCCCGGTTGCGGGCGTAGATGTCGTGCCAGCGGTCGGCGTCACCGAGCTGCTCGTCGGCGATGCCGGTCAGGGAATCCCCGGCCTCCACGGTGTAGGTCGTCTCGTGGGCCTCGGCGTGCGATCCGCCCTGGGCCGAGGCCGACGAAGCGGCAGTCTTCTCCTGCGCCGGCGGGGAGATGCGGGCGTCGGCGGGCAGGTTGAGGACCATGCCTCGGTGTGCGCCGCTGGTGGCCAGATGCGGGTATTGCGGGTTGAGGGTGGCGATGTCGCGCCAGCGCTCCCCGCGGCCGAGATAGCGCTCGGCCAGGTCCCACAGCTCCTCACGCGATGCGGTGACGGTGTGCTGGGGACCTGCCTGCGCGCTGGTGTCGGCGGCGTCCGGCGTGGAGGGGGCGTCGGCGCGGTGGACCTGGTGTCCCTCGGCGGTGGTGTGGGGCGCGGTGACGGCTGCGGTGGCCGTCTGCGGGGTGGCAGCGGAGGCCACGGTGGGGGCCAGGAGCACTAGGCCGCCGATCAGGAATCCCGCGAACGACTGGAGGCCGCCCAGGCCCTTGAGCCGCGGGGCGGAGCGGCGGCGCAGTACCGCGACGAGTTCGATGACGGCGGAGAGGGTGAAAGCTCCCCATCCTGCCCAGCCGATGAGGGTCAGTACGACGAGGAAGAGGGTGCCGTCGTCGGGGCGGAGCAGGGCGTCGAGGCCGCCGGTGAGTTCGGTGGGCTGGTGGCCGAGAGCGAGCAGCATGAAGGGGACGCCGCCGACGAGTGCCAGGAGCACGACGAGGCCGAGCAGCGCGCGCAGCAGCCTGCCGGTGGCACGCACGGGTCCGGGGGTGGGGTGGGCCATCGCTCAGCCTCCAGCGTGGGTCTGCAGATGCGCGTTTGCGGTACCGGTCACGGCGATGCTGCTCTGGCCGATGAGCGACCCGAAGAGTGTGCTGTATGTACTGCGGACGGTGACGTGGAGGGTCCGCCCGTTGTCCGTGACGTCCACGGTGCCCTGGACCCCGTTGTGGGCCAGGTAGTCCTCTGCGGCTGCCTGAGCAGCACCCGGGTCGACCGTGATGGCACTGCCCTGGACGGCCTGGGCGGCGTCGAGTTGCTGACCGCCGCTGCGGGCCGCCTCCTGCGCCAGGGACGTGGCGTGGTTGGCCGCGTTGAGGGCTCTGCCGCCGTCGACGAGCAGCGCCATCACCATCAGGACGGCGAGCGTGGCGACGGCGAAGAACACCGACATCGAACCGCGGTCCGCTCCCTGCCCCATCAGGCGCCTGCGGCAGCGGCGGGCGAGCACGCACATGCTGCTTCGCAGCCGCCGGCGGGAGGGGTTCACCGTGCGCGGTAGGTGTCGAGCGGACTGGTCCATGAGGCGTGGAGCTCCTTGACCCCTGGCAGGCCCGGCAGGGCGATGTCGGACAGATCGGCGGTGCAGGTGACGTCGGCGGTGACCTCGGCGTCCTGGCCCACGGCGGTGGCGTAGCCGCCGGTGTCGACACTGACGCCGGACGAGCGGCAGGTGATCCCTTCACCGGACAGGCTCTGGGCGGCGGCGCTCTGGGCCTGGCTCTGGGCGCTGGCCGGGTCGCGTTCCAGGGAGGCGGCGCGAGCTGCGGCGCGGGCAGCGATGTCCACGGCGCCTTCGGCGTCGATGACGCGGCCCAGGGCGACCATCAGCCCAAGCGCCATGATGAGTACGGGGGCAAGGATCGCCGTCTCTACGGCGAAGCTGCCGCGATCCGCGGTCAGCAGGCGCCGCAGGCGGCCGGGGGAGGGGAGCGTTCGGGGCTTCACGGGTTGGTCCACCGCTCGTTGGGGGCCTCGGCGTACTGGCTGACGTCCAGGTTCAGGCCGGGGACGAGGGTGGCGACCGTGCCGGTCACGGTGATGCGGATCCGCGCGGCGCTGCTGCCGGCCGAGGAGACCTGGGCGCCGTGGACCGAGTTGCCGAAGCGGCGGATGAACACCTCGGCCTGGGCGACGCCGTCACCGGCGGAGGCGCCGATCCGGCGCCCTGCCTCAACTCCCTGGCGGGCGGCGGACTGAGCGACCTTGCGGGCATGGAAATACAAGCCGACCTGGATCGCGGTGAAGACCAGCATGAGGACGACCAGGGCGAGTACGGCCAGCTCGGTGCTGGCCTGGCCGCGGTCGTCACGCAGCCGGGCCAAGGCGCCCCGCGCGCGCATGCGTGCTCTCACGCCGTCTTTCTCCTCGGTATCCGCAGGTCTGGGTGGGATGGCGCAGTTCCGGTGGCGTCAGCCACCGTTGATGATGCCGATCTTCTCCAGGAGCTTGCTCTTGATGGCGACGATCAGTAGGCCGGCGCCGAGCAGCAGGGCGCCGGTGATGACGGCCAGCTCGGTGCTGGACTGCCCTTCGTCACGCCGCCAGGCGCTCTGCAGCTGCTGCCAGCGACCCTGGATCATGACGGTGAGGGTGCGGATGTCCATCGGTTCCTCCTAGGTGTTCGTGTGTGGTCAGCTGGCGAGGATGCCGTTGACCATGGGCACCATCACAAAGATGATCATGAGGATGACGCCTGCAGTGACCGGCAGGATCATCGCGGTAGAAGCCTCATTGGCAGCACCCTTGGCGTCGGCCAGCAGCGCGACGCGCAGCTGACGGGCCTGCGCCTGCAGCGTCGTGTAGACGGCGCCGCCGTCACCGGCGAGCGCCAGGGTGTCGGCCGGACGCGACAACTCGGGGATGTCGAGTTCCTCGCCCAGCGCCCTGAGGGCCTCCCACGGGGTGAGGCCGGACAGCTCGGCGTGATCGAAAGCCTGGCGCATGCGCTCGAAAATCCACCCGTCGCCCACCTCAGCGGTGCGAGTCAGGGCCTGCGCGGCGCCGGAGTTGGCGACCCGCGCCAGCGCCACCCGCTCCAGATACGAGGCGGCCGCGTGGCGCACCACCAGACGAGCAGCGGCCGCTTCCTTCTTGACCTCACGCCCCGGGTTGAGCCAGAACAGCGCGGCCAGGCCCAGGGAAGCGACCGCGGGGAAGGCGAACGGCATCGGGGCACCGGCCAGCAGCAGAACTGCCTGGAGCAGCTGTGGCAGCAGCAGCCCGTACAGCGTGAACAGCACCCGGCGTCCCAGATGTTCGGCAGGCGACTTCCGCAGCAGGTTGAGGTCCTGGTACGGCAGTGTGAGCCGGTCACCGAACTCGGCCAGCACACGGACGCCGATCCGCTCAGGAAGCGATCCGGTCCGTGCCGGCCCGTCCGCGGGTCCCGCGTCGGAACGGGCCGGGCCCTCGAAGCGGTCCAGGGCGCTGGTCAGGTCCGGGCGGGCGGGCCATGCCGCTCGTACGGCCAGGCCGACCAGGACGCCCGCGGCGGCCGCGGGCAGCACCGCCTGCATCTCGATCATCGGATACCTCCGGAGGCAGGCCCGGGGCGAGCGGGCAGGGCTTCGAGCAGACGAGGGTCGGGTTTCGTACGGGCGATACGCCTCAGCCACGCCAGCGTCCACGCGGCCGCTGCCCCCAGCACCACCAGTGCGACCTGGCCGATGGGTGTGCCGTACCAGGCGGACCAGGCCTTGTTGAGCATGCAGCCCATGACCACGACGCACACGATGACCGACACCTGGCGCGCGGCCTTGCGGACCTTGCGGCGGTCGGCCTCGATGTCGCGTGCGTCGGCGGCCTGCTGGTGGATGGTGACGGCCAGCGCCTCCAGCGCGGTGGCCAGGCCCGGCCCGGTGTAGACGGAGTGCGTCTGGAACAGCAGCACGACGTGGTCCGAGACGCCGTCGGCGAGCTCGTCGGCGAACAGCGCATACGCCTGCGGGGCGTCCATCCCGGCCCGCAGCCGGTCCGACAGCCTCTGCACGTTTGCGGCGATCGGCGCGGGCGCCGACTTCGCCGACGTACGGATCGTCTGTGCCAGCGAGATGCCGGCGGTGTGCACGCCCGCCAGGTGATTGAGCCATTGCGCGACCGCTTCGAGACGCTCAATGCGCTGGGCGGCCGCATCGCCGGGGTGCAGCAGGTAGGGCAGGGCGAGGACGGCCGCCCCGGCGAGCAGGCCCTGCACCGGCCAGCCGGTGTAGGCCCACACGGCCAGGGTTACCACCGAGGCGACGGTCACCAGGTGACGCCAGCGACGCTGCCACCGCTCCGGCAGCTCGCCGCGGGCACGCCGCAGCCGGGCCGCCAGACGCGAGGGGGGCTTGACCGGATCGGGGACGCGGCCGCGCAGTTCACGCACGAGCGCGACGACGGCGAGCAGCGCGAGGACGGCGCAGCAGGCCGCCGCGAGGGCGAGTTGCTGTGTGGTCATCGCGTGCTCCTGAGCGTCTGGAGCGGTGTGAGCCAGTGGGCGTTCGGGTTGTCGGTGAGCCAGGCGCGGTGAAAGCCGTGCAGCTCCAGCTCGTCGATGAAGCTGGGCATGTTCTGGTAGACCGCGCGCCGTTCACCCGGGGTGGGGGCGAACAGCTCGGTGGTGGTGGGACGCCCTCCCTCGCCGACCACGTCGTGGACCTCGTAGATGTGGGAGATGAACCGGTGTCGACGGCCGCCGATCGGGGTTTCGTCGAGGTAGGTCAGGTAGACCACGGCGTCGATGCCGGAGGCGATGAGGTGATGTGCGGCCGAGTCGGCCATGCCGGCCTCGGTGCACAGCTGCACCAGGCGGCTGATGATCGCGTGCGGGCGGCGCACGTGCATCGTGCACATCGATCCCGAGCCACCGGCGGACATCGCCTGCAGCATCGGGACGATCTCGGTGGAGCGGACCTCGCCGACGATGACGCGGGTGGCGTTGTAGCGCAGCGCGGTGGCGAACATGTCGGAGATGGTGACCTCACCGGCCGCGCGGTTGTCGCCGGTGCGCTCGCCGTTGGACTGCCGTGCCTCGAAGGCGAACGTCAGCGGGCCGGGGCCGGGCTCATCCAAATAGAGTTCGCGGTCCGACTCCAGGGTCACCAGCCGCTCGGAAGCAGGGATTTCACGGCCCAGCGCGCGCAGCAGCGAGGTCTTCCCGGCGCCCATGTCCCCGACCACCAGCAGGTTCATACGGGCCCGCACGCAGGCGGTCAGGAAGGCGGCGATGGTGGGGTTCAGCGAGCCCCATTCCTGCAGCTGTGCCAGGCCGTGCTGCTGGATCCGGTGCTTGCGGATGACGGCGGAGGGCCGGCTGGTCAGCAAGGAGGCGGTGACACGGGAGCCGTCCGGCATGCGGAACCCGACGCTGGGGGTGGCCTGCGTCAGGGCCCGTTCCCCGTGTCCGGACAACCTGGCCATGCGGTTGACCCAGGTGATCAGCTCGTCGTGGCTGTCGGCGACGTGCTCGATCGTGCGCCGGGGGCGGTCGTAGTACTCCACCGACGCGGTGGTGCCGTCGACCATCAGGTCCTCGACACCGTCCTCGTCCAACAGCGACTGCAGCCGGCCACCACGGAACATGGAGTTGAACACCGCGTCGCCGATAGCGGATTCCTGCTCCGGGGTGAGCGGGGTGTTGCCCTGGGCGTAGGTGGCCGACCACGACGCAACGGCCGCGGTGGTCAGCGAACGGGCCAGCATCTGCCGGTCCTCGTTGCCCAGCAGGCACTGAGGATCACGCTTGCTCAAGGTGGTGGAGACCTGCGCCTGCAGCGCCTCGATGACCTCCCACGCCACCGGCAGCTGACCGGGCAGGCCGGCCAGCCGCGGTATCGCCCCCGCATCCGTAGTGCCCGCGCTGTGCGGTGCCTCGGGAGGCACGGGGGAGGCAGGCGGCGGAACGACAGCCGGACGCGGCGGCGTCTGGGGTGGATGGCCAGCCTTGTTGAAACGCTGGGTGAGCAGGTGAGCCAGGGCGTCACGGTCGCCGGCCACAGGGTGGCCGTTCGTGGCGCCGGGCTGGTACTGAGGGTCGGACACGTCAGGCTCCTCCCTCAGTGGCCTGGGCGGCCAGGCGGTCCAGAACCCCCGCCATCTGCGGATGGTCCGGGCGCGGCCACTGACGCTGCACGCGGCGGCGCTGAGCGGCCGCCTCGATCTGCTCGGTCGCGGTGCGGGCACGGTGAAGCAGCGGACTCCGGCGGCCGCCGTAGCCGCGGGGCGGGTTGCCGCCTTCGGTGAGATAGCCCGCCGTTGCCGGATCCCATGGAAGGGCGGCGAGGACCGGGACATCGAGCGCTTCGGAGACCTGGTGGGCGCGGTAGCCGCCTTCGATCAGCAGCACGCCCAACGCGTCCGCACCCGAGCCGTGCGCGTCGAGCTCGGCGCGCAGCGGCCGGATCAGGTGGCGGGCCAGGGCGAGCGACTGCTCCGTGCCGCGCACTGTCAGCAGCACCAGGTCCGCCTCGTAGATCAGCGGGGCGCAGGACAGCGTGGGGTGTAGGCGGCCGGCGTCCACCGCCAGGCGGCCGGCGTCGATGTAGACGTCGTAGCCGGCGTCAGCGGCGAGGATGTGCAGCACCTGGGACAGAGCAGGCCACGTACGTGTCAGGGCCGCTGCCTGGGTGGGGTCGGTCAGGCCGGGCAGCACCTTGCGGTGCCCGGCCTCGTCGAGGCCCACCAGGTGCGACGGCACAGCCTGCGCGAACACGTCCGGGCTGGTGCGTTCCGCTTCCGCCAGATGGTAGAGGCCGACACCGCGGGTAGGAGTCGAACTCAGCAGTCCGGCACGTACGGTGCCGCCCGCAGGATCGCACTCGGCGAGCAGCGAGGTCCGGCGGGAAGCCAGCGTCAGCGCGAGGCCGGAGGCGGTGACGCCGCACGACTTGGCGGACACGAGAGCGGTGACGGTCATGTCAGCTGCTCCGCGGCTCACGAACCAGGGCAATGCGCCCGGCGGCGGCACGAGTTGCCAGCGTCGGGCCGTCGGTGGACTCCACGGCGAGATTGACGACGACGGTGCCGGTGGCGTCGGGCCGGGAGACGGACACGACGGACGCCGAGATGGTGCTGGGCGGGCCGCTGGTCTTGGAGGAAGAGCCGCTGTCGCCGGCGGCAGGGGTCAGAACGGCGAGGACCTTGTCCCCTGCCATCAGGGTGCCGTCCGGGGCCTGACCGCGCTTGACCTGGACGCCGACCTGCTGGCGGTCGTCGCCCAGGCCGGAGCCGGCGGTGAGCTGCGAGGTGGTCAGCAGACCGCCCTTGCGGAGGTCAACGGCCGTACGTTTGCCCACAATCCGGCTCTTTTGGCTACCGGGGACAGGGGAGAGGGCCGCATCTGCCGAGACCTCGGCCACGGTCAGGTCAGCCTCCGTCAGCGCCTGGCCGGCGGGCACGTCGCGTGCGACGGCGAGCACCTTGGTGCGATCGCTGGCCGACGAGACGGCCGCGGCCGCGCCGAGACCGGCGAGGACCGCGAGGACGATGCACAGGGCAACCACGGACCAGCGGCGTTCCCGCTTGACCGGCGGAGCCGTGGTGATGGGCATGTCGGGGCGGCCGGCGCCGGGGCGGGGCAGGGACGGTGCCGAGGCAGGGGTTTCCATGACGGCCTCTCGGATCGTGCTGGTGTGCGGTAGGGCGGTGGGTTAGTTGAGTACCTGGACCTCGGCGACGGTGATGTCCACAGCGCTGTTGCGTACCTCGGTCAGCTGCCCGTTCTGCCCGCCACCGGTCCAGTCAATCGTCCAGGTGGAGGTGGCGGTGACGTGGTACTTGCCGTGCGGCTTGCTCGTGGACGGCTGGGTGTAGCGGTAGCCGCAGTCCGGCGACGGATTCTTGCCGAACTCGGCCCGGTACGGTGTGCCGGCCGTCGTGCAGGTGATGCTGTTTCCGTCGCCCATGTTCCACACGATCTTGCTGACCTTGGCGGTGGCGGTGACGGTGATGCCGCCGGTGGAAGCGCTGGCTACGTTCGGTCCGTAGGTCTCTGGTCCCTTCTCGGTCCACATGTAGACGGGCATCCCTACCACGCCCTTGCCGCCCGGCTTCGGTGTAATGCCGATGTCAGGCCCGCGCAGCACCATGTCGTCCACGGCCCGCCGAGCCAGCACGGCCGGGTCAATGTTGGCTTTGGGCGGGTCGGCCGACCACACCATCCTCACGATTTCGAAGTTGTCGCTGTTCTTGTAACGGCAAGTTTGCTCGTACACGGCGCCGTCACCGGGTTTGTGGCCATCCCAATCCAGGCTTCCCGCCGGAGGCTGGGGGACCGCCTCCTTGTAGGTGCAGGTCACCGGCGGAGGGTCGCCCTTGCCGTCATTGCTGTTGCTTCCGCCCGCGTTCGTCTGCTGGCCGCCGCCGGAACTGCCCGGCTCGTTGGCTTCCACTCGGCAGGAGAACATGGTGCAGTCTGCGCTGCCGGTACCGGGCGGCGGATCGTTCGCGGCATAGGCGTTCCCGGACACGGTGGCAGCGACCAGAAGGACTGCGGTTATGCCGGCGCCTCGCCGCCTCAGCACCGCTGGTCCTGGGGCTCGTCACGGGTGACGCGCCAGCCCCCTGGCCAGCGCTCGACCGTGGACTGGATGACGTACTTGGTCAGGCGGTTCGACGGCAGCGTGACCGGCTTCTTGCTCTCGGCCTTGACCGTTTTCCACTTCGAGATGTCCAAGCAACTGGAGATGACCGCGTAGTCCAGCTTGCCCTGCGTGACGACCTTGGTCACCGTCGGGTCTTTGACGATGACTTGCCCAATGAGCAAGAGGCCACGGTTGTGAGCACGCTTCGCATCGCGTTCGGCGTTCTTCAACGCGGAGGATGCCGCGTATTGGTCGAGGTTGGCCTTCTTGCCGCTGCGGTCGGCGTAGAGCTTCTCCATCTCCTGCCAGTAGCCCTGATAGGCGGCGATCGCGTCCTTCTTGGCGGTCTCGGTGGGATCCGCCGGCTTGGACGGCTGGGTCGCGGATGGTGTGGGAGACGCCTTCGGCTCACCGGTCTTCGAGTCGCCGGAACTGCAGGCTGATACGCCAGCCAGGACGCAGGCGATAAACAGCATGCCTGCGCTGTTCTTGATGCGGCCTTGATTACGGCCCCGGATCTGTGCTGTTGGCATTCATGCTCCCTCGCCGATGGCGTGATCACCAGGTCTTCTTGGTCATCCTGTGATGTTGTGGCGTGGCCCTTGACCACCTACCGCGGGGGCTTTATTGCGCCATCGGAGTGGCTGGACCTGCACCTTACCGCCCACTTTGCAAACTGAGGAGTCTGTTTTCGCGGATGGTTGCGGCATCTCCGGCAAATCGGTGCGGAGCGGTAACCAGCTTTCCTGCAGAGCCCGTTGCGATGTGACGAGAAATGCCCTCAGGCATTCAAGATGCCCGGTACTTAGTCCCGAGAACGATCCATCCGGTCTTTCTCACCGCTGCCCCCTCGCGTGCGACCACCACGGCGCTGCGCCCTGCTGGGGCGCTGATTCTGCCAGTTCACGCGCTCCAAGATCAGCGAGGCAAGAGAAGGGGGCGGAATCCGACGGATGGTTGCCAAGGCAGACGGTGAGCGGCCGCCGCGGTCCGCTGTCGGCCACCGTGGCTTTCTCGACGTCCTGCGACAGCGGTTCTCGACGGCTTCGAGAGGCACCTCCCGCTCCGGGATGTCGATGTCGACGAGTCCGGGAGGCATCCGTCACGAGTCCCGCGCAGTCGGCGACGGCGGAGCCACGACCGCGCTCCTGGCCCTGTAGCCAGCACTTTTGCTCGTGCCGACGACGAGCGGCAGGCGACCGGTTGCCGGACAACCCGATGTGCCTGCCCCGTACCGCTGTCCGCTCCCTGTCCGAGCCGGCAACCAAGGTGCATCCCAGGCCCGTCGAGAAACGCTGCTCTTCGACGTCGACAGAGCCAGCCACCGACGAGCTCCTGCGGTGAGGCATGCCGGAGCTCGTCCCTGGTCATGCTGCATTCGTCGAAAGTGGAGCTGTACGCCGCCGTGATCCGACGCGACCACCACGGCGGCATGAACACGCCGAGTGTGACGACCAGGCCTACCGTCGCTCCGAACGCTGCATGAAGGCGGCCGGCTTCCCCGCCAGAAGCACCTGCAGGAGGGCAGGAACACGGTGAGGAGGACTCGCCTGTCACGTCAGCGCAGGTGCGGGTTGCGCCGAGAGACAGCCCGGTTATGGCTCTCCCCCAGGAAGGCAACGCCCCACCGATGCCCCGGGTGGAGCTGGCCACCGCGATCGTGACGATCAGGATCAGTGGGCGGGGCGGATCATCACCGTGAGGAGCGGGGAGGCCAGTGACGGCTGGCTCTGCCCGATGTCCTCGTACCCCCAGGACCGGTAGAGCGCGTGGACCTTCCCGTCACCGGCCGCCGCGTTGACCATGAGCGTCACGTACGGTTCGGCGCGCTCTGCGAGGAGAGCCTCATGGATACGCAGCGCGGTTCCGGTGCCGCGCCATGCTGGCCGCACGCCGATCTCCTTGAGGGCCAGGGCCGGGCGGCCGGTGTACTCCTCCGCCGGCGCCGGGCTGGTGCGCTGCCAGTACCGGTCACCGCGCTCGATGGTGTTGCCGTAGGCGTACCCGATCGGATGGCTGTCAGCGTAGGCGAGGACGGCCACGAATCCCGGTTCGGTGCCGTGTCGGTCCAGGCGCTCACCGAACGAGGTGACCGCGTAGTTCGGCAGGTGGAGGAGCGGAGCGCGCACCTCGGCGTACACGTCGAGCAGATCGCCTCGGACCGGATCGAGCGCGGTGTAGGTGCGGAGTTCGATGACGGGTGCTGTGGTCATACTCTGGCCCTCCAGGCGGCGGTGTGCTCGGTCCATGTCTGCACTGTGGGGCTGCCTGACGCGGTGGCGCGCAGCGCGGCCCCGAACTCTTGCAGCATGCGGGCGACCCGGGCGTGTTGGGTAGCGGCGTCGGCGGGGACGGTCAGCGCGGTGTGAGTGGCGGCGTCGGCTTCGCCCTGGGCGAGCTGGGCGTGTGCGAGGCGGCTGGTGGCAATCGCCCGGGATCGGCGCATGTGCGGTTGCAGGGCGGCTAAGCAGCGGTGGGCATGGTACTCGGCGGCTGCGTGGTCCCCGAGGGATAGATGGGCCGAGAGTGCGAGCGAGTGCAATTCCGCCTGGTCGTAGAAGGCGAGGAGCCACACTGGCCGGTAGGCGTCGGGGTCGGCGCGGTCCATGGCGGCCTGCGCCTGGTCGAAGGCGCGGCGCAGGCCGGTGCCGTCCAGCTCTACGCCGTGGATGGCCATCTGCCGGGCCAGGCCAAGGGAGGCGAACATGGGGTCGCGGCGGGTGATGTGCAGGTTCCGGGCGACGTCGTTTGCGGCCAGTGCGTCAGCGGGGCGCCCCATGTGCCGGTAGAGGGTGCCCGTGTGTGACCAGATGCGGAACTTGATTGCCTGATCGCCGGACAGCTCGGCCAGGGCCTGCGCCTCGCGCATGTGCGCCTTGGCGTCGTCGTAGCGGCGGCCGTCGATGGCTGCCCACATCGCGGAGGAGCGGAACGCGGCTGCGGAGGCGTAGAGGCTGCTGCGTACGCGGTGGGTGGCGCTGCCAGCGTTCTGGAGGTTAAGGGCCTCGTCGGCGAGCGCGGCGGCCCGCTGCTCGATGCCGCGTAGCCCGCCATGGCGGTGATCGCTGGCGATGATCGCGGAGAACCGGCGCTGTAGGCGATCGACGTCGCTCATGCCGATGCGACGGTGTGCGGTTCCGGGGGCTGCGGCGGCAGCGGCGGCAGCCACACCGCCGGTGACGAGGGTTCGGCGTTTTATGGGGTCCTCCTGCTGTGGGGCTGGGGTGGACGGAGTCCGGCCCCGCGGCACGAACCCTAAAGCCGTGGCGTCCAGTCCGGTCACGTCCTTCAGAGCTGCTCGGGTGGCGGCGTTGGGCCACGTGACCCGGCCCGCCTTCCAGCCCCGGACTGAGGCGTCATCAAACCTCCCGCGTCGTCCGGTCAGGAGCTCAAGGGCCTTATTCACGGCTTCGGACAGGGAGTTTGAGCTGTGCCCGTGCTCGCGCATCCACGCCGCGAGTAGGTCGTTCCGCGTGGTGTCCACCCCCGCACCGTAGTCCCGCAATCACCGTCCGTCAGGCAAATAGCCGGTCAAAATCCCCTAGGGGGAACCGCCAGCTACCCCCGGCGATGCACTAACCACCGTGCACCGCGCCGCAGTTGTCTGGGTACCGGCCGCCGCGCCCGTCGCGGCGACTGTTGACGGCCCGCCGGCCCCCTCCCCCCGTAGTGGACCGGCGGGCACCGAGACGGACGAAAAGGCCAACGATGACCACGACAGCGCGGCCGGCCGCGACCGGCCACCCCGTCTACAGCGAGACCTACCCGAGCGTGGCAGGGACAGCCGCAGTCGCCCGGCGCCTGGTGCGCGATGCGCTCGGCACCTGGCACCTGGACCACCTCGCTGACGCCGGAGAACTGATCGCATCTGAGCTGGTGGCGAATGCGGTCTGCCACGCAGGTGGCCGCTCGATCCGGCTCGCAGTGTCGCGGCCGAGCGCGCGGCTGGTGCGGATCGCGGTGGTGGACCGGTCGCCAGCGCGGCTGCCGAGCATGCACGTCCCGGAGTACGGCGCCGAGCACGGCCGCGGACTGCTGCTGGTGGACGCCTTCGCGGACCAGTGGGGCTGTGACGTGCTCGGTTCGCACGCGTTGCGGGGGCCGTATGCGAAACGGGTCTGGGCTGAGATGCGGGTGGGCGCGTGATGCTCGATGGCCTGGACGCCGCGTGGGAGGAGTCGCGACGAGGACGCCGGCGCACGCGGCGCTGCCCGATCGGCTGGCGGCAGATTCTCGCGCAGATCCTCTACGTCGCGGCCGTCACTACATTCATGATCTCCGTGCTCGTCTCCACCCGAGCCGCCCCCTAGACCCACGGGCGTGCGGTCACCCATGACCCCGCGCACCGCCAGTCTCCAATCCGTCCCTGGCCATGACCTCCTCCCATGCCCGGTCACCGGTCCAGGACGGCTGAAAGCCCCACAGGGGCGGGCGTTCCACGCCTGAGGAGATCCCGCCCCACCCCGCCCACCCGGCTCCTCTGCGCACCGGACAGGCGGCCCATCGTCCGGCACCACTGACCAAGAGGAGATCCCGTTGACCACCACGACCACCGATCCGCTGTTCGTTCTCGAAGACGCCACCGCCTTCTCCGATCGTCACCTCGCGGCCTTGGCCGCCGGGACGCTAGCAGCCGTGCGAATCCCGGACCTGCTGACCGCCAAGGAGTGTGCCGACGTCCTCACCTCAGTGGAAGGGCTTCCGGCCGGCTCCTATGACCCGCACCGCGTGCCGGGGCGGATCGCCAGGTCCGGACCCGCACTGAACGACTACCGCACCGCTGACGGCGTCCTGGACGCGAAGCGGTACTGGGCGGCCGCGGACGAGGCCCGTTCCGCCTGGACAGCTGTCGCGCTCCGGCCGGACCCGGTCGCCGTTTCCCTGGCCCGGCTCGGCACCGCCTGGGGCGCAGCGATCGGCCCGGCTACGATCGGCGGTCGCCCGGTATTCGGCGGCACGCTGAGGGAAATCAACGGCGGTGCGCTGATCCACTTCGATGAAGTGGTCAGGGAGTACCCGAACGGCATCTTCGACCAGCAGATCATCGCCCAGCTGGCGTTCAACCTGTGGGTGGCCGTACCGGAGTTGGGCGGTGTGACATCGATCTGGCGCCGTCGTTGGCAGCCCGGGGACGAGCACCACCGCGACGCCTACGGCTACACCTCCGCCGTGACCCGCGATGCACACGAAGTCCGCCACGCACCCCAGCTCGGTGACGGCCTCCTGTTCAACCCAGCCAACATGCACGCAGTCTCGCCCAACCCGGCCAACCGACGCGTGGCGTTCGCCTTCTTCCTCGCCCTTACGCACACCGGCAACCTCATCTGCTGGAGCTGAAGTGACCGACCACCCTTCCGCAGCTCTTGACTACCAGCTGATCGCCGAAGCCGCCGACCGCATCCGCAACCGTGTCCGCCCCCTCACCCTCGCGCCCGTCGACGACGGCACGTTCGGTGACGCCCAGGCATGGCTGGCAATGGAGTGCATGCAGCACACCGGCAGCTTCAAGGCCCGCGGGGCGGCGAACTTCACCGCCGCACACGTCGAAGCCGAGACCATGCCCAAGGCCGGTGTCGTCATCGCCTCCGGCGGCAATGCAGGGCTGGCATGCGCATGGTCAGCCGCCCAGTACGGCGTACCCGCGGCCGTCTTCCTGCCGAAGACCGCGCCCGCGGTTAAGGTGGACCGGCTCGCCGCGCTCGGCGCCGACGTCCACCAGGAAGGCACCGAGTACGCCGAAGCGCTGGACGCCTCCCGCCAGTGGGCAGCCGAAACCGGCGCCCTGGAATCCCACGCCTACGACCACCCGTTGATCGCCGCGGGCGCCGGAACCCTCATGACCGAGATGGAACACGTCGACACGGTTGTGGTCGCCGTCGGCGGCGGAGGACTGTTCACCGGCGTCGCCACCGCCGCCGCCCACCGAGACGTGCGCGTCGTCGCCGTCGAGCCCGCGAACTGCCGCGCCCTGAACGCGGCCCTATCCGCGGGGGTACTGGTTGATGTCGAGGTGGACTCGATCGCCGCGGACTCGTTGGGCGCACGCCGTACGAGCGCGATGGCCCTGCACGCCGCCCTGCAGACCGGCGTGACCTCGCTGCTCGTCCCCGACTCAGAAATCGTGCGCGCCCGCCGGCTGCTGTGGGATCACCGGCGCGTAGCCGTCGAACACGGCGCGGCAACCGCCCTGGCAGCTCTCACCTCCGGCGCCTACTTGCCGGAGAAGGGCGAGCGGATCGCCGTCGTGCTGTGCGGCGCCAACACCGACCCTGCAAGCCTCACCTGGCAATAGGGCTGATCAAGACTCTGCCGCCGCCCCGATGCTGTCGGCAGCGATGAGTCTGTGACACTGAGTGGGCCCGGCGGCTGGGTTCTCGCGTCCAGCCGATGCTGGCACCGCCGGGCCCCTAGTCAGCATCCACGTAGCGGAGTTGTAGGTTCCGATTTGAGGTGTCGTCTGGCGCTGCGTTGACCTGCGGTTCTGGCGGGCTGTCCAGACGGTTTGTCAGTGGGTTCGTCCAGCCCAACTGCCGAATTCCTCGGGCGTACCCGCCCGGATGGGTGATACCGACAGATCGCTTGGACGGCTGACCTGCGGCTTTCCGCTTCGGAGCGACAGTCCAACGACAGAACGGCCGGACAACGACATCTGTAATCGGAACCTACAAGAGTTCTACGTGACGCGTCGTATGTCCCAGGCGTAGTTCTGCCAGTACCCCGACAGGCTGATGACCTCCACGGACTTGCCTGGTCTGGGTGCGTCGACCATGCGGCCGCCACCGGCGTAGATGCCGACGTGGCCCCAGCCGTCCTTGTTGAAGATGATGAGGTCACCTGGCTGCATCTCATCGCGCGGGACGGACGTCCCGACGTGGCGCTGCTCCTGAGAGGTGCGCGGCAAGACGACCCTGCGGCCAGTGCCTTGATACACGGCGTACGACGTCAGGCCGCTGCAGTCGAATCCTCCGCCGGACTTCCCGTTGATGGTGCCGCCGCCCCATACATAGGGGACACCGAGCTGGGTGAGCGCGGCCTTGACGATCGCGTTGGAGGATCCGTCGGCGTCCGCCCCGGGGCCGCTGGGCTGCGCTACCGCGTAGGTCTTGGCCTGGGCGAGTACCTTTCGCACGTACCAGTCGGCGTGGTTGTAGGAGTAGATCGCCGTGTACAGCCCCTTGCTGGTGCCGGTCTTGGCACCATTGGCGCACAGCATCCGCGCCGCGGCGTACACCGCATCCGTCGCATCCCAAGGGCTCGGCGGGTTCGCGCCGCCGGGCGGCACGGGGTACGCGTACCCCGTGAACGTGGACGGCAGGAACTGCATCGGCCCGACCGCGCCCGCGTACGAGCGCATGCTGGGGTTGCGGGCGTGGTCGGTCTCGACCTTGCCGATGGCGGCGAGCACGGTCCAGTCCAGCCCGCGGCAGGCGGCCGGCGCCGCCTGCCGGTAGAGGGCCAGCATCTTCGGGGGGATGTCGCCGACCTGGCCGCCCTGCATCGAGATCTGTGCCCCGGCCGTGCCCTGCTCCTGCTGGTGGCCGGCGGCGCCGTTGGCCACGGCGGCAACGAACAGCACCAGCACCCCGATCAGCGCGAGGGCTACTGCGCCCAAGCCCACACCTGTAGCGACGACTGGGCGCTTCATGACCGCCTCCTAGGCTGCCGGGGACGGGGCGGCACGGGCGGCGGGACCGGCTGGGTGGCCGCGGCACCACGGGCACGGAGGCGGTGCAACCGCTGCTGCAGACTCGCCTGCTGGCTGGACGCCGGCGGGGTCAGCGGCCGGTTCGGCACCATCTGCGGCCGACGGCTCCGGCGCGGCGCTGCAACTGGTGCTGAGTTGGGCGGCCGGACCGGCGTACGCCGCGCCGACGGGGACAGGGGACCGGTAGTTCGCCGGGCCGAGCGGCCAGCGGGACGGGACGGCACAGGCGGCAGGCCGCGGCGCGCACGGATCCGGTTGCTGATCCAGCGGCCGCCGATGCCGCGCCAGTACTCGTCGGCGAAGTCCCGCGCTTGCGGTTCGTACGCTGCGCGTGCCGTATCAAGGCGGTCCTTGAGCTGGGCGGCCGCGGTAGTGACCTGGCCAGGCACGGCCTGCACTGCGGCCGCCGTGCGCCGTGCGGCCCGGGGCCCGTATACGGGAAGCCCCACCGTGCCCTTCAGCCCGAAGCGGCCTACCCGCATGCCGGCTCGGGCTCCGGCACGCACCGTTCGCTCGGCGCCCCGCGCGACGCTTCCGGCGCCCTTGGCCAGGCGCGCGGTCAGCGCGCGGGCGCCGCCGGCCCGGCCCATGCCGCCGCCGACCGCCCCGGCGGCGCCGCCGGTGGCAGCCATCAGGCCGAGCATCAGCGCAGCGCCACCGACCTTGCCCAGGGTGCCGCGCCGGGCACCACCGGCGCCGAGCTCAGAGGGGACAGCGCGACCGCCGAGTTTGGAGGCTCCGACGCGGGCCTTGAGCCGGGCGGCCATCTGCTGCGACTTGTGGACCAGGCGCTTGCGGAAGATGAGCGCGCCCACGCACAGGATGTCGACGGTGACGAAGCGGACGACGATGCCCCCGGGAATGTCGCGTGGGGCGGCGGAGACCACGGCGGTGACCGCGACGACGAACACCCCGAGCCCCACCACGAGGCCGACCAGCAGGGCCAGGCCGCGGGCGATCGCGGCGCCCCGCGCCCACAGCCATGCCCGGCCGGGCCCCGGCAGGGTGCCGGCGATCAGCGCGCAGCGCAGCAGCATCGCCTCGGCGGCGAGCCATGCCTGGGCGGCCAGGTAGCTGCCGGCGAGCCCGATGATGAGCACGCAGACCAGCAGCGCCGCCAGGAGCATGAAGAAGGCCCCGGCGAGCTTGTCCGCGGAGGCCTTCTTCGCCGCCTTGGCGTCGCCGCCCACACACGCCTTCTCGAACTTTGCGTCGGGCTTTTCGCCGAAGGTGTCCAGGCCCCACTGCGTCGCCTTGTTCTTGACGAAGTCGTCGATCTTGCCGCCGACCCCGGGCAGGAGGATGTCCCCGGAATCCGGCATGTCCTTGATGCTCTTGGTCTGCTCGGCGACCTTCTGGTTGACGAAGGCCGTCTCGATCCGGGAGGACGTGAACCGTGAGGCGCATTTGTCCTTGGTGTCGTCGGCGAACGTCTGGCCGTAGGTGAGCACCATGCTCGGCTGCACCACGAACGCCCTGACCAGCTCATCGCTGATCGGTGTGGTGATGTCGGCCACGGCGTCGGTCGACCGTCCGGTGGGGTCCTCGTGGCCCATGACGATGGCGGCCACGGCGACACCCAGGTCGCGGGCCTTGCCCACCGCGCCGTCGGGGCCGAGCAGCGTCTGGGGCGGCGAGGCGAGGCTGGTGACCGCGAGCGCGGAGATCAGCAGGGACGCGGTGAGCTCGCCCCAGCCGCGGGAGCGGTCACCGAAGAAGAAGTGCCACGCCGCGACGGTGCCGCTGAAAGCCAGGAACAGGCCGGGCAAACCGAGTTGAAGCAGGACGCTGTTGTAGAGGGAGTCCGAGACCGCGAGCGCCGGCTTGAGGAGCAGCGAGGCCAGCTTGAAGGCCAGCGCCCAGGTGAGAAGCCAGCAGGCGAAGGCCACCAGCCACTTGGTGCACATGAACAGCAGGCTGGTCAGCCACTCTTCGACCTTCAGGTCCCAGTCCGACCACTCCCCGGACTCGGAGTCCACCTTGAACGCGCTGACGGGGATGCCGTGCTCATCGGTGACATGGAAGGAGTCGAGGAGGTCGTCTTTGCCGATGCCCATCCGGCGCAGCTTCTTGCGCAGCGACTCCTTCTTCTCCCGCTGCGCCTTCTTCGCCGCTGCCTTGCCCTGCGCGGTGTCCTCGTACGCCACGCCCGTACGCCCGTCCGGCGCCGGCTTCTGGTCTTGCGATCCGGGTATCTCGGAGCCGACGGGGGAAGGCTGCGCGCTGGTCGACGCAGAGGGCTTGGGCTCGGGAGCCGCAGCCGCGTGCGCTGCCATTGCCGTGGTGAGGACGGCCGCGACGCACAGCACCAGCACCAGCCGCCAGGCTCCTCGCTGCCCTGTGCACGCCGTCTGCCCGGCCAGGCGCAGCCACCTCATGCCGACTTCGCCGGGTCGGAGTGGATCGCGGTGGCGGCCTGCAGGTCGGCAGGGATGACGACCTGCATCCCGCCGATCCGCCCGTACAGATCGCGGTGCAGGCACTCGCCGGCCCGCTGCGCCCGGATCTCATCGGCGACATCCATGGGGGACAGGCCGGTGGTGACCAGCTCGACCAGGTCTTCGTCGGTCGGATCGAGGTCGAGGAACGCAACGCCACGCTTGGCGAGGGCGACGTCGGTCTGCCGGAACAAGAACTTCCTGGGGAACAGACCGCGGATGACCTGCCCGGTGGCCGACGCCTCCGGGCCGATGTCCTCGCCGTCGTGCGACCCGACCAGGCAGCCGGCGTTGTGCTTGCGGCCATCGCGGACCAGCTCCAGGAGCAGAGCCATGCCTTCGGGGGAGGAGGTCAGCCACCAGCACTCGTCCCACACCGCCACGCAGAACTCATGAGGATTGGAGAAGCAAATCTCCCTGCACAACGCCGCGATGAGATACAGCGCCGCCCGGCCGAAAGTCTTCTCGAACTCCAGCGTCGCCAGCCGGTCGGCTGCCAGCTCGTGCTCCTTGGGGAGCGCCAGGTTGGCGGTGGCGAAGACAATCGAGTCGGCCTTCGACGTGTCCACCACCGGCAACGTCGGGTCGAAGATCGTGCGGGCCAGGTCCTTGCGGGCCACCGCGGCCAGCTTGCGCGCTACCGCGTTCGAGGTCGCATCGCGCTTGCCCCGCGACTGTAGTTCGCCGACCAGCGCTGCCATGCACGGCGACTTGCCGACCAGGACCGCCTCGATCGCCTCCGACAGCACGATGCCCTGGTCGCTCATGGGGCCGATGCCCAGCAGCAGCGTCAGGAACGACTCCGTACGGCGCTGCGCCTGGCTGGCGTCGCGGATCGTGCGCAGCGGATCGAGGGAGACCTCCGCCTCGGAGTCGATGGTGATGACCTGGGTAGTGCCAGGGCACGCCTCGGCGAAACGGACCCACTCCTGCTGCGGTGTGCGGTCGACGATGACGGCCCGCCCTCGACTGCCGGGCTGATCGGTCTTGCGGCCGGCGGCGAGGATGGCGTAGACGGCGGTCTTCATCGCGACGCTCTTGCCACCGCCGAGTTCACCGACATACGCCGCAGAGGCGGAGGCGGACTTCTGCGGGCCCAGTGACCAGTCGGTCAGCACGGGCCGGGTGCCGCCGCCCGACAGCTGCAGGCCGTACAGCGGCCCCTTGGCATCGCCCAGCGCCGATCCACCGAAGGCACCAGCCATCGCGAAGGATTTCGCGAGGAGCACCTGGGCGTAGGACAGCATCACCTTCGGGGTGCGGGCACCAGGCAACATCCCGTAGAACAGCCGCTCCTGCTCGCCCACGGGGCGGATGAAGGTGTAGTCGTCCTCCCCGAAGTGGGTCTTCAGATCGGCGGCGCGGGCCTCAGCTTCGGCCGGGGTGGTGCCCCAGACGCACAGCGTGCCCATGGCCTGGACCTCGACCTCGGACTTGGACCGGGTCACCGCGCTGCGGAAGTCCGCCATGTCTTCGGTGGCCTCGTGCACATGCGACGGCACGCCGGAGACCTCCCCCTCGTACTCGCCGGGCTGGTTCGCCAGCTCATTGGCCTGCCTGCCGGCCTTCTTGTTGGCGAGGGCACCCGGGGTGACCTTGAGGCGCATCACCCAGTCCACCGGGAAGCTGTACTCGTCCAGGGCGGCGAGGTATTCGCTGCCGGGGAAGATGAACCGCTCGGGCATCTCGGCCAGCGACAGGAACGTCTGGTAGGACTCGCCCCACTCGGTGGAGACCTGAAGCCAGCGCCGCCCGAACCGGCCCTTGCCCGAGCCGTCTTCTTCCTCGCCGATCTCGGCGGCGGGAGCGGCGCTCTCCGCGAGGATGACCTCGCCCAGAGCAGCAGCTCCGCGGCCGCGGCCGCGCCCGGTGGTCTGCTCCGGTTCGGGCAGCAGGGGCTCCAGCACTCCCCGCCGGGCACTGTGCCCGTAGATCCACAGGATTTCCGCCTCGGTCGCGGGACGCAGGGCGATCGTCGAGGGCCACGTCCCGGCGAGGGCGCGTGCCTGCTTCAGCCGGCGCTCCTCTTCGCGGGCGCTGACCGGTGCGGGCAGCAGGCCCAGTTGCAGGGCCATTTCCGCGCGGGCCGCATCGAACGCCATGCCGGCGGCCTGCTTCTTGCTGCCCGCGGGCAGCGGGACGGCCAGCCAGTCCACGCGGCTGGTCAGCTCCATGCGCTCCAGCTGGTCCCACACCCGCGTCGCCAGCTGCTCATAGCGCTCGCTCGCGGCCAGGTCGACGCCGTCGGTCATCTTGCGCACCACCGCGGCCGGGTCGACCTGCGGGCACAGGCTGAGCATCATCGACTCGCCGTGCAGCTGCTTGACCAACGACTCCAGGGCACGCAGCCGCCGTTCCTTGACGGTGCGGGAGGACTGGGCGTGCCCGCCGCCCTCCACCCGCCACAGCGCCCAGCAGGTGCCGTGACGGGTCCAGATGACATTTCCGGCGATGTGCCGGACGGGAATCCGCATTACTGCCCCCGCTCGTTCGTGTTCGTGGTGGTCTGGCTGGTAGTGCGGGCGGCGAGCAGAGCGCCCACGCCCGACGTCACGCGCACCACAGGCGCGTCGGCCACCAGCCGGTCGGTGACTGCTGCGATCTCGTCAGATGCGGTAACGGCGTGCATCGGCTGGTGGGCGGAGGGGGCGTCGGCCTCCGCCAGCACCGCCGGGCTGTCGTTGGTCGGCTGCCAGGTCAGCGTGCAAACACCGACCGCTGCACCGCGCCGGGGCCGGCGCACAGGGCGGCCGTCCATCCGGCCGGACGATCCGCTGACCGCCAGGCCAAGGGCGCTGGCCGCCACGGCGAAGGGGCTGCGGCCATCGATATGGATTCGCCCCACAACCAGCGCCAGGGCGTAGGGCACACCGAGCAGCGGCAGGGCATCGAGCAGGCCGTGATGCGCCCACAGCCCGACGGTGAGCAGCAGCACCGCCAGGGTGGCTGCCGCCACGATGATCTGCGGCCACGTGTAGGGGCCGCCCCAGATCCGGCCGCCGCCTGGCCAGGTGCCAACGACGTTCTGGTGTCGTCGTGCCTTCGTGTAGCAGCGGCCGATCAGCGGCTCCGGCGCCGCAGCGGTGGTGCTCATCGCCGGTCACCGCCGGCCGGTCCGATGTGGTCGACGACGCGGACCGCGGCCGGGGCCGCCGTGCCGCCCGGGTTCTTCAGGTCCTCGCCGATCTTGTCCCTCAATACGGCCATATTCACGACGATGGCCATGACCACCGCCCCACCGATCGCCGCAGCAGCTGCTTTCAGCACGCTCTTGGTCTGGTGCCACACAGAAGCGACCGAGAGGACGTACATCAGCCCCAGCACGCCCACCAAAGCCGCAGTCTTGAGCTGGGAGGTGAGGCTGTTGAAGTCGGAGATGGCCCCTGCCATCTGCATGAGCCCGTTCATGAGCCGTGCCTTTCCTGAGAAGAAGAGTTGGCGGACGTCGCCAGAGCGGGGGCGGCTTCGAGCGCGGCGACCTCCCACCGGCCGTCCCGGGCGCACAGCTCGATCGCGTACGTCATCGGCCGGCTGCTCGTGTGCTTGCCGACGGCCTCGACGTCGACCAGGAGCCGGCGCTGGACACCGTCGGGCGGGACTTGGGCCTCGGCACCTTCGGCCGGTCCCTGGCCGTGGTCGGAGATCTGCGTGATGGTCACCGCCGTGTACGGAGCCGGCCGCACGGCGTGCAGCGTGGTGCCGGGGGAGAGGTAGCGGTCCAGCTCGCCGCGGCCCGTCAGGTACGCGGCCAGGAAGCCGTTGATCGTCTGCACCGCCGGGTCGGACGCCAGCGGCGCGTGCGCCGAGCCGTACGACAGCTCAGGCGCTGCGCCCTTGGCGCCGGTCGGCGCTGCCACCTCCGCAGGCAGCGCGGCCGCGACCCATCCCGACGCCGCGCCCTTGGTCCCGGCGGTGGCACGCACCGGCACCTGGAAGTACCGGACGTGGCCTTCGTTGCCCTTTGACGAGTCGGTGATCCGTGCGGCCACGGTCACCGACCAGTAGCCGGCCGAGATCTGCCGCACCTGCACCGCCGAGGCTGACTCCGCGCGCTCCGCCCCCTCCTCGGCTCTCCACGTCATGGCGCGGGCCGCCGGGTAAAACGTGGCGAGCTCCTCCGAGGCCGCGTCGCTGTCGCCGGCCTTGACGTAGGCGGCGACGTACACCTCGGCGAACCCGGACGGCGCCACCGCGTCCGACGACGCGGGCTGCGCCTTTGGTGCCTCCGCCCGTGAGGACACGGCCACCGGCTGCGGGGTGGAGGCCAACGCCCAGCCGCCGAGAAGCGGACCGGTCAGCAGCAGGCCCCAGGCGCTCCAGCGCGCCAGTGCTGTCCAGTTGGCCATGGCTCCGGTGGACATCGGCGTGGTGGCCCATCCGGTGTCCACCGGCTCGGAAGTGCTGGGGGCTGGCCTGGTCCGGCGTAGCCGCATCACCGGTGCCGCCCGGCAACGGTCACGTTCGCGGACATGGGGGTCAGCTCGGCGATGCGGGCCCGCAGCTGTGCTTCGGGCCGCTGCTGCAGTGTGCGCAAGGACGTCAGCACCGCGCCGATGTCCTGGCTCAGGAAGCGCAGCAGTCGCTGGTGGACGGAGGTGTCGAACGGGGTGGTGACCAGAGGCGCCCAGGGCGATCAATCGGCGCTGGGCGGTGGTGACGCGCACCTCGTCCTCGTCCAGAGGCAAGGCCGCCTTCGAGAGGGCGGGCGGTCGGGTGGTGGACATGGCGGGCTCCTTCGGCCGGGTGGTCAGGCAGCGGGGTGAGTGGTGGATCGGGTGGCGGACTTCAGGCGCTCGACGGCGCGGCTGCGGCGGCGCTGCCAGGTGCTGACGCTGGTGCCGGCGGCGTGGGCCGCGTCGCGGTCGGGCAGGGGAGCCGGGGTGCTGCGGTAGTGCCCGGCGATGGCGCGGGCGTCGGCCTCGCTGAGGGTGCCGTCGTCCATCGCGTTCACAACCAGCTCCAGCAGTTGCAGGCGCGCGGTGGTGAGGTCTTCCTCGGCCGGGGTTTCGTCGAGACCGGCGCTGACCGCGGCGCAACGCACCATGCAGGCGCATGCGGAGTCGAAGGGGTCGACGGGGGCGGCGAGATCCTCCGCGGCCTTCAGCTCCGATCCGCGGGGTTCGCGGTCGGCGGCCAGGTCGGCAAGGACACGTCGCAGTGCATCGAGCGCGAGGTTCGCGGCCGGGCGGCCGGGGCGTCGGTGCACCTTGCCGCTGCGCGCGATCTCGAAAAGTGCGGCGATGACCATGTGGCCGACGTCGTCGAGGGTGCGGCCGCCGAAGGGTCGGAGCTGTCCGTGCGTGATGCGCACCGCGGCCGGGATCATCGCCTGCACCACGATGCGCGCGGCCAGGATGGCCGATCGGCCATGGCCGGCCGCCCGGTCGAGGAGGGCGCGCAGCACCGCATCGGTCAGGGCATCGCCCGTGGCCGATCCGGTCGGACGCAGCGCGGCGAGGAGCTGTTCGGGACCGAGGGCGCGCACCCAGGAATCGGTCACGGCCGCGACATCGAAGGCCAGACAGTCGGCCATCAGCCATCCGTAGACGGCGCCTCGCACGCCAGGGTCTGCGCACAGCTCAGCCCATTCCGCGTCCAGACGACGGAAGATCCCGGGGGTCGTGTTCGGGGTCGTGTTCACGGCACCGCTCCTTTCAGCTCGTGCCGTGAACTCTCCTCATCGAGGCATGCCCAAAGGCCTGCCCGCAGCCCTAAAACAGCAGGTGGGAGGCATGCCCATTGAATGGGCATGCCTCCTTTCGCCCTGCGGCAGTCCCGAGCGGAGCCTGGCGCCGGTCCTGGGCATGCCTTTCGGGCAGCGAGGGCGTGCCAGGGCAGCCCAGTCCTGTGGCGGCGCTGTGCCTGGGCATGCCTGTCCCGCCACCTGCCGTGGCCCCGGGCATGCCCCGGAGGATGGCCGCGCGCCCGCGGCGGGAGGCCGACGGGCGTGGCCGATCCGGGCGGAGCAGCGGCCACTGGGGCCGTGGCCGATTCGCGCGGCCCGGTCATGGCCGATGGCCGACAGCGCCCAACCGGTCATGGCCGATGGCCGATCGGCAGGCCGTGACCGATCGGCCATCCGCGACATCCGATCGGCCACCACGCCCCCGCGGGCAACCGCGGGGGCCTCGGCGACATCAGCGAGACGCGACAAGGAGACAGGCGCCGGTCGCCGCGATTGACGAGCGAAGGGTCCGGCCAGCCGCCCGCAGCGGACACCTCGCCGTCAACGGAAGCCGACCCCAAAAGTAAAGAAGAAGAAAAGTCGAGGGGGTGCTGTCCGAATCGGCCTTCCAGCCGCACTTGGTCCTGATGCAAGGACCGCAACCGCTGGAGGACCCATGCAGCAGTACACCCACCCCGACCGGATCCGGGCATGAGCGCCGAGTTGCCCGGCGCAGCAGCCGCCCTCGACGCCGCACACGTCATCGCCGCGAGCTCCCCCTACCTCGCAGCCCTCATCCTCATCGGAGCCATCGCCACCGGAATCGTCGGCCTGCGCCGCCGCCAGCAGGCAGATGCGGCCCTGGCCCACCGGGCCTGTGTCGAGCTGGTGCCGACGTCCACCTTCAACCCCAGCCTGGAAGAGGTCGGCCGGGCAGCCCACCAGTTCGCCCGGATCCACCACGCGGCCGGCGCCCCGGCCCGCGGCTCCGCAGCCCGCCTGCGCTACACGGTCACCGACGGCCAGATGCGCTGCTACCTCGAAGGCCCCGCCGACGCGGCCGCGGTGATGCGCATGCCGGCCTACTCCGAGGTCGAGGTGCGCACCCCGCACGCCGGCACCGACATCCACCCCGTGCACTTCTCCCTGGCCAAGGAGGCTCGGCGATGACCCTCGTCGATCTGGCCAAGCCGTCCTCGCCCGTGGCCGGCCCGGACAGGCCGCAGTACACCGAGCGCGCGGAGCTCGTCCTGGCGCTCCCCGACGCCAAGCCCCTCGCGTCCCTGGGCCTGAACCCCGACCCGCTGCAGTCGCTCGCTGCGGCCTTCGCCGGCGTCCGCAGCGAGGAAGGCGAGCAGGCCGAGGTGTGCCTGGACCTGATCCCGGTCAGCGAGCGCCGCCTCGCCCGCCGCCGTCGCGCCCTGCTCGCTGCCGCCCGCCGCCGAGGCCCCTCCGCGTATGGCGAGAGCCTCACCACGGGCAGCGCCGCCGGTCTGGGTGCCGGCCTCATCGATGCCCTGACCTCCGACTGGAACGGCAACCGCCAGGCACGCGCGACGAACCGGGTGCCGCGGCAGAGCGATATCCGCGACAGCGTCGGCAAGTTCACCCCCGGCGGCGCGGTCTTCGCCGTCCAACTCCTGCTGCGCACCTCCGCCCGCCACCCCCAGGCCGCCCGCGCCCGCATGAACCAGCTGCTCGCCGCCCTTGCCTCCACCAGCGGCGAGAACTACTTCAAGCCCCACCGCCCCAAGACCCGCCGTGCCATCACCCGCTTCGACCACCGCATGGCCACCGGCGAGTTCACACCTCACCGCCGGCAGTGGCTCACCGCCCCCGAACTCGCCGGATTCCTCAAGCCCCCCACCGCCCGCTGCTCGGGCAGCAACATCACGCGCTCCGGAGGAATCGTCCCGCCCGCCCCAGCCAACCTGCCGGTCTACACCGGGCAGAGCGACCTCGTTCCGCTCGGCGCCGTCGTCTATCCCGACGGCCGCGAGCGCATCGGCGCAGCCCACAGCAAGGACCTCCTGTTCGGCCTGCAGCTGGGCAAGGCCGGCCACGGCAAGACCGAAGCCGGCCTGGTGCAGGCCATCGCCCTGGCCCACAACGGCCATGGCGTCTGGTTCCTCGACCCCCACGGCGAAGCCTGGATGCGTGCACAGCCCTACCTCGCGCATCCGCACCTGCAGGACCGGCTGTGGGAGATCAACCTGGCCACCCCCACCCCCGATCAGCGCGTGGTGTCGTGGAACCCGCTGTCGATGGAGGGGCGCGACGCCACTCACGTCCAGGAGGTCGTCCGCGCTGTCACCGAGGGCATCGCCGCCGCGCAGGACTGGGGCGACAAGGCTCCGCGCGCCCGCACCATCCTGGCGCGCACCGTCCAGGCTCTCGCCCTCCTCGCGCTCCAGGCGGTAGACGCCGGCCGACCCGATTTGCAGCCCACCCTGTTCCAGATCCGATCCTGGCTGACCGACGACCGCTGGCGCGAAAGCCTCCTGCCCCACCTGCCGCGCACCGTGCAGCAGTACTGGAACACGACATTCCCCAAGTTGGCGGAGAACTCGGTGCCCACGGTCACCTACGCGGTTGACCGCCTCGACACCTCCGTCTCGCTGCGCGCCTTCTTCGGCTCCCCACGCTCCGGCTACGACGTCCGCACCGCCATGGACACCGGCCGCATCGTGTTCATCTGCCCCTCCGGCTCCGAATCCGACGCACTCGTCTCCTGCCTGCTCATTCACGACCTGCACCGCGCCGGCCTCTCCCGCCAGGACACCCCCCGCAACGACCGCAAGACCTTCTGGGCCTGGGGCGACGAACTCACCGCCCTGGACTCCTCCTCCAAGGGCTTCCTCGCCGCCATCGCCGAGCAGCTGCGCAAGTACGAGATCAGGTTCGTCGGGATGACACAGATGGCGCTGCGCCTGTCGGCCACCACCCGTCAGGCGCTGCTGCAGAACCAGTCGCTGCTCTCGACCTGCGCCGCCGACTACGACGAAGCCGCCTTCGTCGCCCGCCGCTGGAACGGGCACGTCACCGCCGAAACCATCACCGAACTGCCCAAATACCACTACGTGATGTCGATCGCCCTCAACGGCCGGCCCAGCAAACCGTTCCGCGTCCGCGGCCTGCCCGTCGACGAGATCTTCGCCGACTACTACAACCCCGACGGACTGCCTGCCCTCCGCCAGGCCATCGACACCAACACCCGCCGGCGCCCGGTCAGCGAGGTGCTCGAAGCCCTCGAAGCCCTCGACGAAGGCATCCGCAACCTCTTCACCGGACGCCCGGCAGGACCTGCTTCAAGTGACCAGCGCACGGAGGGCACCACCGACAGCCAGCAAACCCACCTCGGCTAGGAGCCCCACGATGCCCTACCCCCACACCGCGGCCGCCGGCCACAACGCCACCGGCCAACAGGTCCTCTACATCCTCTACCAACACCGCCTGGTCTCCACCGGCCAACTGCACCGCCTGATCCTCGGCAACGCCGAGTACCTCCGCCGCCAGCTGCGGACCCTGCGCACCGACAACCTCGTCGGCTCCGTCCAATACCGCCGACACGGGCAGCGCGAACTGCTGTGGTGGCTCACCGAAGACGGCGCCGAGTCCGTCGAGGCAACCGGCCTGCTGCCGCGCCGCCCCTACCGCATGAGCCGCCAGGCCGCCGTCGGCCCGTTGCAGAACCACACCCTGGCCACGGTGGAAACCGGCATCGCCTTCATCACCCACGCCGCCCGCCTCGGACACGAATGCGGCCCCCTGGACTGGTCCCCAGAAACCGCCCACCACTACCGATCCGACGACCGCCCCGGCGAAGACCTGACCCTCATCCCCGACGCCGTCCTCAGCTACGTCCACACCGACAAAGACCAGCGCACCCTGCTCACCCTCTTCATCGAGGTCGACCGCACCCAGATGACCGTGGCCCGCCTGGCCCACAAACTCCACGCCTACGCCGCCTACCACTCCTACACCCCGCAACCGGCCAACCGGGCTGCGCGCAAGAACCCCACCACAAGGCCGGCCTGGCGCAGCCGCTACCCCCTCTACCCCCGCGTCCTGTTCGTCCTCACCGGCGCCTCACCCGCCCGCCTCAAGCGCCGCATCGCCGATCTGCGCAGCCTCGCCGCCGCCGACCACGACCTCACGGCAGCCGGCATCCGAGCCGGCGTCACCACCCTCGACGAGCTACGCGAGCGCGGCCCCTTCGCCCCCATCTTCACGCCCGTACTCGGCCCAGCAACTCCCACCGACATCTGGCTCACCACCACCCCCGCCGCGATCGCGGCCTGACCGATCGGACCCCCATGTTCTGGTTCAACAAGCCCCAGCCCGCCCCGGCCCCCGCCCCCATCAACCAGCCCGCCTGCGCACAGCTGACCGCGATGCCCCGGCCACGCACCCCACTGATCGCCGAAATGCTCGCCCTGTACTGCCACACCCGCCCCATAGGAGCACTCGCCGGCCAGGAGCAGTCCGCCGAGGACTACCGGATGATCGCCCGCTCCGTCATCCACCACATCGTCGAGGGCTGGCAGCAGCAGACCGACGGCCGCGGCACCGTCGACGACCTCCTGCTCATCCCGCGCACCTCCCACACAGCACCCCACCCGGCCTCCCCCGTCCCCCACTGAACGCAGAAGTGGCCGCGGAGTCATCACCTCCGCGGCCACCAGGCGCCTCACGGCGCTGCTGCAACTTCCTGTTGAGAGAAGCGCACCCTCATCATGCACGACCACCCCACCAGCGACCACCGGACCGAGGAAACCCCCCTCGCACGACCGGAATTCACCCTCATCCACGACCAGAGCAACCAGGAGTGGCACACCACCGCCTCCCGCCAACTGTGCCGCAGCGCAGACTTCCTCGCCGCCGCCCACCACATGATCAACAGCGGATACCACCCCAAGGCCGGCGCCACCACCCTGCGCCTGGCGAAGGTCTTCGCCGCACGAATGCGCACCAGCCGCCACGGGCACTTCACCTTCGCCGCCGACGCCACAGCACGCGCCCTCGGCGTCTCCCGCCGCACCGTGATGTACGCCGCCCAGCACCTGCGTGAGCTCGGCCTGATCGCCTACGTCGAGCACGGCACGAAAGCCAACGTGCTCCGCACCAAGGGCACCTGGAAGCCCGGCGACGGCTACCGCGCAACCGCCACCCTCTTCGCCGCCGTCGCCCCGCCCGCCTACGACCAAGCCCACGGCCGGCGCCTGTCCGGACACGGCTACCACGCCCGCATCATCGGCGTCACCGACCAAGGCCGTCGCCAAGCCGTCGCCGCGGCCCGCCGCAAGGCCGAAGCACAGCACGCCGCACACGGGACGCGTTGCACCCCTTCTGTGGTGGTCTCCACAGACCACCTACAGGTGCAGATAGAGGGGGGTAAGAAATACACCCCGCGCAAGCGCGCGGCACGCAAGACCTCCACCCTCCGCCGCCCTGACGACAACCGGACCACTCCGCAGCGCTGCGCCCAGCACATCACCGTCGCCGAGCACCTCCAGACGGAGGTCTGGTGGCTGAACAGCACCTGCTCCCGCAAACTCGCCTACGCCCTCCGCCCTCTGCTGAACGCCGGCTGGAGCGCCCCTAGCCTGGTCGCCGAACTCCGCACCTGGGGCGTACCCGGACACCTGCGCAACGCCATCGCCTACGTCCACCACGAAGTTGCGCGCCGCCAGGACTGCGGCGACCTGCCCACCACACCCTCGGCGCATCCCACCCCCTCGGCTCAGGCCGACGATCACGCCGAGCGCTACACCAAGCTGCTCCGCTCCCTCAACGGGACCGACGCCCCCGCCTGGCAGCACTACGAGACCCATCTGCGTCCAGCCCTACGACAAGCCCTGACCTCCCGCCCCAGCCAGCCGTCCAGGCGGCCGACGACATCCTGCCCGTCCCACCTCCGCGAGCCGGAACATCTGTTCTGGAAGACGCTCACCGACCCAGGCGCCTCCGCCCTTGAGGCCTACCGCTGCCGGGGAACACGGCTGGCGTGCCCGAAGCCCGAGGTCCACGAAGGATGGATGGCGGCGCTGCGCGACCAACAGGCCGCAGAGCGAGCGTTCGCCGAGCTGCGTGCCGAGTTGGAGACCGGCCGGACAGCGAGAGCTCCGGGTTGCACCGAGGGTAGTCCGCACGGTAGTAGCAGGGGTTGCCTACCCAGTAGTCCCCAGCGTTGCGCCGAGAGTAGTACCAAGGGTAGTGAGGCCCAGACGGGCAGCTGACACATCAGTGCAGGTCAGAGCCGTTAGGCATGCCTGCCGCTCACGCCGACATCTCTTCCTACGCGATAGCCGAAGGGAGAAAGCCTTTCGTGGCGGGGGCGCAGCGGCCGGGGCGCTGGTCCCCCGCCCCCGGAGCGGCGCGCCGAGCGCGTCCGACACTCCTGGCAGCTCCCGCACGCGACCACGGCAGGTCAAGAGCAGCGCCTACGGCCTGCCACCCCGGCTCCGCGCCGGCATACCGGCCTTCTGCGTCGGCCCGGCTGGTGGAGTACCGGTAGTTTTTCGACTGTGCGGCGATGGTGTGGTCGCGGGTGGGGACCAGGGTTCCGTCCACGATGAGCATGGTGTCTTTGCCGAATCGCTCACGGGGTCGAAGCGTGAACATAGGCCCCGAGGTGGTCGATGATGCGGTCAGCAGCCGACTTCGAGACCCCGAGCAGCGGTGCGAGCTGCCGTTTCGTCAGGCTCGTTCGCCAGTAGGCCGCGACCAGCAGTGCGCGGTCCTCCAGCGGAAGGCTCCACGGCCGGCGCCTGCGGACCACGTCCGCACCCTCGCGCCGCAGATGCGTCATCAGCTTGCCGAACTGCCGCGGGCTCAGCCCGGTGAACGGGTGTATCCAGGACGGCTCCGACGCCGTAATCACACCAGCCACGGCGAGATCGTCTCACCTTGATCACGCTGCCGGGCCGCCAGCCTCTGGCGGGACATATCCCGGTCGCCCGGACGGATTCGCATGAGAGCCTCACCTCCGTGGCTATTGAAACCGAGGTGGGAGAGCTGTTGCACCAGCGCGGCTGGCGGACGGCATTCACAGTCGCTGAAAGGGTGAACGCATGGACCGCCCTGGTGAGCGCCATCGAGCGCGGCTGCGGCGACGACATCTACGAGTACACCAACGACCTCTACTGCCGAGACTGGCTCCACGAGGCTTGGCTCCTGTTGGACGGACACATCGTCCAGCTCTGAACCCCGCAGATCAAAGCTCTGGATAACCGGTACAAGGCCGCGACCATCGACGACGACGGCCAGGCACTCGACCAGTTCCACAGGCTGCCCAGCCCCGACCTGTGGTGGTGGCGGCGACACCCCCGCATCCTCACCGGAGACCTCGGACGTTCACTTCGCTCGGCCGGTGCCATCGGCACCGACCCGGACACAGCATGCCCCTCAGCCTCATGGGATTACGGGACAACTCTTACGACCTCGTGCATGGTTGGCGGTGAGGTGTCGAGGGCTTCGCTGCGGCTCGATGCTCATACCTGCCGAGCCGATGCCAGGTCCGTGGTTTGCTAATGGGACAGAAGACCGGCGATGGCTCGGACGGTGTCGCTCATGTGCTCGCGATGGCCCAGATGACGGGCCAGGGCTCGCCTGTTCTTCAGGTGTGCGATGCCGTGCTCGACACGGATGCGTCGCGAGGAATGCGCCTTGCGCTGTCGCCCGTACCTCTCCTCGTACCAGTCCGGCGCGTTCCTTTTGAACTTGCGATGGGGTGGTGTCACCACGCGTCCGCCGGTCTGTGCGCCCAGACCCTGGTAGCCGGCATCGGCAAGATCCACCACGGGTCCACCGGCCAGGAGCCTGACCAGCCCTAACTGACGGGCGTGAGTGATATCCGCGCAGCTTCCGGGCCTGGTCGGGCTGCACCACAGCACGCGGCCTCCGCCGTCCGTGACCACCATGGCCTTGACGGCGTTCTGCTTGCTCTTGCCTGAGATGAACGTGTCCCGGTCCTTGCGTCCAACGGCCGGCCGCCGGACCCGGATCTCCGTGCCATCGATGGTGCCGGTCTTCTCGCTGGCGCCGAGATGGTCGACGACCTCGGCGAGGGTCCGCAGTCGCACGTCGGGGCTGATGGTAGAGCGGTCCACGCCGAATCAGCAGGCCAGTACGTCGTGGGTGGTCCCGTGGCGGAGATGGACGAGGGTGGCCAGGAGCCGGTCGACGAACACCAGCCGGTGCTTCGCACCGGCGCCGACGGCTCGCCTCCGCAGCCGGGAGGCGAGTCTGGTCTGGTGGCGCTCATGCCACAACGGGCCGACCTCGGCGACGAGTTCGGCGATCACATCGGCCGACAGGCCCGTGACCTTTCGGTCGCTGATGATCGCTGCACGTGTCGCGTTCCCCACCACGCAACCATGATCAACGATTAAGAGCTCGCACCTCACCGCCAACCATGCACGAGGTCGTTAGGTGCCGTTTCCGTCAGCCGCCTGTCGTGTGGCAGACGTGCTCCCTGTCCAGGTCTGTACTGCGCGCGTTGAACTGCCGCTGCTGCGTGGCGAGCCTGGTGTCGCCATCGCGGGTTGCAGAAGTCGCCGCTGAAGCGGTGGACAATTGACTCGATACGGCAGAGTGCTGGACGCCCGGATCGGGTTTCAAGACCTCTTCTCTTACGGGCCGCCTCGGAAGTACAGGGCTCCATAGTGCTGAGGGCGGTCGCCACGCTCGTGCGCGGCGTCAGAAACCACCGTGGCAGCCGCGGGATCATCGCCCTCTTCGGGCTTGCCCCATGCTCGCGCAAGGTGGCGCCGACGTAGTCTGACAGTGCGGTGACGTGCTATTCGTTGTAGGCCCACAGGATCTGGCCGACACAGCGGGTCTGCAGCCACAGGGGCCTTCAGAAGAACGGATCCTCTGTGCCACCCGGATTCGTCGCGACGAGTCCGGTCCCCCGTACCTCCGGTTCCCAATCGGCGACCGCACCGCACCCTTGGCAGGCAAGTCGACGTGGCAGGTACAGCAGCTCATAAGAGGATTTGGGCTCAGGGAGGCCAGGGCGGGGAAGGATGCGTGCGCGGCCGCCGCATCGAGGGCAGACGACAAGCGTGTGGCCGGTGAACTGAACCAGCCATCCTCCCCGGTCGTAGTGGCGCGCGGGGTCGGAGCTCGGCTCGGATTTCATGGCGCACACCATCCCAGGTCAATCGTATTGGCTGTGACCAGGTTCTCGAACGCGACCTGCGGATCTATCTCCGCGGGCACTTCGATCCTGCTTGCCGCTTGTCCTGCTCTCCGCAGTCGCGTGTACGCCCACGTCCTCGACTTCCGTGGTAGCCATCGCAGGACCGACGTGTAGCCCCGCCCTTCGTTGTAGTGGCCCAGGGCGCCCGTTGCTTCCGTGGCCACATCAGTGAGGATGCTGACACGTCAGGGGCCGGACAATGCTCCGACCCCTGAGCTGAATCTTCAACTGATTCAGGCGGTTGGCCGGCTTCGCAGCGGTACGACGACTTCCCGGCCGGTCGCCTTCTCACCGAGACGGAAGAACTTCACCTGTCCCTCGTGGTGCGTGTACTCCAGCCAGCCGTCCGCGACGAGTTCCCGGCGTGCCCGTGAGAAGTGCGGCGCAGGCACTCCTATGCGTCTCGCGAGTTCAGCCGCCGTGTGCTCGACGGAGTGCTCCAGGCCCCCCAAGATCGCGTACGTCATCACCACGTTCTGCTTCAGGTGCGGCAGCTCGCTCATCCGCTCCTGCAGAGCGTCGAGTTCGGGATACGGGCTTTGACGTGGCATTGGATCGGCCCTTCGAAGCAGCGCCGGGGCGTCCCGGCAGGGTCGGCAGGTGGAAGGCGGCGGCCTCTTCGGACTGCTCCCGCCCGGAGAGGGCGGAGACGATGTGTGGGCTCGCCCGGTACTTGATCGTCCGGCCGATCACTTCGGCCACCAGGAGCATCTTGTGCTCAGCGAGCTTCTTCGCGATCCTCCTGGTCGCCTGCGGGGTCAGTCCGAGGAATTCGGCGGCGTTCTTCGCAGTGGCACCCCCTTCCTCGTACGTCATGATCCCGCAGTAGAAAAACACCCGAAAGTCGTCACCTGTGATCCCGGAGTCTTTGGCCAGCATGGCCTTGACGCGAGCGAAGCTGAACTGCCCATGTCGGCCGCCGAAGGCGTAGGAGCGGCGCGGGCTGTCCTCCTCGTCTGCCTCCCATAGCTGGTGGACCTCGCCGGTCGCCGTGTTGACCAGCTCCCGGCTGCGTCCGCTGCGCCTTTGATTTGGCACTTGCGACCCCTGACCTGGCGCTCTTTCCTGCCGTCCATCTGACGATCTTCAGATTACCACCGGCGACATGTCGCCGGTGGTACCCGGGGGAACCCGGCGATTCCCTCACGTACCCCTGACGTCATGTCGCCTGTGGTCATCGAAGGAACCCTCCGGTTCCTTCGATG
>NZ_JBHYJC010000054.1:0-46681 GCF_042749045.1 Streptomyces sp. NPDC059008 | reverse complement strand
AGGGAATCACTCGGGGCCCGGCCCTGATTGCCGACGCTACGCGCTAGGCGGGCGTCAGTTGTCGTCCTCGTCGATGAGGAAACCCCTCATCGGCGACGGCGTCTGCTGCATCGGCTGCGGGCTCTGCGGCCGCACCGGAGCCATCGGCTGGGTCATCGCCGGCGACATCTGCTGCTGACCGCCGTAGGACGGACCGCCGCTGGACTGCCCGGCCATGGAGTGGTTGCCGCCCATCGACTGACCGCCACCCATGGTGTGGTTGCCGCCCATGGTGCCCGCACCGGCCGACGCCATCGAGGGCGACGGCGGCAGCGAGGCGGCCGCCGGGGTCCGCGGCGGAGCCAGCGAGTCGTCCGCCTGGTTCTCCAGCTGACGCAGCTGGCTCTCCAGGTAGGACTTCAGACGCGTACGGTACTCACGCTCGAAGCCGCGCAGGTCCTCGACCTTGCGCTCCAGCGTCGCGCGGGCCGACTCCAGCGAACCCATCGCCACGCGGTGCTTCTCCTGCGCGTCCCGCTCCAGCGCATCGGCCTTGGCGCGGGCGTCCCGCTCCAGGCCCTCGGCGCGGCTGCGCGCCTCGCCGACGATCTTGTTGGCCTCGGAACGGGCCTCCGCGATCGCCTGGTCGGCGGTCTGCTGCGCCAGCGAGAGCACCCGCGCGGCGCTGTCACCGCCGGGGCCACCCTGCTGGGCCTGCGGCAGCTGCGGTCCAGGGCCGCCCATCGGGCCACCCATGGGACCACCGGGGCCCATCGGGCCGGGTCCGTGCGGACCCTGCGGGCCGTGGCCACCGGGACCGGGCGGCAGCTGAGGTGCACCACCGGGCAGTTGGGGCGGGCCACCCATCCCCTGCTGCTGCGGCGGGACCGGCTGCGGACCGGATATGGCGGCGGGCACGGGAGCCCCGGGACGCTGCTGCTGCTCCTGCTGCTGGTCCGGTCCCTTGCGCAGCCCCTGCTGCTGGTTCTGCGCCGCGGCGCGGGTGGCTGCGGCCAGCTTGGCGCGCAGGTCCTCGTTCTCCCGGAGCAGCCTGGTCAGTTCTGCTTCAACCTCGTCGAGGAAGGCATCGACCTCGTCCTCGTCATAGCCTTCTCGGAGGCGGACGGTCGTGAACTGCTTGTTCCGCACGTCCTCGGGGGTCAACGGCATCTCTACTTCACCTCAACGTAGTCGTCGGCAATCGGCAAGACCGTATCGTTCACACCAACAACACCGACCTCACGACGGTGATCAGGATGTACACGATGATCATCAATACGAAGAAGGACAGGTCGAGCGCCACGCCCCCGAGACGCAGCGGCGGAATTACCCGCCGCAGAAGCTTGAGTGGCGGATCAGTGACAGTGTAGGCGGCCTCAAGAACGACCACCATCGCCTTGCCCGGTTGCCATGAACGGGCGAACTGGAAGACATAGTCCATCACCAGCCGGAAGATCAACACGATCAGGAAGCAGTACAGCGCGATATAGATCACCTGACCAGCGACACTCATCTCGCGCGTCCCTCTCCCCTTGCTCTTGCCTCTGCGTTGACCTTACGGCCCTGGTGTGCCCGGTGTTGCGTCTCAGCTCTGGTTGAAGAACCCGCCCTCTGCGATACGGGCCTTGTCCTCCGCCGTGACATCGACGTTAGCAGGCGACAACAGGAACACCTTCTGCGTCACCCGCTCGATGCTCCCGTGAAGACCAAACACCAAACCGGCCGCAAAGTCGACAAGTCGCTTCGCATCAGTATCGTCCATCTCCGTCAGATTCATGATCACCGGAGTGCCCTCGCGGAAGTGTTCCCCGATGGTACGGGCTTCGTTGTAGGTCCGGGGGTGGAGTGTGGTGATGCGGTACGGCTCCCGCTCGGACACGACCTTGGGCATGATCACCGGTGCGTTCTTCTCCAGATTCGGGCGGTCGGGTGTGATGGATGCCACGGGTGCGATTCGCGCGGGTCGTCCGCTTTCCGCGGCGAGCGGGGTAGGTTCGCGTTGCGCCGGAGGCGTCACGGCACGGACGGGTTCGTCCCGTTCCGGCCGCGTTTCGGGCTGCACTTGGTGCTGTTGACGCCGCCCCCGATCAGGCTCCGGATCAAGCTCGGGCTCGAACTCGTCGTCGGGGTCGAACCCCCGGCCGTCGTACCCATCGTCCTCCACGAGGCCGAGGTAGACCGCCATCTTGCGCATCGCGCCGGCCATTCTCTGCGTCCTCCGCTCTGTGGTGGATCGGCTCCGTCACCGGGTGCCTTGGATCCACGCGGGCCTCCCGCTTTCTGCGGGAATGACCATATTTTGTGCTGTGGTCCGACTTGCTTGGCGACGTTACCCGAGCCGTGGTCGGACTCCGAGTACCGCAGTGCCGACGCGCACATGTGTCGCTCCGGCCGCCACGGCGTCCTCAAGGTCCGCGCTCATGCCTGCTGACACCATGTTGGCAGCAGGATGGGTGGCGCGCAGGTCGGTTGAGATTTCCATGAGTCGTTCGAATGCGGCGAGTTGCCGTCCGGCATAAGGCCCGGCCAGCGGCGCGACGGTCATCACACCGTCCAGACGGAGCCCTTGGGCCCCGGCGATCGCCTCCGCGAGCGCGGCCACACCGTCCGGCGCCACCCCGCCGCGGGTGCCCCGCTCCCCCGACTCCGCGTCAAGTGCCACCTGGACGAGGCACCCCAGCTCGCGCTCGGCGCGGACCGCTTCCTTGGAGAGCGCGGTGACCAGTCGCGCCCGGTCGACCGACTGAACAATTCCGGCATAACCAGCCACAGACCGCACCTTGTTGGTCTGCAGTTGTCCCACGAAGTGCCAAGTAAGGGGCAAATCACTGCATTCGGCGGCTTTGCCCGCGGCCTCCTGATCGCGGTTCTCCGCGACCTGGCGCACCCCCAGCTCCGCGAGCAGCCGGACGTCGCTCGCGGGATAGGTCTTGGTGACCACGATCAGGGTCACCTCGTCGCGCGGCCGCCCGGCCTTGGCGCAGGCGGCGGAGATACGATTTTCCACCCGGGCCAGGTTGTCGGCCAGTTGCGTCTTCCGGTCGTCCGTCACTGCTCGGCCTCCCCCGGCCCCCGGCCGGGGATCTCCCCGAGCCACACATAGCTCGCGAGCCGCCCGGTCGTACGGTCGCGCCGATAAGAGAAGTGGTCCGCGGACTCCCGCGTGCAGATGTGGGAATCCTCACGCACCTCCACGCCCGCCGCGGCGAGTTGGGCCCGCACGCCCGCGGTGACATCCACCGCGGGGGTGCCCCAACTGGTCGTCGCATGCGCCTGGGGCACCACCGCCGCGACCTCGGAGCGCATCGCCGCGGGCACCTCGTAGCACCGGCCGCAGATCGCGGGTCCGGTGCGGGCGAGGATCCGCTCCGGCGCCGCGCCCAGTTCCACCATCGCCCCGACGACCGCCGGGACCACCCCCGCCACCAGGCCGGGCCGGCCGGCGTGCGCGGCCCCCGCGATCCCGGCGACCGGGTCGGCCAGCAGCACCGGGGTGCAGTCGGCGGTCAGGACGGCGAGCGCGAGACCCCGGCGGGTGGTGACCACCGCGTCCACACACGGGACGTCGGCCTCGCGCCAGGGTCCGTCGACGACGGCGACGTCCCGGCCGTGGACCTGGTTCATCCAGACCACCGCGGCCGGGTCGAGGCCGAGTTCCCGTGCCACGAGCGCACGGTTGGCGCGGACGGCCTGCGGGTCGTCGCCGACCGCGCCGCCCAGGTTGAGCTGCTCATACGGAGCGGCGCTCACCCCGCCCCACCTGTCGGTGAAGGCGAAGTGCGCGCCGCTCTCGTGGTGCTGTTGCCCTATCACTTCGGTGCTTTACGTCACTTCAGAAAGTCGGGAACGTCCAGTTCCTCGGCCGCGGAGTCGGAGTACGACGGACGAGCCGGGGGAACCTGCGGGCCACCCGCCGGGGGCGAGGAGACCTCGCCCAGCGAGGAGGAGGACTCGGCGGGCGCCGGCTCCTCGTCCCGTACCGGCACCGAACCCAGACCGCCGAAGGACGACGGCGTACGCGGCTCCGGCGGGGTGGCCGGACGGCTCGGGGCCGGGGCCGGCTCCTCGCGCTTCGGGGACGACAGGGCGGCCTGCGCATCGCGGCGGGCCGGCGGCTGACCGCCGTCGAAGCCCGCGGCGATGACCGTCACCCGGACCTCGTCGCCCAGCGCGTCGTCGATGACCGCACCGAAGATGATGTTGGCTTCCGGGTGCGCCGCCTCGCTGACCAGCTGCGCGGCCTCGTTGATCTCGAAGAGACCGAGGTCGGAGCCGCCGGAGATGGACAGCAGCACCCCGCGGGCGCCGTCGATGGAGGCCTCCAGGAGCGGCGAGGAGATCGCCATCTCCGCGGCGGCCACCGCGCGGTCGTCGCCGCGCGCCGAGCCGATGCCCATGAGGGCCGAGCCGGCCTCGGACATCACGGACTTGACGTCCGCGAAGTCGAGGTTGATCAGACCCGGGGTGGTGATCAGGTCGGTGATGCCCTGGACACCCGACAGCAGCACCTGGTCCGCGGACTTGAACGCGTCGAGCACGCTCACCTGGCGGTCCGAGATGGACAGCAGTCGGTCATTGGGAATCACGATGAGGGTGTCGACCTCTTCGCGCAGCTGGGCGATGCCGTCCTCGGCCTGGTTGGCGCGACGGCGGCCCTCGAAGGTGAACGGCCGGGTGACCACACCGATCGTCAGGGCGCCCAGCGAGCGCGCGATGTTGGCGACGACGGGTGCGCCGCCGGTGCCGGTGCCACCACCCTCACCCGCGGTCACGAAGACCATGTCGGCCCCCTTGAGGACCTCCTCGATCTCCTCGCGGTGGTCCTCGGCCGCCTTGCGCCCCACATCCGGGTTGGCGCCGGCGCCGAGGCCGCGGGTCATTTCGCGGCCGACGTCGAGCTTGACGTCGGCGTCGCTCATCAGCAGCGCCTGCGCATCGGTGTTGATCGCGATGAACTCGACGCCCTTGAGCCCGACCTCGATCATCCGGTTGATGGCGTTCACGCCACCGCCGCCGATGCCGACGACCTTGATGACTGCGAGGTAGTTCTGCGGTGCTGCCACGTCGAAGGCCTCTCGCCTCGAGTTACGTGTCGTCGCCGCACGTGCGTGTGGACGCCGACTGATGCCGATTGGGGCGGTTCGTATCGCCGACCCGAACCCTAACGTTGAAGTTTAGGGTTACCTGTGCCTGTGTTCCTTGGTTCCATAGTCCCTTTGGAACGAGACACTAAGTCGACAAGGCGCGCCCGTTCAACGAACACGCCGAACCTCCCGTTTTTCTTTTCACCCTATGTGATCACCCATAGTCGTAGCCATCCAGGGTGCTGGCCTGCGGCTGAGTACGTCAACTCCCCGATACCGCAGGGGCGCTGGGAACCGAGACGTCGAAGTGGCGCGCGTCACGTGCCGCTTTCAGCAGCGCGGTCAGCACCTTCGCCTTTTCGGCGCCCTGTTCGCGGCTGCCCCAGGCGACCGTGCGGTCACCGGAGAGTTGGAGGGTGATGGCGTCATAGGACCGTACGCGAACCTTGCGGAGGTTCTTGCGCGCGGCCGGGGGCAGATCCTGAGCGACCTCGACCGCGGCACGGCGCAACCGGTCGATTCCGAACTGGCGCAGGCTCGGGGAGTCGGAAGCGGCCATTTCCAGAAGCGGAACGCCCTTGGGGGCCGTGCCGACGGTGGCGAACCGGACGCCCTCGGCGTCCACTTCAGCAAACTTTCCGCCCGTCGGCATCAGCAGTTCCGGCGTCCTTTCCGTCACCTTCAGACCGATCGTGTGCGGCCAGGACCGTTCGACGTCAACCGTCTTGATGCGCGGCAGCCGTGCGCGCAGTCGACGGGCGATTGCGTCCGTATCCACCGAAATCAGCGGTGTGTTCATCGGAGTGCGGGCCGCGGCGACGACCTCACGCGGGGTCAGGACCGCGGTGCCGGCGGCCCGCACGCGCTCCACCCGCAGCCAGCTCGAGGCGTAGAGCGCCCAGACGCCGAACGCGCCGAGCAGCACCGCGAGAACCGTGATGATGATCAGACCGCGGCGCCCCGGCGCGCGAAACGGGACGCGCACCCAACGGAATCTGCGTCCGTGCGCCTCCGGGGCGGAGGGCGGGCCGGACGGTGACTTCTTCTCGCCGCGCCGGGCGGTTGTCGGTCCGGCCACGCTCCCTGCCTTCCCTAGTGCACTACTTGTTGTGCTGCGCGATCGCCTCGTAGACCATGCCGACCAGCAGCTCGTCGGCGTCCCGGCGGCCGAACTCGGAGGCCGCGCGGGACATCTCGTACAGCCGGTGCGGATCGGCCAGAACCGGGAGCACGCTGCTCTGCACCCAGTCCGGGGTCAGCTGGGCGTCGTCGACCAGCAGGCCCCCGCCGGCGTTGACCAGCGGCTGGGCGTTGAGCCGCTGCTCGCCGTTGCCGATGGGCAGCGGGACGAACGCGGCCGGGAGCCCGACGGCGGACAACTCGGCGACGGTCATCGCGCCGGCGCGGCAGAGCATCATGTCGGCCGCGGCGTACGCGAGATCCATCCGGTCCACGTACGGTACCGGGACATAGGGCGGCATCCCGGGCATGTTGTCCACATGCGGCAATTCGTTCTTCGGGCCGACCGCGTGCAGGACCTGGATACCGGCGCGCTGCAGGGCCGGAACGGTGGCCTGGATGACCTCGTTCAGCCGGCGGGCGCCCTGGGATCCGCCCGACACCAGCAGCGTCGGCAGGTTGGGGTCGAGGCCGAAGGCGGCCCGCGCCTCGGGGCGGACCGCGGCGCGGTCCAGGGTGGCGATGGTGCGGCGGAGCGGAATGCCGACATAGCGGGCACCGCGCAGCTTGCTGTCCGGGGTGCTGACGGCGACGAACTTGGCGTACCGCGAGCCGATCTTGTTGGCCAGGCCGGGGCGGGCGTTGGCCTCGTGGACGATGATCGGCACACCGAGCCGCTTGGCGGCCAGATAGCCGGGCAGCGCCACGTAGCCGCCGAAGCCGACCACGCAGTCCGCCTTCGTGCGCTCCAGGATCTGCTCGGCGGCCTTGATCGTGCCGCGCAGCCGCCCGGGGACGGTGATCAGCTCAGGGGTGGGTTTGCGCGGCAGCGGTACGGCCGGGATGAGGCCCAGCTCGTAGCCGCGCTCCGGGACGAGCCGGGTCTCCAGCCCCTTCTCCGTGCCGAGTGCCGTGATCCCCACGGTGGGGTCCTGCCTCCGCAGTGCGTCCGCGAGGGCGAGCGCGGGCTCGATGTGGCCGGCGGTCCCCCCACCGGCGAGTACGACATGCACCGAAATTCACCGCTCTCCGGACGGCCGCTTCTTGACGCGCCGTCTCATCGTCTTCCATCTCACCCCAGCCGGTCTCCTGCCGAAGACCGGCTGCCGCATGGCCAGCGCCGCCCGTGCAGCGGGCTCGTCACGCGCGAAGGCGATCAGCAGCCCGATGGCGAACATCGTGGGCAGCAGGGCGGAGCCTCCGTAGGAGAACAGCGGGAGCGGGACACCGGCGATCGGCAGCAGGCCGAGCACCGCACCGACGTTGATCACGGCCTGGGCCGTGATCCAGGTGGTCACGCCTCCCGCGGCGTACCGTACGAAGGGGTCCTCCGTGCGTCCGGCCACGCGGATACCCGCATAGCCTAGAGCCGCGAAGAGGGCGAGCACCGACAGCGTCCCCGCCAGACCCAGTTCCTCCCCGGTGATGGCGAAGATGAAGTCGGTGTGCGGTTCAGGGAGTTCACCCCATTTTTCCATACTCGCACCGAGCCCGGAACCGAAGAATCCGCCGGATGCGAGGGCGTAGATCCCGTGCACGGCCTGCCAGCACTGATCACCGGGCCCCGGATCGGTCGCTCCGATGCAGGCCAGCCGGGACATCCGGTTGGCGCTCGTCATGATCAGCAGCGCACCGATCACCGCGGCGCCGCCCAGCACCCCCACGAACAGCCGGGTCGGCGCCCCGGCCAGCCACAGCAGCCCGAAGAGGATCGCCGTGAGAATGATCGCGGTGCCCATGTCGCCGCCGAGCATGATCAGCCCGAGCACCAGGAAGGTCACCGGGATCAGCGGCACCAGCAGGTGCTTCCACTGCGTCAGCAGCCTCCGGTCCTGTTTGCGGGCGAGCAGATCGGCGCCCCACAGGACCAGCGCGAGCTTGCCGAACTCGCTCGGTTGCATCTGGAAAGGCCCGCCGAGGCTGATCCAGTTCTGGTTGCCGTTGACCGCGACCCCTATGTCCGGAATCTGCACCAGGCACATCAGGAACACCGAGCCGGCGAGCAGCGGATAGGCCAGCATGCGGTGCACCCGTACCGAGAGCCGGGCGGCGAGCACCAGCAGCCCGCTGCCGAGGACGGCCGCGAGCAGTTGTTTGCGGAAGAAGAAGGTCGGGGCCAGGCCGGACTGCAGCGCCTTGATCTGGGACGCCGAGTAGACCATCACCAGTCCCAGGACGGTGATCAGCAGGCTGCCGCCGAGGATGAGGTAGTACGCGGTCAGCGGACGGTCCCAGGCCCGTCTCAGCCGGGTGTGGAGCCCCCGCGGACCGCCCGGCGGACGGCCGCCCCGCGGCGGGCGCACCGGCGTGGTCCGGCGGGGCCGGCGCGCCGCTGCCGCCTTCGCCGATCGGGCCGTCATCCTCGTCCCCTCCACGGGTGCGCTCGCCGCCGGACCGGCGGCAGCGGGGAGAAAGGGTCTACCGGTCCCCTGCGGTCAGCTCGCGGACCGCTTCGGCGAAGGCCTCGCCCCGCTTGTTGTAGTTGACGAACATGTCCATCGAGGCACAGGCCGGAGCCAGCAGGACGGTGTCGCCGGGCGCGGCCAGACGGGTCGCTTCCCGGACCGCCTGAGGCATCGCCCCAGTGTCGGTCCGGTCGAGGTCGACCACCGGGACATCGGGGGCGTGTCGCGCCAGGGCTTCGCGAATCAGCGCCCGATCGGCGCCGATCAGCACCACCCCGCGCAGCCGGGCCGCGGACTTCTGGACCAGCTCGTCGAAGGTCGCGCCCTTGGCGAGCCCGCCGGCGATCCACACGATGTGCTCGTACGCCGCCAACGACGCCTCGGCGGCGTGGGTGTTGGTGGCCTTGGAGTCGTCGATGTAGGCGACGCCGTCGACGTCCGCGATGTGCTCGATGCGGTGCGCGTCCGGGTGAAAGGCGCGCAGTCCGTCGCGTACGGCGGCGGGGGCGACGCCGAAGGCCCTGGCCAGCGCCGCCGCGGCGAGGGCGTTGGCGATGTTGTGCGGCGCCGCGGGCCGGACGTCGGCGACCTCGGCGAGCTCCTGGGCCTGCTTGTGCCGGTTCTCGACGAAGGCGCGGTCGACGAGGATGCCCTCGACGACGCCGAGTTGGGAGGGGCCGGGGGTGCCGAGGGTGAAGCCGATCGCACGGCAGCCCTCCTCGACGTCGGCCGCCCGGACCAGGTCCTCGGTCGCCGGGTCGGCGACGTTGTAGACGCAGGCGACGGTGTTGCCCTCGTAGATCCGGCCCTTGTCGGCGGCGTAGGCCTCCATGGAGCCGTGCCAGTCCAGATGGTCGGGGGCGAGGTTGAGGACGACCGCGGAGTGCGCCCGTACCGAGGGGGCCCAGTGCAGCTGGTAGCTGGAGAGCTCGACGGCGAGCACGTCGTACGACGTGCCCTCCTGCGCTCCCTCGCCGAGCACCACGTCGACGAGCGGGACCCCGATGTTGCCGACGGCGGCGGTCCGCAGACCGGCCGCCTCCAGGATCGAGGCCAGCATCTGGACGGTGGTGGTCTTGCCGTTGGTGCCGGTGACGGCCAGCCACGGGGCGGCGTCCGGGCCGCGCAGCCGCCAGGCGAGCTCGACATCGCCCCACACCTCGATGCCGGCCTTCTCGGCCGCGAGGAAGAGCGGGCTGGTCGGCTTCCAGCCCGGGGTGGTGACGATCAGTTCCGTGCCCTCGGGGAGGGTGTCGCCGTCGCCGAGGCGGACGGTGACCCCCAGCTCCTGGAGTTCGGCGGCCTGCGCGCGCTCACGGTCGCCGTCGCTGCTGTTGACGACGGTGACGCGGGCGCCGAGGCCGGCCAGCGCGCGGGCGGCGGGAACGCCGCTCACGCCCAGGCCGGCGACGGTGATGTGCAGACCGGAGAACCCCGCGGGGTGGTCGGTCGGACCGTGCGTGGTCACTTCGCCGCCTGCCAGCCGCCGTAGAAGATGCCGAGTCCCACGATGACGCACATGCCCTGGATGATCCAGAACCTGACCACCACAAGGACTTCGGACCACCCCTTGAGTTCGAAGTGGTGCTGCAGTGGCGCCATCCGGAAGACCCGCTTGCCGGTCAGCTTGAAGGAGCCGACCTGGATGACCACGGACATCGTGATCAGGACGAAGAGACCGCCGAGGAGGGCGAGCAGCAGCTCCGTGCGGGAGCAGATCGCCAGGCCGGCCAGCGCGCCGCCCAGGGCCAGCGAGCCGGTGTCGCCCATGAAGATCTTGGCGGGTGAGGTGTTCCACCACAGGAAGCCGAAGCACGCGCCCATCAGCGCGGACGCGACGACCGCGAGGTCGAGGGGGTCACGCACCTCGTAGCAGCCCGGTCCGGCGGTGATCTGGTTGGCGCAGGACTCCTGGTGCTGCCAGATGCCGATGAAGGTGTACGCGCCGAAGACCATCACCGAGGCGCCGGTGGCCAGGCCGTCGAGGCCGTCGGTGAGGTTCACGCCGTTGGACATCGCCAGGATCATGAACAGCGCCCAGATCACGAAGATCACCGGGCCGATCTGCCAGCCGAAGTCCTGGGTGAAGGACAGCCGGTCGGAGGCCGGGGTCTGCCCGCGCATGTCGGCGAACTGCAGGGAGAGCACCGCGAAGGCGATACCGACGATCAGCTGGCCGGCCATCTTCGCCTTGGCCCGCAGGCCCAGCGAACGCTGCTTGACGATCTTGATGTAGTCGTCCAGGAAGCCGACCAGGCCCATGCCCGCGAAGAGGAAGAGCACCAGCACACCCGAGAACGTCGGATCGCTGGAGGTGATCACCTTCGTCAGGGCGTAGGCGATGATCGTGGCCAGGATGAAGGAGATACCGCCCATGGTGGGCGTGCCCTTCTTGCTGCCGTGGGTGCGGGGGCCGTCATCGCGGATGAACTGCCCGTACCCCTTCTTCGCCAGCAGCTTGATCAGCAGCGGGGTGCCGATCAGGGTCAGGAAGAGCCCGATCATTCCGGAGAAGAGGATCTGCTTCATCGAGTTCATCGGGTCGCGGCTCCACCCTCAGCGCCCGCGGCGCCCACCATGCCCTGGTCGTCCAGCAAAGCTGCGGCGACCCGCTCCAGCCCCACCGACCTGGACGCCTTCACCAGCACGACGTCTCCCGGCCGCAGCTCGCTGCGCAACAGGTCGACCGCCGCCCGCGCGTCGGACACGTGCACCGACTCCTCACCCCACGAACCCTCGTTCTTGGCGCCCATGTCGAGCCAGGCCGCTTCCCTGCCGCCGACTGCCACGAGCTTGCTGACGTTGAGCCGGACGACCAGCCGCCCGACCGCGTCGTGTTCGGCGAGTGACTCCTCACCGAGCTCGGCCATCTCACCGAGCACCGCCCACGTACGACCCCCCTTCGCCTTTGCGGCTGCGCCCATCGCGACCAGCGCTCGCAGCGCCGCTCGCATGGACTCCGGGTTCGCGTTGTAGGCGTCGTTGACGACCGTCACGCCGTCCGCGCGCTCGGTGACCTCCATACGCCAGCGGGAGAGCGTGCCGGCTTCGGAGAGCGCGGTGGCGATCTCGTCTACGGGCATGCCCAACTCATGGGCGACGGCGGCCGCGGCGAGCGCGTTCGACACGTGGTGCTCACCGTACAGCCGCATGGTCACATCACTGCACCCGGAGGGTGTGTGAAGCGTGAAGGCGGGCTGTCCGAGCTCCGTGAGCCGGACATTCTCGGCACGTACGTCGGCGTCCTCGGCCTCACCGAACAGGACCGTACGGGCCTTCGTACGCGCGGCCATGGCGCGGACGTACGGATCGTCGGCGTTGAGCACCGCGATCCCGCCGGCCTGTGCCCCTTCGGTCCCCGCACCGGCCGCCGGCAGCGCCTCGACGAGTTCGCCCTTCGCCTCGGCGATCTTCTCGCGGCCGCCGAACTCGCCGATGTGCGCGCTGCCGACGTTGAGCACCACACCGATCCTCGGCGGGGTCAGCTCGGCGAGGTAGCGGATGTGGCCGACACCGCGGGCGCCCATCTCCAGGACGAGGTGCCGGGTGGTGGCATCGGCGCGCAGCGCGGTCAGCGGCAGCCCGATCTCGTTGTTGAGGTTGCCCTCGGGCCACACCGTCGGGCCGTGCCGCTGCAGCAGCTGGGCGATCAGGTCCTTGGTGCTGGTCTTGCCGGCCGAGCCGGTGAGGCCGACGACGGTGGTGCCCAGCCGGTCGACGACGGCGCGGGCGAGCGCGCCGAGCGCGGCGACCACGTCGTCGACGACGATCGCGGGGACGCCGACGGGGCGGGCGGCCAGGACGGCCACCGCGCCCGCCTCGACGGCGCCCTGCGCGAAGTCATGGCCGTCGACGCGCTCTCCGGCGAAGGCCACGAACAGACCGCCGGGGCGTACCGCGCGGGAGTCGGTGACGACGGGCCCGGTGACCTGGAGGCCGGGGTCCGGTATGTCGTGCTGCTGTCCGCCGACGATGCTCGCGATCTCGGCGAGCGACAAGGAGATCACAGGTCACCCCCGGTGCGGGGCGGGCGGTGACGGCGGAAGGGTTGTGCGCGCATGGCGGTGTGTCATCCCCGGTGGTTCGGCTGCGGTGACTGCTGCGACTTCAGTGCTGCCTCGATGGCCTGGCGCAGCACCTGACGGTCGTCGAAGGAGCGGACCACTCCGGCGATGTCCTGGCCCTGCTCATGGCCCTTGCCCGCGACGATCACGGTGTCGCCGGGCTCGGCGCGGGCGACGGCGGCGGCGATGGCGGCGGCCCGCTCCTCCTCGACCAGCACCGTGCCGCGTTCGTGGACCGGCACCTCGGCGGCGCCCGCGAGCATGGTGGCGAGGATCGCGAGCGGGTCCTCGTTGCGGGGGTTGTCGGAGGTCAGGATGGCCGTGTCGGCGAGGCGGGCCACCGCGGCGCCCATGGGGGCGCGCTTGTGCGGGTCACGGTCGCCGCCGCAGCCGAGCACGGCGTGCAGCTTGCCGTCGGTGACCTTGCGCAGCGCGCGCAGGACCGATTCGACGGCGTCGGTCTTGTGCGCGTAGTCGACCACCGCCAGATACGACTGGCCGGCGTCGACGCGCTCCAGGCGGCCGGGGACGCCGGGCACCGCCGCGACGCCGTCGGCCGCGGTCTGCGGGTCGATGCCGGCGACGACCAGCGAGACGATCGCAGCGAGCGCGTTGGCGACGTTGAACGGGCCGGCGATCGGGGACGCGGCCCGCACCGTCTGCCCATCGGGGCCGTGCACCGTGAAGGTCGAGCCGAGCGCGCCGACCTCGACGTCGGAGGCCCGCCAGTCCGCGTCCGGGTGGCCCTCGGCGGAGAAGGTGGTGACCGGGACCTCGGACTCGCCCTCGGCCAGCCGCCTGCCGTACTCGTCGTCGAGGTTCACGACCCCGGCGCGGCTGCGGGCCTTGGTGAACAGCTGGGCCTTGGCCTGGAAGTAGTCCTCCATGCCGGAGTGGAACTCCATGTGCTCCGGGCTGAGGTTGTTGAAGATCGCGACGTCGAAGACGCAGCCGTCGACCCGCCCCAGGACCAGCGCGTGGCTGGAGACCTCCATGGCCAGGGCGCGGACGCCGCGCTCGCGCATGACCGCGAACAGCGCCTGCAGGTCGGTGGCCTCGGGCGTGGTGCGCTCGGACTTGATGCGCTCGTCGCCGATACGGGTCTCCACCGTGCCGATCAGGCCCGTCAGGCCCCCGTCGGGGCGCCCGGCGGCCGCGGCCCGCAGCCCGCCCTCGATGAGGTAGGCGGTGGTGGTCTTGCCGGAGGTGCCGGTGATGCCGATCTGGAGCAGGTCCTCGCCCGGCGCCCCGTAGATCGAGACGGCCAGGGCACCCATCCGCGCGCGCGGGTTGTCGACGACCAGGACCGGCAGGCCGGTCGCGGCGGCGCGCTCGGCGCCCGTCGGGTCGGTCAGGATCGCCGCGGCTCCGAGGTCGGCGGCCTGGGCGACGAAGTCGGCACCGTGCAGCCGGGCGCCGGGCAGCGCGGCGTAGACGTCACCGGGGCGGACCGCCCGGGAGTCGTGGGTGATCCCGGTGACGGCGACGGACTGCGCGGCGTCGGCACCGGCGTGGCCCGCGGCGGAGACCGGGGTGCCCAGCTGCTCGGCGAGGTCCGCCAGGGGGGTGGGGCGGACCTGTTCAGGGCGCGGTGCTCCCGGATATGTGCCGGGGCCGCCCTTCTCGGCGTGCGGGGCTTTCGGGGACTGATCAGCGTGTGACACGGCGGTGAGCGTACCGGGCCGATCGGGCCCGGGGCGAAGTGAGGGTTGTGTGGAGGTGCGGCTTCGGGGTTCGGGGGACCCGGCGGGGGTGATGGTCGTCACGGCGGAATTGCCTCGATTTCATTGGCCTGGCGTGAAGGTGACCGGCAGCCGCGGGGGCTTGGCGCCGGTCGGCGGGACCTGGAGGGTTTTCAGCGCGAACGCCATGACCTGCTGGTAGATCGGACCACAGACCTGGCCGCCGAAATAGCTGCCTCTGGTGGGGTTCTGCACGGCGCAGTAGACCGTGATCCGGGGCTTGTCGGCAGGCGCGAAGCCGGCGAAGGAGGCGGTGTAGCCGTGGTACCGGCCCGTCTTGGGGTCCACCCGGTTGGACGTGCCGGTCTTGCCGCCGACCCGGTAGCCGTCGATCTTCGCCTTCGAGCCGGTGCCTTCCTCGTCGTCCACCACCGACTCCAGCATGGTGGCCAGCGTGCGCGCCGTCTCCTTGCTGACCACGCGGTTCTTGGCGGGCTGGGGCGCCCGGACGTAGTGGCCGTCGGGTCCGGTGCTGCCGCGGACAAGCGTGGGGGCGATGCGCTCGCCGCCGTTGGCGATCGTGGAGTAGACGGAGGCGGCCTGCAGGGCGTTGAGCGACAGTCCCTGGCCGAAGGGGATCGTGTACTGCTGGGAGGTGTTCCAGTCCTGCGGCTTGGCCAGGATGCCGGCGGTCTCCCCGGGGAAGCCCAGCCCGGTCGGCTTGCCGATGCCGAATTTGCGCAGGTACGAGTAGAGGACCCGGTTGGCCTCGGGCTGGTTCCTCCCGAGCTGGCCGGTCGCCAGGATCGTGCCGATGTTGCTGGACTTGGCGAGCACGCCGTTGAGCGTCAGATGCCAGGTCTTGTGGTCGACGTCGTCGGCGAAGAGCCGGTCGCCGCGGTGCAGCCGGTTGGGCACGGTGACCCGGGTGGAGGGGGTGGCGACGCCCTCCTCCAGTACGGCGGCCATCGACATCAGCTTGCTGGTGGACCCCGGTTCGAACGCGTCGGAGAGCGCGGCGTTGCCCAGCGCCTCCGGGTCGGCCCGGGAGATGTCGTTGGGGTCGAACGCGGGGGAATTGGCCAGCGCCAGGATCTCGCCGGTGCGGGTGTCCTGGACGACGACGTAGCCCCGGTCGGCCCCGGACCTGGCGACCTGCTTGGCGATGGCCTTCTGGGCCGCCCACTGGATGTCGCGGTCCAAGGTCAGCTCGACGTCGGTACCCGGGACGGCGGGGATCTCGTGGGTGTCGGCGGTGGGCACCCGGCGGCCGCCGGACTGGGCGTAGACGAACTTGCCGTCCTTGCCCGCCAGCTGCTGGTCCAGGCGCGCCTCCAGGCCGCCGCCGCCCTTGCCCGCGCTGTTGACGAAGCCGAGGACGCCGGAGGCGAGGTCCTTGTTGGGGTAGAGGCGCTTGGAGTGCTTGTCGGCGAAGATCCCGACGAGCACGTTGGGACGGGGCGCGCGCTTGGGGGCGGCGGCCGCCTTGGCGTCGAGGTCCTTGCGGAGGTCCTTGATCCGCTTCCAGACCTGCGGGGTCCGCTGCCGGGCGAGCAGGACGTAGCGGACCTTGGGCTGGTCGAGCTTGCGGGTGAGGGTGGCCTCGTCCTCGCCCAGGAGCGGTGCCAGCAGCGCGGCGGCCCGCCGCGGGGCGTCGTCGATCTTGGTCTTGTCGGACGCCAGCAGGCTCGGGTCGGCGGTGATGTCGTACGCGTCCACGGTGGTGGCCAGGTTCACGCCGTTGCGGTCGGTGATCGCCCCGCGCTCGGCGGCCAGCTTGACCGGCACATAGCGGTTCTCGTTGGCCTTGGCGGCGTACGCCCCGGCGTCCACGGCCTGCACCTGGAAGAGCCGTACGACGAAGACCAGCATGATCAGCGTCAGGCCGAGGGCGACCAGCCGCAGTCGGGGGCGCGGGCTGGCCAGCCGCAGCGGCGGCGGTCCGGAGCGGGGACGCGCCGGCCGGGTGGCGGGGCGGCCGGCGCCGGCCCTGGGGGTGCTCTGCCGGGGCGCGCCGGGCTTGGGGCGTGGGCGCCCGGCGGCGGGCGGGCGGCCGGCGCGGTTCCCGGCCTGACCGCCGCGCTGGGCCGGGCGCGGTACCCGGCGGGGTTCCCTGGGCTCGGTCATGCCGCGTTCACCTGCCGGAGGTCGTCGGGGAGGGGGCGGGCGCCGACCCCCATACGGGGGCGGTGGGGGCGCCGATGCCGAACGGGATGCGAGGGGTGGCGGAGGCCGGGGATGCGGGGGCGGCCTCGGGGGCCGGGGGTGCTGCGGAGGCCGGGGTGGCGTGGGCGCCCGCCGCCGGTGGGGTGCTCTCCGGGGCCAGCGTGACGGAGCCGACCGGGACCGGCGGCTCGACCGAGGGCGCCGCGACCGGCGGCGCCGCCGGGGCGGACAGGGCGGAGGGGGCGGACGAGGCGGACGGGGCGGTCAGTGCGGCCGCTCTCAGGAGCGCGGCCGCCGAGGGCTTGGCGGAACTGCTCAGCGGTGCCCCCTGGGACGTGGCCGGGTGCGGTCTGCCGAGCACCCTGCCGTCCGGGAGCAGGAACACCGGGGAGCCGCCGGGCACCATCCCCAGCTCTCGGGCGCGGCGCTCCAGCGCGTCCGGGGCGGAGGAGGCGTCCACCTCCTGCTGCAGCGCCTGCTGCTCGTCGGTCAGTTCACCGGTCTCGCGCTCCAGCTTGTCGAGCTCGAACGACCCTTGGTTGAGCGCGGAGTTCAGCAGCAGCAGCGTGATCAGTCCGGAGCCGAGCAGGACGACGATCAGGAGTACGAAGGGCGTGCGTGCCGCGGTGCCGCGCGGGGCGGCGGAGGAGGGGAACAGCGCGGAGAGCCGTTTCTGTCTCCGCGGCCGCCCCTGGCCTCTCACGCGGTGTCCTCGACGTTCTCGCGGATCCGCTCCGCGCCGCGCAGCCGGGCGGGGGCGGCGCGGCGGTTCTCGGCGATCTCCTCCTCCGTGGGAAGCTCGGCGCCGCGGGTCAGCAGCTTCAGGCGGGGCTGGTAGCGCTCGGGGACGACCGGCAGTCCGGGCGGCGCGGTGCTGCTCGCACCGGCGGCGAAGACGTGCTTGACCAGCCGGTCCTCCAGCGAGTGGTACGACAGGACGGCGATCCGGCCGCCGACCGCGAGCGCCTTCACCGCGGCCGGGACGGCCCGCTCCACACTCGCCAGCTCCCCGTTGACCTCGATGCGCAGCGCCTGGAACGTGCGCTTGGCGGGGTTGCCGCCGGTGCGCTTGGCGGCCTGCGGCAGCGCGTCGCGGATCAGCTCGACCAGCCGCGCGCTGTTGGTGAACGGCTCCTTCTCGCGCTCGCGCACGACGGCCGCGACGATCCGCTTGGCCTGCTTCTCCTCTCCGTAGGTGCGCAGGATCCGCACCAGCTCACCGGGGGCGTAGGTGTTGAGGACCTCGGCGGCGCTGATGCCGGTCGTCTGGTCCATCCGCATGTCCAGCGGGGCGTCCTGCGCGTACGCGAAGCCGCGGTCGGCCTCGTCGAGCTGCATGGAGGAGACACCGAGGTCGAACAGCACGCCCTGGACGCGCGGGGTCCCGAGCCGGTCGAGGACCTCGGGGAGCTCGTCGTAGACGGCGTGCACCAGGGTGGCGCGCTCGCCGTAGGGGGCCAGCCGCTCACCGGCGAGCTTCAGGGCGGCCGGGTCGCGGTCGAGGGCGATGAGGCGGGCCGCCGGGAAGGCGGTGAGCAGCGCCTCGCTGTGCCCTCCGAGGCCGAGCGTGCAGTCGACGACGACCGCACCGGGCTCGGCGAGCGCGGGGGCGAGCATGTCCAGGCAACGCTGGAGCATGACGGGTACGTGGCGAGTATTGCTGCTCATGCGCCTTCCGATGGCCGGGCGGCAGGTGGGTCCCCCGGCCGCTGGCTGGGGGATGCCGCACGTACCGCTTGGTCCCCGCCCGCTCTGAAGGGGAAGTGGCCCTCCGGCGACGGGGAAGTGACGTCGGAAGACCATGGGAGCGGGAGGAGGCCGAGCCGTACGTACGATTCGCGCACGCGAGGAATTCGGTATCCAAGGAGAGCGTCACGCCTCCCACTTCGCGCCACTTTAGTCCACCGGCTGTCCCGGTCAATCAACCGGTTCCGCGCGTCCCGCGACGGCTTTCCGCGGGCCTCGCGACGGCCTCTCACCCGGATGGCGGGCGCGCGGGCGGACCTGTGCCATACCTCACAAGGAGTGACGTTGCCCGCTATGCCCGGCCTCTCATGCAGCCGGAACGGCCTGTGGCCATTACCGTGAATCCATGCCCATACCTGCGTCGAAGCCGCTGCCCCAGTCCGCCGACGACGCCACCGCCCGTAGCGGTGGCACGGTCACCGACCGTCTCGTCGAGGCCAACCAGCGCTATGCCGCCGCCTTCACCGACCCCGGAATGGACGCCCGGCCGGTCCTCAAGGTCGCCGTGGTGGCCTGCATGGACGCCCGTCTCGACCTGCACGCCGCCCTCGGCCTCGAACTCGGCGACTGCCACACCATCCGCAACGCGGGCGGTGTGGTGACCGACGACATCATCCGCTCCCTGACGATCAGCCAGCGGGCCCTCGGCACCCGCTCCGTCGTCCTCATCCACCACACCGGCTGCGGTCTGCTCAGCCTGACCGAGGACTTCCGCCATGAGCTGGCGGACGAGGTCGGGCAGCGCCCCACCTGGGCCGTCGAGGCGTTCAAGGACCTCGACGAAGACGTCCGGCAGTCCATGGAGCGGGTGCGCACCTCCCCCTTCCTCCCGCACACCGACGACGTCCGCGGCTTTGTGTTCGACGTGACAACGGGTCTGCTGCGGGAAATCGAGCCGCGCGCCTGACCTGCGCGACCTTCCCGGCGGACCCGCGGAACGAGCCGGAAGGCCCGGTTCGCCGGGAAGGTACCGATATCGCGTGGTGAGTTATCCACAGGCCATGACGCGGAGCCGCGCGGGCAGCAAGAATGCGTAGGTGACGTCGCGCCGGCGGTGGCCGGTCGGGACGCGCGTGTTCGGGGAGGGGCCGGGTCCGCAGAGGGGGCGTCGGCCCGCAGTACAGGGCCGAGGAGGGCCGAGTGACGACGTATGACGAACGAGCGAGCCTTGAGGGTCCGCCCGTGCGGGGGAAGCCGAGCGCCGGGGGAGATCTGACCGCCACCGCGGAGCGCGTTCACCGGTCGGTGGAGAGCGTCATCGAAGGCAAGCCGGAGGTCGTACGGCTCGCGCTGACCGTGCTTCTCGCCGAGGGCCATCTGCTGATCGAGGACGTTCCCGGCGTCGGCAAGACCATGCTCGCCAAGGCCCTGGCCCGCTCCATCGACTGCTCGGTGCGGCGCATCCAGTTCACGCCCGACCTGCTGCCCTCCGACATCACGGGCGTCAGCATCTTCGACCAGCAGCACCGCGACTTCGAGTTCAAGCCCGGCGCGATCTTCTCCCAGATCGTGATCGGCGACGAGATCAACCGCGCCTCTCCCAAGACGCAGTCCGCGCTTCTGGAGTCCATGGAGGAGCGCCAGGTCACGATGGACGGGCAGACCTACGAACTGCCCAGCCCGTTCATGGTCGTCGCCACCCAGAACCCGGTGGAGATGGAAGGCACCTACCCGCTCCCCGAGGCGCAGCGGGACCGCTTCATGGCGCGGGTGTCGATCGGCTATCCCAGCCCGTCGGCCGAGCTGCGGATGCTCGACGTGCACGGCGGCGCCTCCCCGCTCGACGACCTCCAGCCGGTGGCGCACGCCCACGAGATCCTGAAGCTGATCGACACGGTGCGCGAGATCCACGTCGCCGAGACCGTCCGCCGATACGCCGTGGACCTGGTGGTGGCCACCCGCAGCCACCCCGAGCTCCGGCTCGGCGCCTCGCCCCGGGCCACACTGCATCTGGTGCGCGCCGCCAAGGCCTCCGCCGCGCTCCAGGGGCGGGACTACGCCCTGCCGGACGATGTGCAGTCCCTGGCGGTGCCGGTACTCGCCCATCGCCTGCTGCCCACCGCCCAGGCCCAGTTGAACCGCCGCTCGGCCGAACAGCTCGTCCTGGAGATCCTGCAGCGCGTCCCGGTCCCCGACCCCTCCGCGCAGCCGTGGCGGAGCCACGGCCGGCAGCCGCCCGGCGTACGGGGCTTGTGATGGCAGAGGGGGGGATCGAGGGGACGCCCGAGCGGGGCGGGCTGCGGACGGCCCTCGGGGGGCTGACGACACGAGGCAGGTCGTTCCTGGCCGCCGGGGTCGCCGCCGCGGTGTGCTCCTACCTCCTGGGGCAGGCGGATCTGCTGCGCGTCGGGCTGCTGCTCGCGGCCCTGCCGCTGGTCTGCGTCCTGGTGCTGCACCGCACCCGCTACCGCGTCGCCGGCAACCGCACGCTCTCCCCCGCCCGGGTGCCCGCGGCCTCCGAATCCCGGGTCCGGCTGCGGATGGAGAACATCTCCCGGCTGCCCACGGGCGTACTGATGCTCCAGGACCGGGTGCCCTACGTCCTCGGGCCCCGGCCGCGCTTCATCCTGGACCGCGTCGAGGCCGGCGGCCGCCGCGAGGTCTCCTACCGCGTCCGCTCCGACCTGCGCGGCCGCTATCCGCTGGGACCGCTGCAGCTGCGCCTGTCCGACCCGTTCGGCATGTGCGAGCTGACCCGCTCCTTCAGCGCCTCCGACACGCTGACGGTGGTCCCCCGGACCGAGCCGCTGCCCGCGGTCCGGCTGGCCGGCGAGGTGGCCGGGTACGGCGAGGGACTGCAGCGCTCGCTGGCGCTGGCCGGCGACGACGACATCATTCCGCGCGACTATCGGCACGGCGACGACCGGCGCCGGATCCACTGGCGGTCCACGGCGCGCCGCGGCGAGCTGATGGTGCGCAGGGAGGAGCAGCCGCAGAAGGCGCGCTGCACGGTCCTGCTCGACACCCGCGAGCTCGCCCATCCGGGAGGCGGCCCCGACTCGGCCTTCGAGTGGGCGGTGACGGCGGCCGCGTCGACCGCGGTGCATCTGCTGGAGCGCGGCTTCTCGGTCCGGCTGCTGACGGACACCGGAACGTCCGTGCCCGGCCCCGACGGCCACGGCGGCTTCGCGGGCGGCACGGCGTCCGCCGACGCCGCGGGCCTGCTGCTGGACTCCCTCGCCGTCGTGGAGCACTCCGAGCAGGAGGGGCTCTCGGCGGCGTACGAGGTGCTGCGCGGCGGCAGCGAAGGACTGCTGGTCGCCTTCTTCGGCGATCTGGACGACGAACAGGCCGCGGTCGCCGGGCAGATGCGCCGGCGCAGCGGCGCCGCGATCGCCTTCGTCCTGGACGGTGACGCCTGGACCCGGGGCCCCGGCGGCATCAGGTTCTCCACCGGTCAGGTCCCGATGGCCGAGCGGCTGCGGCTGCTGCGGCGGGCGGGCTGGACGGCGCTGCCGGTGACGCCCGGCGACTCCCTGCCCGATCTGTGGCGGGCGGCGGCGGACCGTGCGGGGACGATGTCCGAACGGGCGGCTGACGTGGGCGGAGAGACGGGCCACGGCTCGGCGACGGTGGCGGGGGGACGGACATGAGGGGGAGCTGGGCGTTGGCGCACGACCGCGGGGCGCACGAAGGCCGCCCCGGACGATGCGGGGTGCGGGCATGAGCGGCCGGGCGCGGCTGGCGCTGACCGCGGCGGTAGCCACCCTGTGCGCCGCCTGCGCGCTGCTGCCACTGGTCGAACCGGTCGGCTGGATGTTCCAGGCGGCGTTGCTGCTGGCGTTCGTCATCGGCACAGGGGCGGCGGCCCGCCGGGTCCCCCTCGCCAGGCCGCTGACCATCGGCCTCCAGGCCCTGGTGACCGTCCTGCTGCTGACCTTCCTCTTCGCCCCGAGCGAGGCGATCCTCGGGCTGCTGCCGGGCCCGGACGCGCTCGCGGAGTTCGGCCGGCTGCTGCGCAACGGCGTCCAGGACGTCGGCCGGTACGCCATCCCCGCCCCCGTCACCCCCGGCATCCGGCTGCTGCTGATCGCCGGTGTCCTGGTGATCGGCCTGATCGTCGACGCGCTGGCGGTCACCTACCGCAGCGCCGCACCCGCCGGGCTGCCGCTGCTCGCGCTGTACTCGGTCGCGGCCGGGCTGACCCAGGGCGGCGCGGGCTGGCTGTGGTTCCTGCTCGCGGCGGCCGGCTATCTGCTGCTCCTGCTGGCCGAGGGCCGCGACCGGCTCTCCCAGTGGGGCCGGGTGTTCGGCGGCCCGGCTGCCGGAGCGGACCGGCCGGGCGGCCGGGGCTTCGCCGCGGGGGTGGGCCGGTCCGTCCTGGCCCCGGTCCGTACGGGCCACCGGATCGGCGCCCTGGTACTGGGCATCGCGCTGGTGGTGCCCGCCGTGCTGCCCTCCCTCGGCGGCGGGCTGCTCGACCGTACCGGCAGCGGCGCCGGCCCCGGCGGCGGTGGCGGCACGATCTCCGCGGTGAACCCACTGGTGTCGCTGCAGGACAGCCTCAACCAACCCGAGGACAAAGAGGTCCTCAACTACCGCACCACCGCGGCCGACACCCGCGATCTGTATCTGCGGATCGTCGCCCTCGACCAGTTCGACGGCACGACCTGGAAACCGTCCGAGCGGACGGTCACCGACGTCCCCGAGCGGCTCCCGCAGCCGACCGGCCTCAGCCCCGCCGTCGACCTGAACCGGATCAACACCTCCATCTCCACCGCGCAGTGGTACGCCCAGAACTGGCTACCGCTCCCCTTCCCCGCCTCCAAGGTGGACATCTCCGGCCGCTGGCGCTACGAACCCCAGGGCCGCACGCTCGTCGGGGACCGCGGGCAGAACACCCGCGGCCTGCAGTACCAGGTCGAGAGCCTTCAGGTGCGGCCCACGTCCCGTCAGCTGGCCGGCGCCCCGGCGCCGCCCGCGGACCTGCTGCGCGAGTACACCAAGATCCCGGACTCCCTCCCCGAGGTCGTACGGACCACCGCCCGTCAGGTCACCAAGGGCGCACCGACCGCGTACGCCAGGGCCGTCAAGCTCCAGGACTGGTTCGCGCTCTACGGCGGGTTCAGCTACAACACCGACGTCCGGGCCGGCAGCGGCTCCCAGGCCATAGCGCGCTTCCTGCGGGACAAGGAAGGCTTCTGCGTCCACTTCTCGTTCTCGATGGCGGCGATGGCCCGCACGCTGGGCATCCCCTCCCGGGTCGCGGTCGGATTCACCCCGGGCACCAAACAGCCCGACGGCACGACATCGGTCAGCCTCAAGGACGCGCACGCCTGGCCCGAGCTGTACTTCCAGGGCATCGGCTGGACCCGCTTCGAGCCGACACCGAGCCGGGGCACCATCCCGGACTACGCCTACCCCGACACCCCGGGCACGGCCGACCCCGCCAACCCGGCGCCCGCGCCCTCCAGGCCCGAGGCCTCCCCTGACACCCCGTCGGCGGAGCCCTCCTGCGGCCCCGGCGAGCAGCCGTCCGGTGCGGGATCGGGATGCGCGGCACTGCCCGCGGAGTCCGGCGCCCGCCCGTCCGACGACGGCCTCTCCCTCTGGGCGGTGGCCGGCATCGCGCTGGCCGTGCTGCTCGTCCTGGTGCTGCCCGCGATCCCGCTGCTGTGGCGGCTACGGATCCGCTCCGGGCGGCTGGCGGGCGGCGCCCCCGGCCGGGACGGTACGGCGAGCGTTCTCGCCGCCTGGCAGGAGCTGCTCGACACCGCCTGGGACTTCGGCATCCTGCCGGACGAGTCGCTGACGCCGCGCAAGGCCGCCGCGCGGATCATTCGCGTCGGGGAACTGCAACCGGAGCCTGCCGCGGCCGCACATCGCGTCGCGGCCGCCGTCGAGCAGGTCCTGTACGCCCCGCGACCCCAGCCGGCATCCGGCCTCGCCTCGGACGTACAACAGGTGCGGGCCGGGTTGCAGGCCGGCGCGACGCGTGGCATACGGCTGCGCGCCCGGCTCGCCCCGCGCTCCGCGGCCCGTCTCCGGTGGGCCTGCGCCGCCCGCTGGGCGTCCCTGATGCTCCGGTGCCGCACCAGCCGCCCGGTCACCTCGACGCGGCGCGCGCTGGCCGCCCTACGACCGGGACGCCGGCGGCGGGCGTGACACAGGAGCGGCGAGCGTGATCAGAAGGGCGCGCCCAGACAGACGAGGCCACGCAGGCAGGGAAAGCCGCACAGGCGGACGAGGCCACTCGGGCAGGGAAGGCGACTCAGGCAGACGAGGCCGCTCAGACAGGTGAGGCCGAGTTCAGGGGGCTTGAGCAACACACAAAGCGCTGTGGCCGCCCGGTCCCGCCGGGCGGCCACAGCATCAGGAAGAACGGAAGAACCACAGCACCACAAAGAAAAACAGCGCTACGAAGAAGGCGAGATCCAGGCCGGTCGGGCTGCCGGACCTCGGGGCGTCAGTGACCTTGTTGCTCGTCCCGGCGCCGCTGCCAGCGGTCCTCGATGCGGTTCATCATCGAGCGCCGCTGCCTGGACTGACGGCGTGCCGCTGCACCTGCGCCGCCACCGGCACCCGCACCGGCCTGCTGCTCACCGGGCTTGGGAGCCTTGCGCCATCCGGTGACCGCCAGCACCGCACAGCCGAGCATGACGAGGAAGCCCACCACGCTGATCCAGATCTGCTGCGCGACCATGCCGGCCATGAGCAGGGCGATACCCACCAGGAAGCCCGCGACCGCTTGGTAGACCCGTCGCCGGGTGTACGTACGCAGCCCGCTTCCCTCAAGCGCTGTCGCGAACTTGGGATCTTCGGCGTACAGCGCTCGCTCCATTTGCTCGAGCATGCGCTGCTCGTGCTCCGAGAGCGGCACGGAGTCCTCCTACTCGTCGGTCGCGGGGGGCGACCGGGGTGCGACCCTTTCAGGATAGGCAGGGATTCGCCCCCGTGAAACCCGCCCCTCGACGCCAATTCACTGTCCGGGCCGCCGCAGCGGCCGGTGGTGATGCTGCCTGCATTCCCCACCCGCCTGTCCGTCATGCCGGAACGTCGTACCCCGATCATACGGGGCGAAGGGGCTGATCGGGTGGCCTGTGGCCGACTGCACGCGGTAGCCGGCCGTAGCGTGCGGGTCAGTCGCGTTCCGCGAGGACGTGCAGCTGCGTGGCCACGGAGTGGAACGCGGGCTGCTCGGCGGCGGCCGCCTCCAGCTTCAGCAACGCGTCCATGGCGCCCGGCTCGGTGTCGACCAGCACCCCGGGGACCAGGTCGGCGAAGACCCGCACGCCGTGCACCGCGCCGACCTCCAGGCCCGTGGCGGCGATCAGTTCGGTGAGCTGGTCGGCGGTGAACCGGCGGGGCATCGGGTCGCCCTCGCCCCAGCGGCCGGCGGGGTCGGTGAGGGCCTGGTGGGCTTCGGTGAAGTGGCCGGCGAGGGCGCGGGCGAGGACGGCGCCGCCCAGACCGGCCGCGAGCAGGCTGAGGGTGCCGGCCGGGCGCAGCGCGTCGACGACGTTGCGGATGCCCTCGACCGGGTCGTCGACGTACTCCAGGACGCCGTGGCAGAGCACGGCGTCGTAGCCGCCGCGCTCGACGACGTCGAACAGGCCGTGGGCGTCGCCCTGTACGGCGCGTACCCGGTCCGCCACGCCCGCCTCCGCGGCGCGGCGCTCCAGGGCGAAGAGGGCGTTGGGGCTGGGGTCGACGACGGTGACGCGGTGGCCGAGGCGGGCGACCGGCACGGCGAAGTTGCCGGAGCCGCCACCGGTGTCGAGGACGTCCAGGGCGTCGCGCCCGGCGGCCTTGACCCGGCGCTCCAGGGCGTCCTTGAGGACGTCCCAGACCACGGCGGTACGAAGGGATGCGCGCGGGCGCAGCGGGTCAGACACGGCGGGTGGCTCCTCGGCGGGGGCATGAACATCTAGGCGTCCACCACCCTATTCCGTCCCACGCCATCCGCCGATTGCAGAGCCGAACGGATTGCGCGCGGCGTGATCGTTGTGCGGGGCGTGACCGCTGATGGGGCGGCCACGCGGGGACGATCGCACAGGGGGATCGGGGGGAGACGGCGTCGCGTGGTGGGAGGCACGGCACCGCCACGGGGGGGGCGCCGTCGCATGGGGGGGGAGGTACGGCACCGCCACGGGGGCGCCGTCGCATGGGGATGGTCGGCGCCGCGGGTGGCGCGGGGACGCCTCGGGGAGCTGCCCCGAGGGTGCCGCGGGGGGGGCGCGCAGGGGGCCGCAGAGGGTGTGGGCAGGATGGCGGCCCACGTTCCCTTTCCCCCCTCTCCCCCGGGGCCCCTCCCCCCGCCCCGCCCCACCCCTCCCCGCCTCTCCCGGAGATCTCAGCTCCCCGGTCCTGTCCTGCTCTGCCTCCCCTCCCTCCCCCTTACCCCGCCCGCTGGGGCGGCAGGGACGGCTGGAGGAGCAGCATGCGCTCCACCAGGCGCAGGAACATCGCGGCATCGCGCAGGAGATCGTCGGCGTCGCGGCGGCTGGCCGCGCCGGCTATGCCGGCCTCGGCCTTGGCCCGGCGGGCGGCTCCGGCGGCGAACAGGGCGCTCCACTCCGCGAGTTCGGGGGCGACCTCGGGCAGCACCTCCCAGGCGCTACGGATACGCTGCCTGCGCCGTACCGTGGTCTCCGGACGCCCGCGGACGGCGAGGACCGCGGCCGCGGTGCGCAGCGCGGCCAGATGGGCCGTGGCGAACCGCTCGTTGGGAGTTTCCAGGGTCTGGGCTTCGTCGAGGCCGTGCTGGGCCTGGGTGAGCAGGTCGAGGGCGGCGGGTGGTGCGGTGGTCCGCCGCAGGACGGGGTGGACATCGCTCGGGGGACCGTACGCAGCGGAGCTGCCCCTGTTGGGACGAGCTGCCATGACGAACCTCCTGTCGTCGCATGCCGGTTGGGACCGAATGCTGATTCGGACCGTATGACCCCATCGTGAGGTACACCACTGACAATCGCCCCTGACCTGCCCTTTCGTTGGAAACGGGAAGGTTTTCGCACGCCGCACGCCGCACGCCGCACGCCGCACACCGCGCACACGCACGTCCGGGACCCCGGAACCCCGGAACCCCGGCACGACTCCCGACCGGAATGCCCAGCCCATCACCCCCCTGTCCGACTCGCCACGAGAAGTCCGTCCGGAAGTCCGTCCGGAAGTCCGTCCGGGCACGTTGACGCATCCCGGTGGAATCCCCCGGAATCCCGACGGATTACCGGCGGATTCCCAACACCCCCTTGCGGAACGGGGGGTGGAATGCTGCATAGTGTTTTGAACTGACTGGTCAGTTCAAGGGAGGGATCGTGGACAGCACCCCGCACGGGGCGGCGGTCACGGCCGCGGGATTCGGGGTCGAAGGCCCCCGCGGCTGGGCGTTCAGGGACATCGACATCACTGCCGGGCCCGGCTCGCTGATCGCCGTGCAGGGCCCTTCGGGCTCGGGCCGTACGTGTCTGCTGCTCGCGCTCACCGGGCGGATGAAGCCGGCCGCGGGCACCGCCGAGGTCGGCGGGCTGCCGTTGCCGAAGAAGATGGCCGCGGTCCGGTCCGTGTCCGCGCTCGCCCATGTGCCGGGCGTCGCCGAGCTTGATCCCTCTCTCACTGTAGGCGAGCATCTGCGCGAACGCGCCCTGTTGCAGGGCCGGTTCGGCGGTTCGCTGCGTGCGCTGCTGCGGCCCCGACGGGAGCGCAGGGCCGAGGCCCGCGCGCTGGTGGACGGTGCGCTCAAGGCGGCCGGCCTCGATCTGGAGACGCTGCCCAAGGGGATCCGTACCTCCGTGCGCGACCTGGAGCGGCTGGAGGCGCTGCGGCTGTCCGTGGCGCTGGCGCTGATCGGCGGCCCGCGGCTGCTCGCCGTCGACGACACCGATCTGAAGCTGTCCGACGAGGAGCGTGCGGCGGCCTGGACGATGCTGCGCGGCCTGGCGGCGGCCGGCACGACGGTCCTCGCGGTGTGCAGCGAGCCCCCCGAGGGCGGCGAGGGTGTGGTGCTGGTGGGTACGGGCGGCCGCCCGGAGCAGGCCGCCCCTGAGGACGGCCACGACGAGCACCCCGCACAGGACAAGCACGACGACGAGGAGGGGGCGGCCGATGCGCTCGCCGAAGCTGGCCGCGCTTGAGCTGAAGCGGTTCGGGAGGGGGAAGCTGCCGCGCGCCGCGCTGGCCGCGCTCCTGCTGCTGCCGCTCCTGTACGGCGCGCTGTACCTGTGGTCCTTCTGGGACCCGTACGGGCGGCTGGACAAGATACCGGTCGCGCTGGTCAACGCGGACAAGGGCGCGGACGTCGGCGGGAAGCGGATCTCGGCCGGCGACGGCATCGTCGACGGACTGGCCGACAGCCACACCTTCGACTGGCGCCCGGTGGACGCCGAGGAGGCCGCCAAGGGCGTCGAGGACGGCACGTACTACCTGTCGCTGTCGATCCCGGAGGACTTCAGCCGGCGGATCGCCTCCAGTTCCGGTGACCACCCGGAGACCGGCGCCCTCAAGGTGCGGACGAACGACGCGAACAACTACATCGTCGGGCAGATCTCCCGGACGGTGTTCTCCGAGGTGCGTGCGGCGGCCTCGAAGAAGGCGTCGCGCACCTTCTTCGACAAGATCTTCGTCTCGTTCTCGACCCTGCACGACAAGACCCAGGAGGCCGCGAACGGCGCCGGCCGCCTCCGGGACGGCATCGGGCAGGCCAAGGACGGCGCGGGCAAACTGGCCGACGGGCTGGGCACCGCGAAGAACGGCAGCGGCCGACTCGTCACCGGCCTGGGCGACCTCGACGCGGGCGCCGGACGGCTCTCCCAGGGCAGCTCCGACCTGGCGCGGGGAGCCGGTACGGCGGCCGACGGGTCGCGCCAACTGGCCGACGGCTCCCGGCAGGTGGCCGACGGCACCCAGCGGCTGGCCGACACCGTCAACCGCATCGACCGCAAGGTGGGGCCGTTCGTCCGGGCGCACGGCAAGGAGATCGGCGAGGCGGCGCAGCTCGTCGCGGACGGTTCGCAGGCGGTCCGCGACCACCTGGGCGCGCTCCCGGCGGCGGCCTCCACAGGGGCGAAGCTCTCCCGGGGGATCTCCGACCACCTGGCGAGGTACTACCACTCGCGCTGTGAGAGCGGCCTCACCCTGGAGACCTCCTGCGACGAGCTGAAGCAGCTCAGGGACGACGCGGCCGCCGCGGCGGACAAGGCCGAGGAGATCAGCGGGTACGTGCACGACCAGAAGAACCTGGACCGGCTGGACCGGGACCTGGCCGCCCTGCACGATCTGGCGAGCGAGCTGGCCGAGCACGGGCCGACGCTCGGCGCCGACATGGACGCCGCGGTCAAGAAGATCAACGATCTGAACGACGGCGCGCACAAGGTGGCCACGGGCGCCCACCGGCTGGCCGCCGGGAACGCCCGACTGGCGGCCGGCGCGGGCAAGCTCGACGAGGGGGCCCACCAACTGCACGACGGCACGGGCCGGGCCGCCTCCGGTATGGGCGACCTGGACGCGGGCGTGGGCAGGCTGAAGAGCGGCGCGCACACCCTGGACGGCGGGCTGTTCAAGCTCTCCGACGGCTCGCGGAAGCTGGCCGGCGGGCTGCACGACGGGGTGAAGCAGATCCCCGACTACGGCAAGAAGGACCGCGACGCACGCACCCTGGTCATGTCCGACCCGGTGCAGCTCGCCTCGGACTCCGCCCACAAGGCGCCGAACTACGGCACCGGGTTCGCCCCGTACTTCATCCCGCTGTCGCTGTGGGTGGGCGCCATGGTGGCGTACATGCTGATCCAGCCGCTCAACCGGCGGGCGCTGGCGATGGGCGCGTCCTCCTGGCGGGTGGCGGTCTCCGGCTGGCTGCCGGTGGTCGGCGTGGGGGTGCTGCAGACCGCGGCCCTGATGGCCGTACTGCACTTCGCGCTGGGCCTGGAGATGGCGCGGGCGGCCGGCACGATCGGCTTCCTGGTGCTGGTCACGGCCTGTTTCTCGGCGATCGTGCAGTGGCTCAACGCGCAGTTCGGGCCGGCCGGCCGGATCCTGGTGCTGGCGCTGCTGATGCTCCAGCTGACCTCGGCGGGCGGCACGTACCCGGTGCAGACCAGCCCCGGCTTCTTCGGCGCCCTCCACCCGTATCTGCCGATGAGCTACATCGTGCAGGGCCTGCGCCGGCTGATCACGGGCGGTGATCTCGGGCCCGTATGGCAGGGCAGTGCGGTGCTGCTGGCGTTCACCGCCGGGGCACTGGTGCTGACGTCCCTGACGGCACGCGGCCGCCAGGTGGTGCGGATGAAGGACCTGCACCCGGAGCTGAGCCTGTGAGCTCCCACCTGCCGCCCGCCGCGCTGCCGGAGCCTCCCCCGGGCTCCGTCCGGGGGTACCCCCACCGCGGCGGGCAGCAATTCCCGGGGAACGGCACAATCGCCTCCATGGACAGCTCCACTACACGCCGCGACGCCACTCGGCGCAAACTCTTCGAGGCCGCGGTCACGCTCATCGCCGAACAGGGCTTCTCCTCCACCACGGTGGACGAGATCGCCGAGCGGGCGGGCGTCGCGAAGGGCACGGTCTACTACAACTTCGCGAGCAAGAACGTTCTCTTCGAGGAGCTGCTGCGGCACGGCATCGAGCTGCTGGCGACCTCCCTGCAGGCGGCCGCCGAGGAGGTGGCGGACCGGGGCGGCACCCGGATCGACGCGCTGGACGCGATGATCCGGGCCGGGCTGGACTTCATCTCCCGCTACCCGGCGCTCACCCAGCTCTACGTCGCCGAGCTGTGGCGCACCAACCGGGCGTGGCAGTCGACGCTGATGGTGGTGCGTGAACGGGCCATCACGGTGGTGGAGGACGTGCTGCGGGAGGCGGTGGCCAACGAGGAGCTGAGCGAGGAGATCGACATCCCGCTGACGGCCTCGGCGTTGTTCGGGATGGTCCTGGTGGCCGCCCTGGACTGGCAGTCCTACCAGCCGGACCGGTCGATCGACGAGGTGCACGCCGCGCTGTCGCGGCTGCTCCAGGGGCGGGTCAGCGGCCCTCCCACGTAGAGGCCGCCGGCAGGCCGTGCCCCTGGGTGGTCGGCGCCCCCCCGGGCGCCGGGTGAGAAGTGCGCGCCGTCGTGGTCAGGAACGGCGCGCACCCTTTCTCCCCCGTGGGCCCGCGCAAAAGAGTGCGCTGCCCTGGCACGAATCGTTCCCCCGCCGATCCGACCAGGACAGCGCTTCCCCCGTGCTCCCCCGTGGAGCCCCCGTGCCCCCGTACTTCCCCCGTGTCCCCCGTCACGTCCGGGAGCCGCGCCGCTCCGCCGCCCCGTGTCGGCGGTGCGGCGCCGCTTCCCTTCCGTGGCGCATACTCTTCCGTCTTGGCGGGTTCCGGCCCATCCGCGTACCTACTCATCTGGGCGTCTGAGTACGGATACTCAAAGCTGAGCACCGGCCCCCAGTGGGGGCCTACGATCTCCGGCGTGTCCGTACTTCCCTTGGTTTTCACCAGTGGCTGGGCGAGCGGGATCAACGCCTACGCCGTCGTCCTGCTCTTCGGCCTGCTCGGCACGGCCGGCGTCACCGATGAGGTGCCCGCGGCGCTGCAGCGCCCCGATGTGCTGATCGTGGCCGGGGTGCTCTTCGTGTGCGAGGCCGTCGCCGACAAGGTCCCGTACGTGGACTCGGTCTGGGACGCCGTGCACACGGTGATCCGGCCGATCTCCGGCGGCGTGGTGGCGGCCCTGCTGGCCGGGCACGACGGTTCCCTGCCCGAGCTGGCGGCGGGTGCGGTGGGCGGCACCACGGCGCTGCTGAGCCATCTGGTCAAGGCGGGCGCGCGGATCGCGGTCAACACCTCGCCGGAGCCGGCCAGCAACATCGTGCTGAGCCTGCTGGAGGATCTCGGCGTCGCCGGGCTCATCGCGTTCGCGGTCTTCTATCCGGTGGCCGCGGCGGTCATCGCGGCGGTGCTGCTGGCCGCGGGCATCGCGATGGTGGTCCTGCTCTGGTCGCGGATCCGCCGGTTCCTGCGGCGCCGGCGTGCCCGACGCGAGGAGAAGCGCCTGGCCGCGGCGGGCGGGGTGGTGCCACCGGCCGGCTGAGCGCCCCGCCCCGGGCCGGACCGCCTGCGCACCGGCGCCGCGGGCGTTGTCAGTGGCGCCGGATAAAGTCGCAGGCATGGCACGGATTGCGGTGATCGGCGCCGGGATGGGCGCGATGGCAGCCGCCGCCCGGCTGGCCGTCGCGGGCCACCAGGTGGCGGTGTTCGAGCGCGGCGCGACGCACGGCGGCGCGGTACGGCGACTGGAGCGGGACGGCTTCTCCTTCGATACGGGGCCGGGCCTGCTGCATCTGCCGGCCGTCTACCGCGACCTGTTCCTCAAGACCGGTCGTGAGCCGCTGGAGAGCTGCGTCGAGCTGTCCCAGGTCGACCCCGCGAGCCGCCATGTCTTCGCCGACGGCACGGCCGTGTCGCTGCCCAACGCCTCGCGGGCCGGCGTCCTGGCGGCTCTGGACGAGGCGCTGGGCGCGGGCGCCGGTGAGCGCTGGAGCGCGCTGGTGGGCCGCGCCCGCGAGGCCTGGGACGCCACCCGGCGGCCGCTCCTGGAGGAGCCGCTGTGGCAGGACTGGCGGGTGCTGGGCCGCGATCCGTATCCGGCGGTGCGCAGGCGCGGGCTGTTCGGGCGCGGCAAGGGCCCCACGACGGCCACGCTCGCCGAGGTCGCCCGCCGCGAGCTGGCCGACCCCCGGCTGATCGCGCTGCTGGAGAGCCATGCGCTGGCCTACGGTTTCGACCCGCGCAGCGCCCCGGCGAGCGCCGCCGTGCTGCCGTACATGGAGCAGACCTTCGGGAGCTGGTACGCGCGCGGCGGCATGCGGGCGCTGGCCGACGCGCTGTACGCACGCTGCCTGGCGCGCAAGGTGGAGTTCGCCTTCGGCGCGGAGGTGACCCGGATCGTCGAGAAGGACGGCGGAGCGACGGGTGTCGAGCTGGCCGACGGGCAGACCGCGCCGGCCGAGTTCGTGGTCGCCGGCATCGATCCGGCCCGGCTGCCGGCGCTCCTCGACGGGCGCGAGCCGTACGGGCCGGACGACGTGCGGCCGCAGGCCGGCCCCGGTGACCGCGCGACGGGGCGGCTCACGGTCTGTCTGGCGCTGCGCGGAGCACGCGAGGCGGGTGCCGTCCATCGGACCGTGGTGCACGCCGTGGACCGCGCGGCGGAGCTGGCGGGTGTGTTCGGCGACGGCGACGGTCCGCGGCCGTCGTGCGCGCGGCCGACGGTGACCGTGCTGCGCCCGGACGATGCTGCCACCCGGCCCGACGACGGCCATGAGGCCGTGACGCTGGCCGCGACCGTCGCGCCGCCCGGCCCGGACGGCCGGCTTGAGGGGGCGGCCGTCGAGGCGGCCGCGGACCGGCTGACGGAGGTCGCCGAGGCGGCGGTGCCGGGGCTGCGGGAGCGGGTGCTGTGGCGCGAGGTGCTGCCGCCGGCGGCGGACGCGCTGGTGCCGGGCCCGGCGCTGGCCGGCCGGGACGGGCGCTTTCTGCGGCCCGGCAACCGCACCCGGATACCGGGGCTCTACGTGGTTGGCGGCTGGTCGCACCCGGGCGGCGGGCTGGCGCACTCCGGGATGTCCGGCGCGCTGGTCGCGGGCCTGATCGTGAACGGCGACGACTGGCACGGCTCCACCTGAGCGGGGTGCCGGCGGCGAGGCGAACGGTGCGGGCCTGACGGCGGCCGGGTACGAGCCCGGCGGCGGGCCGTGGCCGGCAGGGGCTGTCGTCGCGCCCCGTGCGGATCAGCGGTACTGCTGGCCGTTGCGGCCCGTGCGGTTCAGTAGCGGTACTGCTGCCCGTCGTACCCCTGCTGCTGGTACGGCGGGTAGGGCGGCTGCTCGGGCGGGAGTTCGCTGTCGCGCTGCTGCGGGACCCACGCCCCGCCGGGCGGCGTTCCGCCGTAGCCCTGGTCCGCGTTCTGGCCGGACTGCCCGCCCTGCCCGTCGTACTGCTGCGCGCCGTAGGACGGCTGGGCGTACGGGTCCTGCTGCTCGTAGGGGTCGTAGGAGCCGCCGGAGTACTGCTGGGCGCCGGTGTAGGGGTCGGAGTAGGGCGCCTGGCCCTGGCCCGAGCCGTCTCCGTAGGCCGCGTAGGGGTCGGCGTAGGCGTCCTGGCCGGCCGCGGTCTGACCGTAACCGCCGCCGTACGCATAGCCGTTGCCGTCGTTGTTCCCGCTGTCGGCGGTGGTGCCGTAGGCGTCGTAGCCGCTGTAGCCGGGCTGCGGGGTGCGGGCGTCGGGGCTGTAGATGCCGTACTGGCCGGTCTCGTCGGGCATCGGCTGCGGGGCGTAGACGGTGCCGGCGTCGGCCCGCGCGTAGTCGCCCTGTCCGTCGTACTGCTGGGCGCCGTAGGACGGGCCGTCGTAGGACGGCGCGGGGAAGGCCTGCGTGGCGAAGACGCTCTGGTCCTGCGGGTCCTGGTAGGGGTCCTGGCCGCGGTAGCCGCCGTCGGCCGGGTAGCCGTCGGCCTGGTAGTCGTACGAGCCCTGCCCGGCGTAGGTGTCCTGGCTCTGGAAGCCGCCCGTGCTCCGGAATCCGCCGGTGCTCTCGAAGGTGTCCGGGCCGCCGTCGGCGCCCCCGCCGGGGCCGTCGGTGGGCGTCGCGGCCTCCAAGTCGGAGATCTGCAGGGTCGGTTCGGCGGCGGGGGCACCCGCCGCACGGCCCCGACGGCGACGGCTGGCGCCGGGCTTGCCGCCCAGCGCCCAGCCGGTGGTGAAGCCGCGCTTGAAGGAGAGCGTCACATTGACCTGGCCGACGGCGAACGCGCCCAGGCCCACCCCGATCACGATCACCGAGGGGATGATCACGCCCACGACCACGCCGAGGAAGCCGGTGAAGGCGAGCAGCCGCCAGCGCAGCCGGGCCTTGTACTGGAGCAGTACCTCACCCAGCAGCCACAGGGCGACCAGGCCGAACGCGATATAGAGGACCGTCCAGCCCATATACGCCCTACTTCCGCCGTTGGCCGGCCACCGTGATCAGGACTGCTGGTGCAGCCCCAGATTCTCGTAGATTTCCAGGGTCGCCGTGGAGTGGTTCAGGGTAATGAAGTGCAACCCGGGAACGCCCTCGGCCATCAAGCGCGCACACAGATCCGTCGCGTACTCGATCCCGATGGAGCGTACCGCCGCCGGGTCGTCCTTGACGGCGAGGATGCGCTCGGCCAGCTCGGGCGGGAATGCGGCATTGCTGAGCTGGGCGAACCGCTCGATCTGGCGGACGTTCGTGACCGGCATGATCTCCGGAATGATGGGCGTCGAGCAACCCGCCGCGGCGACCCGGTCGCGCAGCCGGAGGTAGTCCTCAGGGTAGAAGAACATCTGGGTGATGGCGAAGTCCGCGCCGGCCCGGCACTTGTCGACGAAGTGGGCGACATCGGTGTCCCAGTCCGTCGAGCGCGGGTGCATCTCGGGGAAGGCGGCGACGCCGACACAGAAGTCGCCGGACTCCTTGATCAGCCGGACCAGGTCGGCGGCGTAGGCGAGGCCGTCGGGGTGCCTGACCCACTCCCCCATCGGGTCGCCGGGCGGGTCGCCGCGCAGCGCGAGCATATTGCGGATCCCGGCGTCGGCGTACTGGCCGATGATGTTGCGGAGGTCCGCCGTCGAGTGGTTGACCGCGGTCAGATGGGCGACCGGGGTGAGGGTGGTGTCGGTGGCGATGCGCTCGGTGGCGCGCACCGTTCCGTCACGGGAGGTGCCGCCGGCGCCGTATGTCACCGAGACGAACGTCGGGGCGACGGCCTCGATCCGACGAATGGCGTTCCACAGGGTCCGCTCACCCTTCTCGGTCTTCGGGGCGGCGAACTCGAACGAGTATGACTGCTTGCCGGAAGCCAGCAGTTCGCGCACGGTGCGTGCGCGATCAGTCCTGGTGGAAGCTGTACCTAGGGCCATACCGGCAGGTTAACCACGGGCCGGGCACACACCAACCGTCATCGACGTTTTGCCTGGTTGGTCGGCTTCGTGTCCACTGATTGGACATTTTCCGGCCGCCTGGGCGTCCGATTCCCGCCCCCGTCGCCCCTCGCGCCCCGGCTCTCCGGAGCACGAGCGGGGGTGTCTCCCGGGCCCGGCCACGACGACCCGTCGGACCCCGCCATGACCCGTCGGACAGGCCTAGTCCCAGCCGCGGACGCGCTTGGCCAGCGCTGCGGCCGCCGCGCCCGGGTCGTCGGCCTCCGTGATGGCGCGGACCACCACGACCCGGCGGGCGCCCGCCCGGAGCACCTCGTCCAGATTGCCGGCGTCGATCCCGCCGATCGCGAACCAGGGGCGCTGCGGAGCGCGCGCCGCGGTGTAGCGGACCAGGTCGAGGCCGGGGGCGTGGCGGCCCGGCTTCGTGGGCGTCGGCCAGCACGGGCCCGTGCAGAAGTAGTCCACGCCGGGCTCGGCGATCGCGGCGTCCACCTCGGCCTCGGCATGGGTGGAGCGGCCTATGAGGATGTCCGCGCCGAGGACGGCGCGGGCGGCCGGGACCGGCAGATCGCCCTGCCCGAGATGCAGCACATCGCTGCCGATCGCATGGGCGACGTCCGCGCGGTCGTTGACCGCGAGCAGCTTTCCGTGCCGGCGGCAGGCGTCCGCGAAGACCTCCAGATGGCGGAGCTCCTCGCCGGCCTCCATGCCCTTGTCGCGCAGCTGGACGATGTCGACGCCGGAGGCGAGCACCGCGTCCAGGAACCGGGGGAGGTCGCCCTGGGCCCTGCGGGCGTCCGTGCAGAGGTAGAGCCGGGCGTCGGACAGGGCCTGTCGTGCGGTGGTCATCGGGCGGCTTCCCCCCAGGTCGGGGGTGTACGGGCCGGACCTTCCGGACCGTACACCCCGTAGTTGTGGTTACGGATGCTGGTGCGGTTGCTGACGAGCGCCGGGCGCGTCAGACGGCGAGCGCCTGGGCCCGGCGCTTCACCTCCGTGCCGCGATTCTCGCGCAGCGCCTGCGCCGGGGTTCCGGGGAGGGTCTCATCCGCGGTGAACAGCCACTCCAGCATCTCCTCGTCGGTGAAGCCGTCGTCCTTGAGGAGCGTGAGCGTGCCGACGAGGCCCTTGACCACCTTGTCGTCCTTGATGAAATCGGCGGGTACCTGCAGCACCCTGTTCTCGCCGCGGCGCACCGCGATCAGCTGGCCCTCCTTGACCAGCTGCCGGACACGGGTCACCTCGACGCCGAGCTTTTCGGCGATGTCGGGGAGGGTGAGCCAGGCGGGGACGAGTCCATCGATGTTTGCGTCAATCTCGGTCACAGGACAAGCCTGCCACCTCGCACTGACAGTCGGTAGCCGGGCATCGCCATCAGGGGCCTCCGGCACACCGGAGGGTGACGACACGCCTGTCGACACGGCCGTCGGCACACCTGCCGACGGACAGGTCCGGCGCGCCTCCACGCCCGCCGCGCCCGCCCGGCAGTCCGGCACCCGGGTCCGCCCTACTGCACCGCGGCCTTCAGCGGCACGGCGGCGTTCGCGGCCCGGTCCCGGTCGAGGGTCACACCCCGCTCGATGAGCTTGCGCCCCTGGGCGAGGTCCCTCGGCCGCCCCACGGCCAGCAACGCGACGAGCCGTCCGCCCCGCAGCCAGATCACCGACCAGGCGGCCTGGGCCGGGTCACCGCGCCAGACCAGCTCGTCGGCGTCCCCGTGATGGCCCGCGTACTGCACGAACCGGCCGAACTGCTCGGACCAGAAGTACGGGACGGGGTCGTAGACCATCCCCTCCGCCTCCCCGCGGGCGATGTTCTCGGCGACCGTACGGGGGCCCTGGAGGGCGTTGTCCCAGTGGTGGATCAGCAGACGGCTGCCGTAACGGGCGGACGGGAAGGAGGCGCAGTCGCCGACCGCGTACACATCGGGCACGGAGGTGCGCAGCCGGTCGTCGGCCAGCACCGAGCCGTCCTCGGAGGACACCTCGACGCCCGAGCCGGCCAGCCAGGCGGTGGCGGGCCGGGCCCCGATCCCGACGACCACGGCGTCGGCGGGCAGCGTGGCGCCGTCCTCGAGGGTGACCAGGCCGGCGGTGACGGCCGCGACCCGGGCGCCGGTACGCAGCTCGGCGCCGGCGTCCGCGTACCAGCCGGCCATATGGGCGGCGACCTCGGCGGGCAGTGCCCCGGCCAGTGGGCGGTCGGCGGCCTCGACGACGGTGACCGCGCAGCCCGCCTCGCGCGCCGCGGTGGCGAACTCGGCGCCGATCCAGCCCGCCCCGACGACCACGATCTCGTGCTGGGCGGCGAGCACCGGGCGCAGCCGCTCGGCGTCGTCGAGGGTGCGCAGCAGGTGGACGCCGGGCAGGCCCTCGCTCCCGGGCAGCGTGATCGGGGCGGCGCCGGTCGCGATCACCGCGTAGTCGTAGGAGACCGGGCCCCGGACCGTCTCGACCCGGTGGGCGTCCGGCACCAGGGCGGTGACCCGGCGGTCGAGGTGGAGCTCGATGTCGAGCGCGGCGAAGTCCACGTCGAAGGCGGAGCCGTCCGCCTTGCCCAGCAGCACCGCCTTGGACAGCGGGGGGCGGTCGTAGGGCTGGTGGGGCTCGTCACCGAGCAGCGTGATCGCGCCGCGCCACCCCTGTTCACGCAGGGCGACCGCGGTCTGCACGCCCGCGATTCCGGCGCCGACGATCACGACGCGCGGCGGGTGGCCGGGAGACTGGGAGGATGTGCTCTGCTCGCTCACCCGATCACTCTAGGACGGTGTGCGACGCCGCTCGCAGCACCGCGCGACGAGATCTCTGACACAGCGTCATGACCGCGCTCCAGGGGCCCGTGCCCCGCCCCGCGGGCTCCGGGGACGGCACGGCCACGCACGCGCCACCGGTGCCGCTCCCCCGACAGCCGCGGCCCCCGTGTACGCCGACCGTTCCCTTACCCCGGCTCGCGCCCCGTATTAGGGTGACGGCTACACGCACTCGCGGGAGCCCGGACGCACCGGGCTGAGAGGGAGGCTGGCCGGCCTCCGACCGTACGAACCTGATCCGGGTCATGCCGGCGAAGGGAGGGGCTGGACGCCCATGCATCCATCTGCCACACCATCGAAACCAGTCACCGGGCACCCTGATGTGCTCGTCATCGGGGGCGGCGTCATCGGCCTGGTCACCGCCTGGCGGGCGGCCGGCCGCGGGCTGACCGTCACGGTGGCCGACCCGGCGCCCGGTGGCGGCGCGGCCCGCGTCGCGGCCGGAATGCTGGCCGCGGTCACCGAGCTCCACTACGGCGAGCAGACCCTGCTGGCCCTCAATCTCGACTCGGCGCGGCGCTACCCGCGGTTCACCGAGGAGCTGGAGGAGGCGGCCGGGACGTCGATCGGCTACCGGCGGTGCGGCACCCTGGCCGTCGCGCTGGACGCCGACGACCGCGCCCACCTGCGCGAACTGCACGCCCTGCAGATCCGCTCGGGCCTGGACTCACAGTGGCTCACGGGCCGCGAGTGCCGCCGCCTGGAGCCGATGCTGGCCCCCGGCGTACGCGGCGGCCTGCGGGTCGACGGCGACCACCAGGTCGACCCGCGGCGGCTGGCGAGCGCCCTGCTGGTGGCCTGCGAACGGGCCGGGGTGGTCCTCCACCGGAGCCGGGTCGAGCGGCTGACCTTCGACGGCGGCCGCGCCTCGGGCGCCGAACTCGCCGACGGCACACGGCTGTCGGCCGGGCAGACCGTGCTCGCGGCGGGCAGCCACATCGGTCGCCTGACCGGCGTCCCCGACGAGGTGCTGCCGCCCGTCCGGCCGGTCAAGGGACAGGTGCTGCGGCTGCGGCTGCCGGACGTGCCCGCCGGGTCCCCGGCCTTCCTGTCGCGCACCGTACGGGCGGTCGTGCGCGGCAACCCCCTCTACCTGGTGCCGCGGGAGAACGGCGAGCTGGTCGTCGGCGCCACCATGGAGGAGCTGGGCTGGGACACCACCGTCACCGCGGGCGGGGTCTACGAGCTGCTGCGGGACGCCCACGAGCTGGTCCCCGGCATCACCGAGCTGCCGCTGGTGGAGACCAGCGCCGGGCTGCGCCCCACCTCCCCCGACAACGCGCCGCTCCTCGGGCCGACCGCTCTGCCCGGCCTCCACCTGGCCACCGGGCACTTCCGCAACGGGGTCCTGCTGACGCCGGTCACCGGTGACGTGATGGCCGAGGTGCTGGCCACCGGGAACGTCCCCGACGAGGCCCTTCCCTTCACCCCCGCGCGCTTCTCCCGTGGCGGGACCCTCACCGCCGCCCCGGGGGCCGCGCGCGCCCGCTTCCTGGAGGAGCAGCCCGTATGAGCAGCGCCAGTGTTTCCGTGTCGGTCAACGGCGAGGCCCGCGAGATCCCCGGCGGACTCACCCTCGACCGGCTCGTCGCGACCCTGTCCGCGGCGCCCACCGGGGTGGCCGCGGCGCTCAACGAAGTCGTGGTGCCGCGCACCCAGTGGCCCACCACCCCGCTCGCCGAAGGTGACCGCGTCGAGGTGCTCACCGCGGTCCAGGGAGGCTGATCCGCAGACATGACCGATACCGAGGTGTCCCGAGGGGCGGCCCCCGCCCCGTCCGCCGCCGGCCCCGACCCCCTCACCATCGCCGGCACCACCTTCCGGTCCCGCCTGATCATGGGGACCGGCGGGGTGCCCAGCCTCGACGTCCTGGAGCGCGCGCTGCTCGCCTCCGGTACAGAGCTGACGACGGTCGCCATGCGGCGGCTGGACCCGACCGTGCAGGGCTCGGTGCTGTCCGTGCTGGAACGGCACCGGATCCGGGTGCTGCCCAATACGGCGGGCTGCTTCACCGCGGGCGAGGCGGTGCTCACCGCCCGGCTCGCCCGGGAGGCGCTCGGTACCGACTGGGTCAAGCTGGAGGTCGTCGCCGACGAGCGCACCCTGCTGCCCGACCCGATCGAGCTGCTGGACGCCGCCGAGACCCTGGTGGACGACGGTTTCACCGTGCTGCCCTATACGAACGACGATCCGGTCCTGGCCCGCAAACTGGAGGACGTGGGCTGCGCCGCGATCATGCCGCTGGGCTCGCCGATCGGCTCCGGCCTGGGCATCCGCAACCCGCACAACTTCCAGCTGATCACCGAACGCGCCGGCGTCCCGGTGATCCTTGACGCCGGCGCGGGCACCGCCTCGGATGCCGCCCTCGCCATGGAGCTGGGCTGCGCGGCGGTGATGCTGGCCTCCGCGGTGACCCGCGCCCAGGAGCCGGAGCTGATGGCCGAGGCGATGCGCCACGCGGTGGCCTCGGGCCGGCTGGCCTACAGGGCGGGCCGGATCCCGCGCCGGCACTTCGCACTGGCGTCCTCCCCTACGGGGGGCGTGGCGGAACTGGATCCGGAACGACCGGCGTTTTAGCCCCTCCGCTGCCTGTCCGCTGCGCTTGGCTGGCTTCCCACGTTGTCGGCTTTCCCGCCGTGGGGGTTTTCGCCGTTGCGCCTGCGGCGGGCGGTTGTGTGTCGGGTGCGGTGACAGCCCTACGGACTCCGTCCTACGGTCTGTCCCCTCCCGTGGGTGGGTGGAAAGAGCGGTCGGTGGGGGCGAGCCCCGTCCGTCGACTACCGGCACACGAGGGCATACGGGGACCCCCACCGGTCTCCTCTCCCCCACCCACGGGAGGGGGCGGACCGCAGGACGGAGTCCGGAGGGCCGCACCCGCTGCCGAAAACGCCCCGCGCAGCGGCACCCAGCCCGCCGCAGGCGAAAACAAGCGAAACCACCACGGCGGGAAAGCCGACAACGTGGGAAGCAAGCCAAGCGCAGCGGACCCGTAGACTCGTCTGCCGTGGATACGACGCTCCAAGACCCGCTCGTGGGCCAGCTGCTCGACGGCCGCTACCGCGTCCAGGCACGCATCGCCGCCGGCGGTATGGCCACGGTCTACAAGGCGGTGGACACCCGCCTCGACCGGGTGCTCGCGCTGAAGGTGATGCATCCGAGCCTCGCCGCCGACGGAGCGTTCGTGGAGCGCTTCATCCGTGAGGCGAAGTCGGTGGCCCGGCTGTCGCACCCGAATGTGGTGGGCGTCTTCGACCAGGGCACCGACGGTACGTACGTCTATCTGGCCATGGAGTACGTCGCCGGCTGCACCCTGCGCGATGTGCTGCGCGAGCGCGGCGCCCTGCAGCCGCGGGCCGCGCTGGACATCCTGGAGCCCATGCTGGCCGCCCTGGGGGCCGCGCATCGCGCCGGGCTGGTGCACCGCGACATGAAGCCGGAGAACGTCCTGATCGGCGACGACGGCCGGGTCAAGGTCGCCGACTTCGGTCTGGTGCGGGCGGTGGACACCAACACCACCGCCTCGACGGGGTCGCTCCTGGGGACCGTGTCGTATCTGGCGCCCGAGCAGCTGGAGCACGGCACCGCGGACGCCCGGGTCGACGTCTACGCCTGCGGCGTGGTGCTCTACGAGATGCTGACCGGCGGCAAGCCGCACACCGGCGGCTCGGTGGCGCAGGTGCTCTACCAGCATCTGCACGAGGACGTACTGCCGCCGTCCGAGCTGGTCCCCGGGCTCGCCCCGCGGCTGGACGAGCTGGTCGCGCTGGCCTGCGCCCGCGATCCGCAGCAGCGGGCGCAGGACGCGGTGGCGCTGCTGTCGCAGGCGCGGGAGACCCGGGCGGGGCTGACCGACGAGCAGCTGGACGTCGTTCCGCCGCAGGCCAAGGAGGTGCCCGAGGGCGGCGCCGGGGCGGGCGACGGTACGGAGCGTACGGACGTGCTGCCGCGGCCCGGCGGTGTGCAGCTGCCGCCCGGGACGGACCAGGCCCAGTTGAACCGCACCAGCCGCCTGGAGGTGCCGCCGGCGGAGCAGACGACCAGGCTGCGGCCGGTGCCGGCCGCCCCTGCGGCGCCCGGCGGCGGGCTGATGCAGCGGCGGCGGCTCGTCACCGTCATCGCGGCCGTGCTGCTGCTCCTCGGGGTCGGCACCGGCGTCTGGTACATCAACTCGGGCCAGTTCACCACCGTCCCCGCGGTGCTGGACATGCCGCAGGACAAGGCCGTCGAGACGCTGCGGGACGCGGGGCTGGGGGTCAAGGTCGTCCGCGGCTTCAGCTCCAACGTGGAGCGCGGCCATGTCATGAAGACGGACCCGGCGAACGGCAAGCAGATCCGCGGCACGGGCACGGTCACGATCACCGTCTCCCGCGGACCGGAGATCGTCACGATCCCGGATCTGTCGGGGACCCCGGTCGCGGACGCCAAGCGCAAGCTGCGCGACCTCGGTCTGATCCCGAGCACCGTGACCCGTGACTTCGACAAGGACGTCGCCCCGGGGTCGGTGATCCGCACGGACCCGGCCGCGGGCACCAAGCGGCGGCCCGACACGGCGGTGGCGCTGACCGTCAGCCGGGGCGCCCAGGTCGATGTGCCCGGTGTGATCGGCAGCGACCGCGCGGAGGCCGAGGCCACGCTGCGCGCGGCGGGCCTGCGGGTGCGCATCGCCGAGGAGCGGGTGTTCTCCCCGCAGGACAAGGGGGCCGTCGCCCGGCAGACGCCGAATCCGGGCGAACCGCTCGGCAAGGGCGAGACGGTCACCCTCACGCTCTCCAAGGGCCCCGAGATGATCGCCGTCCCGGATGTCACCGGCATGAGCGAGGCGGACGCCAAGAAGGAGCTGACCTCACACGGCTTCCGGGTCGAGGTGAAGAAGCCGTTCCTGTTCCCGCAGGACGAGGTCGACACCCAGTCCGTCGAGCCCGGCGAGAAGGCTCCGAAGGGCGGCACGATCACCATCAAGCTGAAGGGTGCGCTGTAGCGGCGGGGATCCGCGGCCGGGCGGCCGCGGGGCACCTGGCACCCTGGGAGGGTGAGCCAATCCCCCTCCCCCGAGGGCGCCGAGCAGCGCGCCCGTGCCCGTAATCCGGTCGGCGGCCATGTGCCGGTGGCCGGCGGCCTGGCCAAGACCGGCATTCCGTACGCCCGTGAGATGGGTGACGAGGTCGTGCAGGTCTTCGTGGCCAATCCGCGCGGCTGGGCGACGCTGCCCGGCAGTCCCGAACAGGACGAGGCGTTCCGTGCGGCCTGCGCGCTGCAGGGGATGCCGGTGTACGTGCATGCGCCGTATCTGATCAACTTCGGTTCGCACACCGAGGCGACGGTCGAGCGGTCCGTGGCGTCGCTGCGCCATTCGCTGCGCCGCGGCCGGGAGATCGGCGCGCTGGGCGTGGTCGTGCACACCGGCTCGGCGACCGGCGGGCGGCCCCGCGAGGCGGCGATGGCGCAGGTCAGGGAGCGGATGCGGCCGTTGCTCGACGAGCTGACGCACCCCGACGACCCGTGGCTGCTGTTGGAGCCCACGGCGGGGCAGGGCGCCTCGCTGTGCTCCCGGGCCGAGGACCTCGGGCCGTACTTCGACGCGCTGGACCGGCACCCGAAGCTGGGCGTCTGCCTGGACACCTGCCATGCCTTCGCGGCCGGGCACGACATGGCGGCGCCGGGCGGGATGAAGGCGCTGCTGGACGAGCTGGTGGAGGTCACCGGCGAGGGCCGGCTGAAGCTGATCCACGCCAATGACTCCAAGGACGTGGTGGGCGCGCACAAGGACCGGCACGAGAACATCGGCACAGGTCACATCGGCGCGGAGCCGTTCGCCGAGCTGTTCACCCATCCCTCGACCGCCGGGGTGCCGCTGGTCGTGGAGACCCCGGGCGGCAAGGAGGGGCACGCGGCCGATGTGGCCCGCCTCAAGGGGCTGCGGCCGTACTAGGCAGCGCCCGGGGCGCCGGGCGTCAGAGCTCGGGCCCGTCCCCGGGCTCTTCCTGGTACGAGTAGCGCTGCTCGCGCCAGGGGTCGCCCAGGTTGTGGTAGCCGCGCTCCTCCCAGAAGCCGCGGCGGTCGGCCCGCATGTATTCGATGCCGCGGACCCACTTGGGGCCTTTCCAGGCGTAGAGGTGCGGAACGATCAGGCGGACCGGAAAGCCGTGCTCGGCGGTGAGCAGTTCACCGGAGCGGTGTGTGGCGAAGATGCACTTCTCCGCGGCGAAATCCTCCAGCCGCAGATTCGAGCTGAAGCCGTACTCGGCCCACACCATCACATGGGTGACATCCGGCGCGGGCGGCGCAAGGTCCAGAACGGTCTTCGTGAGCACGCCGCCCCATTCGGCTCCCAGCATGCTGAATTTCGTCACGCAGTGCATATCGGCCACGACCGTGGCGTAGGGCAGCGCCGTGAATTCCTCGTGCGACCAGCAGTGCTTCGCGCCGTCCGCGGTGGCACCGAAAGCCCGGAACTCCCAGCGTTCGGGGCGGAACTTCGGGACCGGTCCGTAGTGCGTCACCGGCCAGCCCCTCTGCAGCCGCTGCCCCGGAGGCAGCTGTGCATGCTCCTCTTCGCGGCTTTCCGGCTGACCCATGCCCTCCATGTTGTCAGACCGGAAGGGGTGCCGATGACCAGGGACGGAGGGATTCGGGCAACTCGTACTAAGCGTGAACTTACTGGACGCCCTCTCCGTGCGGTGCGAGGATGCGCGGCACCTGCCCAGTTCCCGCGTGGAAGGAGCCCGCAGCCATGCAGGGCGACCCCGAGGTCATCGAATTCCTCAACGAGCAGCTGACCGCCGAGCTGACCGCGATCAACCAGTACTTCCTGCACGCCAAGATGCAGGAGAACTTCGGCTGGACGAAGCTCGCGAAGTACACCCGCTCCGAGTCCTTCGACGAGATGAAGCACGCGGAGGTGCTGACCGACCGGATTCTGTTCCTCGACGGTCTGCCGAATTACCAGCGGCTGTTCCATGTCCGGGTCGGCCAGTCGGTCACCGAGATGTTCCAGGCCGACCGGCAGATCGAGGTCGAGGCGATCGACCGGCTCAAGCGCGGTATCGAGCTGATGCGCAACAAGGGCGACATCACCTCGGCGAACATCTTCGAGGAGATCCTCGCGGACGAGGAGCACCACATCGACTATCTCGACACACAGCTGGAACTCGTCGAGAAGCTCGGGGAGGCGCTCTACATCGCCCAGGTGATCGAGCAGCCGAGCTGAGCGGGCGGCGCGATGGCGGGAGCCCGGACGGCCCTGGGGACTACGCGGCCTCCGAGAGCGCCACGGGCACCACTGCGCCCACCTCCGCGCCCCGCTGCGGCCCGGGCGTGCGGTCCTCCGGGGCGAGCGGGTCGGATGCGCCGCTGTCGATGAGTTCCCGGCGCGGGCAGTCGCCCCTGCCGAGCAGGGCCTGGATGCGCCGTACGCAGCTGCCGCAGTCGGTGCCGGCCTTGCAGGCGGAGGCGATCTGGCGGGGCGTGCAGGCGCCCGTGTCCGCGTGCTCGCGAACCTGCTGCTCGGTGATCCCGAAGCAGGAGCAGACGTACACGCGGGTTCACCTCCGTTGGGGCTCTCGGGGAAGACTCACCGACCAGATCAGCTGATCTTGAGTGAGGTTACCCTTACCTTACCCGCCCCCTTGGGGCTTCACAACGGCCCCCCGGGCCCGAACGACGCAGTGGGGCGCGGATCACAGGATCC
>NZ_JBHYJC010000053.1:32513-47814 GCF_042749045.1 Streptomyces sp. NPDC059008 | reverse complement strand
GCGCAGCAGTCCCACACCCCTACCCCTCCGACCCGTCACCGGCACCCGAAAGCCCCGCGCAGCGGACCCCGCCCGCCGCAGGCGAACCCAGCGAAACCCCCACGGCGGGCCAGCCGACAACGTGGGAAGCCAGCCCAAGCGCAGCGCTACCGCTTCGTATACATCGAGGCGATGATCGCCTCGATGTCCGGCTCGCGGACCGACAGGTCCACCAGCGGATAGCGCTCGGCGATCGCGGCGACCAGCGGTGCCGCGCTCTGGGCGGCGGAGAACGCCAGCCACTGGCGGGGGCCTTCGACCCGGACCGTGCGGGCGCCCGGGACGCCCTCGATCGGCGGCAGTTCCCGCTCCAGGTCCACCCTCAGCGTCCGCTCGCCGTCGGCGGCCGCCCGCAGCCCGTCGAGCCCGCCGTCGTAGACCAGGTGCCCGTGGTCGATGACCATCACCCGGCGGCACAGCTGCTCGATGTCGGTCAGGTCGTGGGTGGTCAGCAGGACCGTGGTGCCGCGTTCGGCGTTCACCTCGCGGAGGAACTGCCGGACCTTCGCCTTGCTGATGACGTCGAGGCCGATGGTCGGCTCGTCCAGATAGAGCACCTCGGGGTCGTGCAGCAGCGCCGCCGCGATATCGCCGCGCATCCGCTGGCCGAGGGAGAGCTGGCGTACGGGTACGGCCAGCAGCGGGGCGAGGTCCAGCAGTTCCACGCAGCGGTCGAGGTTGGCGCGGTAGACGGCGTCGGGGACCCGGTACATCCGGCGCACCAGCTCGTAGGAGTCCTTCAGCGGCAGGTCCCACCACAGCGTGGTGCGCTGGCCGAAGACCACCCCCATCCGGTGGGCGAGCCGGGTCCGTTCGCGTGCCGGGTCGATGCCGGCGACCCGCAGCTGGCCGCCGCTGGGCACCAGAATGCCCGTCAGCATCTTGATGGTGGTGGACTTTCCCGCGCCGTTCGGCCCGATGTAGCCGACCATCTCGCCGCGCGGCACCTGGAAGGTGATGCCGTCCACGGCCCGCACCTCCTGGCGCACCCGGCGCAGCCGGCCCGCCCTGCGCCGCACCGTGAAGACCTTCTCGACGCCGTCCACCACGATCAGCGGCTCCGCCGCGGCCCCGTCACCACTCACCTTGCCGACTCCTTCCGTACCCGCTCTTCGATGGTGTGTCAGCTGCCGGTGCTGCGGTACGCGCGCAGCCCGCACCGCCAGGCCAGCGCGGCTCCCGCGCACATCAGCCCGGCGACCGCCGGCCCCAGGAAGTCCACCCAGCCGGGCAGCCCCAGCGGGTCCTCGCGGCCCAGCAGCCGCAGCGCCGGCAGCCAGTTCACAAAGGCCAGCGGGATCAGGAAGGTCACCCCGCGCACCAGGTCCCTGGCGAACACGGTCGGCGGGTACTGCAGCAGGGCGTTGCCGCCGTAGGTGAAGGAGTTCTGCACCTCGGCGGCGTCCTGCGCCCAGAACTGGAAGGCGGCCCCGGTGGTGAACACCGCCGCGAAGATGGCCGTACCGCACCCGATCATCAGCGGCACCATCAGCGCCCGGCCCACCGTCCAGTCCACCTCCAGACGGGTCAGCGACCACCCGAGCACCAGCAGCGCCTGGGCGATCCGGCCCAGCCGGCGCAGCGCGAAACGGTCCGCGGCGACCTGCACGAAGACCGGGGCGGGGCGCAGCAGCAGCGTGTCGAGGGTGCCGTCACGCACCCGCCGCCCCAGCCGGTCCATGCTGCCCAGCAGCAGGTCCGCCAGGCCCAGCGCGGCACCGGACGTGCCGTACAGGAACGCCACTTCGGGCAGCGAGAAGCCGCCGAGGGCGTCGATCTGCGAGAACATCAGCATGATCGCGACGAAGTCCAGGGCGCAGGCGGCGAAGTTGCCGACCGTCATCATCACGAACGACGCCCGGTAGGCGAGCGTGGAGCGCACCCACATCCGCACGATCAGCCCGTACGCGTAGAGCCCCTGGGCCACCCGGCCGCCCGCCTCAGCCACCGTGCACCACCACCTTGCGGGTCGCCGCCGACTGCACCAGCCGGCCCAGCGCCAGCAGCACCGCACCCCACACCGCCTGGAACGCCAGCCCCCGCAGCAGCGCGCCGCCGCTGCGCACGCCCACCAGCACATCGACCGGCACCTGCAGGATCGCCGCCCACGGCAGCAGTTGGGCGATCTGCCCGAAGTCGCCGGGGAAGACCCGCAGCGGCAGCACCATCCCCGAGAAGAACAGGCAGGCCAGGCCGCTGATCAGGGCCAGCCCCGTGCCGTCCAGCAGCCAGAACGACGCCAGCGCCACCAGGTAGCGCAGGGCGAAGCCGACCACCACGCCGAGCGTCACCGACACCAGGAACCAGCCCCAGGTCGCCGCATCGGTGGGCAGCGCGAGCGGGAAGAACAGCGCGCCCACCGCCATCGGCACCACCCCGCGGCCGATCAGCTGCAGCGCGGCCCGCCCCAGGTCCGCGGAGAGCCACCACACCTGAAGGTCCGCGGGCCGGTAGAGGTCCACCGCGATGTCGCCGGTGCGGATCCGCTCCTGCAGTTCGTCCAGGCCCCCGCCGGCCATCAGCGACGAGGCCGCCAGCAGCGCCTGCGCGGTCCATACGAAGGTCAGCGCCTGCGCCTGGTCGTAGCCGCCCAGCTGCGGCCGGGCGTCCCACAGCGCGATGTAGGTGTAGGCGACGATGAAGCCGAAGACGGTGTTGGTGAAGACGCCCGCCACGGTGGCGACCCGATAGGTGGCATACCGCCGGAAGCTGCCGGCCGCCACCGCCACGTACCACACGCCGTGCTCCCCCCTGGTCCCGTTCCGCTCGGACGGCAAACACCGGAGCCTAAGCGGCGGCCACGGCGGGCACCATCGATTTACCACCCGTTCGGGTGAGCCAAGGGCGCCATTCGGCCGGTCAGGGGGCGGTCCCAGGTGCGCGCCACCCCCTCCGACCGGGGCGCATGATGCGAGAGTTTCCCGACGGGCCACCGTTACATTTCCGGCGTACGGCGCGAAATCCCGACACGACACCGATCCGCCGCGGTACAACCTTCGGCGGCGGCCGAGGAGTCCATACAGACATGAGCGGACAACGCACAGGCTGGCGCCGGGCCCTGCCCAGCTGGCGCACGATGCTCGGCACCGCGCTGCTGTTCCTGCTGATCGTCATCGGCGGCCTGATCGGCGGCTACCTCCTCGTCGAGATCCCCCCGGCCAACAGCGCCGCCAAGGCGCAGAGCAACGTCTACCTCTACTCCGACGGCTCCGAGCTGGCCCGCGACGGCGAGGTCAACCGGCAGAACGTGCACCTCGGCCAGGTCCCCCAGCACGTCCAGCAGGCCGTACTCGCCGCCGAGGACCGCGACTTCTACTCCGAGTCCGCGATCGACCCGGCGGCCATGCTGCGCGCCGCCTGGAACACCGTCACCGGCAAGGGCAAGCAGTCCGGCTCCACCATCACCCAGCAGTACGTCAAGAACTACTACCTCGGCCAGGAACAGACCCTCACCCGCAAGGCCAAGGAGTTCTTCATCGCCATCAAGCTGGACCGCGAGGTGAGCAAGGACAACATCCTGGAGGGCTACCTCAACTCCAGCTACTACGGCCGCAACGCCTACGGCATCCAGGCCGCCGCCCAGGCCTACTACGGCCGCGACTCCCAGCGGCTGACCACCGCTCAGGGCGCCTACCTCGCCGCGCTGCTCAACGCCCCCAGCGCGTACGACATCACCGCCCACCCCGGCAACCGGCAGCGGGTACTGGCGCGTTGGAACTACGTCCTGGACGGCATGGTCGAGCAGAAGTGGCTCAGCCCCGGCGAGCGGGCCGCGATGCGCTTCCCCGTGCCCCGGCCCGCCAAGACCTCCGCCGGCCTGACCGGCCAGCGCGGCTACCTCGTCGAGGCCGTCAAGGACTACCTCACCGACCACCACATCCTCGACGACAACACCCTGCGCTCCGGCGGCTACCGCATCACCACCACCCTCAGCAGGCGCCGCCAGAACGCCTTCGTCGCGGCGGTCGACACCCGCCTGATGGACCGGCTCGACGACTCCCGCGAGGTCGACCGCTACGTCCGGGCCGGCGGCGCCTCCATCGACCCCAAGAGCGGCCGGGTCGTCGCCCTCTACGGCGGCATCGACTACGCCAAGCAGTACGTCAACGGCGCCACCCGCAGCGACTACCAGGTCGGCTCCACCTTCAAGCCGATCGTCTTCGCCTCCGCCGTGCAGCACCGCTCCACCACCCAGGACGGCGAACGCATCACCCCCCAGACCCTCTACGACGGCACCAACAAGCGGATGGCGGTCAGCCACGGCCGCTCCACCGGCTTCGCCCCCGCCAACGAGGACGACCGCTCCTACGGCCCGATCACCGTCACCGAGGCCACCGACAAGTCCGTCAACGCCGTCTACGCCCAGATGGGCATCGACGTCGGCCCCGACAAGGTCAAGGACACCGCCGTCGACCTGGGCATCCCCGCCGGCACCCCCGGCCTCGCCTCCTCGCAGGGCGCGATCTCCCTGGGCACCGCCACCCCCAGCGTCCTGGACATGGCACAGGTCTACGCCACCCTCGCCCACCACGGCAGCCTGCGGCCGTACACCCTGGTCGACAAGGTCACCAGGAGCGACGAGGAGATCGAGCTGCCCGAGCGCGAGCGGACCACCGCCGTGTCCCGCGAGGCCGCCGACACCACCACCTCGATCCTGCGCAGCGTCGTCGACGGCGGCACCGGCACCGCCGCCCAGCAGGCCGGGCGGCCCGCGGCCGGCAAGACCGGCACCGCGGAGGAGGACAAGGCCGCGTGGTTCGCGGGCTACACCCCCGAACTCGCCACGGTCGTCGCCGTACTGGGCCAGCACCCCGAGAGCGCCGCCCAGCAGCCGCTGTACGGCGCGGCGGGGCTGCCCCGGGTCAACGGCGGCGACTTCCCCGCCCAGATCTGGGCCGACTACACCGCGGCGGCCCTGCGCGGACACCCGGTGCGCGACTTCGACCTGCACCTCGCGGAGGGCGCCGAGTCGGCCTCGCCGTCCGCCGAACCGTCCGACAGCGACTCGCCGTCGCCCGGCACGTCGGACCCACCGGCCCCCGGCCCGTCCGGCACTCCCCCCGTCACCGCGCCGCCCACCAACGCCCCGACGACCCCGCCGGCCACCGTGCCGCCCTCGCCCACCGTCCCGACCGAGACCCCGCCGACCACCGAGCCCACGGAGGACTTCCCGACCGTGGAACCGGGCGACGAGGAGCCGGACTGGCCGCGGCGGGGAGGCTAGGGCGTGAGAGGGCGGGCGTCAGTGGCCGGAGGTCGCCTTGAGCCCCACCACCGCCACCAGCAGCAGGCAGACGAAGAAGATCCGGGCCGCGGTCGCCGGCTCGCCGAGCACCGTCATCCCGACCACCGCCGCACCGGCCGCCCCGACGCCGACCCACACCCCGTAGGCGGTACCGATCGGCAGGGTCCGCGCCGCGTACGACAGCAGCAGCATGCTGACCACGATGCCCGCGCCGGTGAACACACTGGGCCACAGCCGGGTGAAGCCGTCGGTGAACTTCATCCCGATCGACCAGCCGACCTCCAGCAGACCGGCGACCACGAGCAGGATCCATGCCATGACGGCACCTCCGTGAAAGAGCTTCAACAGGGGTGCGTCGTCTTGTCCTGACCCGGTACGGCGCGTCTCGTCGGGTTGCTTGCGAGGCTAGCAAAAGACAGCGAAGCGGGCGGTGACACCCGTCACCGCCCGCCACCCAGCCACGCTTCTACAGGTACAGGCCCGTCGAGTCGTCCGCGCCCTCCAGCCGCTCCGCGGCCACCGCATGCAGATCACGCTCACGCATCAGCACATACGCCACACCGCGCACCTCGACCTCGGCCCGGTCCTCCGGGTCGTACAGCACCCGGTCCCCCACCTCGACGGTCCGCACGTTCTGCCCGACCGCGACCACCTCGGCCCAGGCCAGGCGGCGGCCGACGGCAGCGGTCGCGGGAATGACGATGCCCCCCGACGAGCGGCGCTCGCCCTCGGGGATGTCCGTCCGGACCAGCACACGGTCGTGCAGCATCCGGATCGGCAGCTTGTCGTGGGTGTCCTTGGCGTTATTCGGGGTCACGGCACGACCGTACCTGCCCGGCGCGGCCCGCCACGCATCGCGGGCCGCCTCGCGCCGCACCGGAAGCCGGCCCACCGACGCACCCGCCGCCCGCCGGTCAGCGGCGCCGCCTGGCGCGCAGCGCCAGCAGCCCCACCACGGCCACACCGACCATCGCCACCGGAACGATGCGCTCCAGCCGCGGCGCCCCGTCCTGCGACACCAACTGCGCCCGGACGTCACAGACCGTGCGGTTGACGACCACATACGCCCGCCCCGCCGTACGGTCCACGGCGGCCGCCGCCTGCGCCTTCACCTCGCCCATGATCGTCTTCGGGTGCAGCCGCACCCCGATCTCGTCGAGCGTGACGGCGAGCTCCTGCCGCCTGCGGGCGATGTCCGCCTCGATCTGCGCCGGGGTCCTGGCCTCCGCCACCGCGCTGCCTCCGTCGTCTCGCGCCATTCGTGATGGACAGTCTGTCAGCTCACACCCCCGCGCGCCCCACAGCACCCCCGTTTCACACCGCACGGGCGCCCCACCGGGGCCGACCGGCCACCGACTCCGCGCGCCCGCACCGCCCCCGGTGCCCCCGCCCGCCCCGGCTGGCTAATGTCGGGGGCGTACGGATCCACCCACAAGGAGAGCCATGAGCGAGCGCACCGAGCGCATCATGGACAGGTGCACGCCTCGCGAGTGCGGGGCCGAGCGAAGCGAGGTTTCGGCATGAGCGAACGACTGCAGCCCGGCGACACCGCCCCGGCCTTCACCCTGCCCGACGCGGACGGCAAGGAGGTCTCGCTCGCCGACCACAAGGGCCGCAAGGTCATCGTCTACTTCTACCCGGCCGCACTGACCCCCGGCTGCACCAAGCAGGCCTGCGACTTCACCGACAACCTCGACTTCCTGGCCGGCCACGGCTACGAGGTCATCGGCATCTCCCCCGACAAGCCCGAGAAGCTCGCCAAGTTCCGGGAGAAGGAGGACCTCAAGGTCACCCTCCTCGGCGACCCGGACAAGGCGGTCCTCACGGCCTACGGCGCCTTCGGCGAGAAGAAGCTCTACGGCAAGACCGTCACCGGCGTCATCCGCTCCACCGTGATCGTCGGCGAGGACGGCAAGGTCGAGCGCGCGCTGTACAACGTCAAGGCCACCGGCCACGTCGCCAAGATCATCAAGGACCTGGGGCTGTAGCCGCCGGCCCCACCACCCGACCCGGCGGCTCCGGCCCGGCCGGCCCCCCGCGTCAGGGTGCCCCCGAGTAGGAGCCGTGGTCGGTCGCGGCCAGTGCGCCACCGACTCCCGGCACCGTCGCCGTACGGTCCGGCAACTCCAGCACGGCTTCGGCGCCGCCCTCCGCGGCGGCGCCGAAGTCCAGCCGCGCCCCCAGCACCTCCGCCTGACCGGCCGCGATCGTCAGCCCCAGCCCGTGCCCGGTCCCCCGCTCCGGCGCCGCCGTACGGAACCGCCGCGGCCCCTCCGCACACAGCTCCGGCGGATAGCCCGGACCGTGATCACGCACCACGATCCGCGCCCCGGCCACCACCACCTCGATCGGCGGCCTGCCGTGCTTGGCCGCGTTCGCCAGCAGATTCACCAGCACTCGCTCGACCCGCCGCCGATCGGTCTCCACGATCCGCGGCTCGCCCTCCACGGTCACCGACACCTCGTCCACCCCGCGCTGGCGCGCCGCCCGCTTCACGATCCCGCGCACCAGCGACGGCAGCTCACAGGCGTCCAGATCGGCCCGCTCCACCCCCGCGTCCAGCCGCGAGACCTCCAGCAGATCCTCCACCAGCCGCCGCATCGCCTGCGCCCGGTCCCGCACCAGCTCCACCGCCCGCGGCTGCGGCAGCAGCTCCGCGGCCGCCACCAGACCGGCCACCGGCGTACGCAGCTCATGCGCCACATCCGCGGTGAACTCGCGCTCCGCCTCCACCCGCGCCGCCAGCGACGTCGCCATGTGGTGCACGCTGCGCCCCAACTCGGCCACCTCGTCCCGGCCGTTGCTCGCCAACGCGTCCGCGTCCGGCGCCTCCCCCGCCGCGATCCGCCGCGCCGCCGCCGCACTGTGCCGCAGCCGCCGCGACAGCCGCTGCGCGACGAACCACGACACCACCGCCATCAGCACGACCGTGCCGCACCCGGCGATCAGCAGCGCCCGGTCCAGCGCCACCTGCGTCGGATCGTCGTCCGGATACGCCGCCGACACCGACAGCGACCGCTCCGGGGCACTGTCGCCGCCCTCGCCGACACCGGTCGCCGCCCACACCCGCGGATCCTCACCACCGCTGACATACGTCCCCGACTGGTTCTTGAACACCGCCTCGCGCAGCGGCAACGGCAGGGCCGCGTCGTCCAACTGCGCGCCGAGCACCAGCTTGCCGTCCCGCTCGTATATCTGCAGCGCCGAACTCAGCCGGTCGTCCTGGTACGCCCGCGCCGAGCGCTCCCGCTCGGCATCGGCTATGTGGTGCACGGCGAAACCGAGCACCACCACGGCCAGCGCCGTCATACAGGAAATGGCCAGCGCGATCCGGCCTCGAATGCCCATCACGCGAGGTTGTACATCTCCGTCGTGTCACCGAGCGGCGTCGAGCCCTCGTACGTGACCTCCAGCCCGGTGAACGCCGGCCGCCCGTCGACGGGCTTCACCCCGAAGAGCCGGAACGTCGCCGGGAACCCCGCGTCCGCGCCCGCACCGGCGGCGGTCTTCACCACCTGCACCACACCCGTCCCCAGCGCGTCCCGCGACCCGTACTTCTGCCAGCTGATCGCGGTCGCCACCATCCCCGCGTCCGCGCAGGTCAGCGTAATCACCCGGGGCTTGATCTCCGGCTCGCCGATCCCGCAGTCCCGCACCCCCGGCAGGCCCCGCGACTCCTTGGCGTCCTCCTTGACGTCCTGCACCGCGGAGGTCTTCGGCGCCGCGTCCACCGCCGACGCCCGGTCCGACACCTGGCTGAACCACACCCCGCCCGCCGCCAGCGCCGTCACCCCGACGAAAGCCAGCAGCGCGGTACGGCCCCGGACCCAGCGGGACCCTTCGCGGTCCGTCATCACGATCTCCTCCCGGGAGCCACGCCCCGTACCCCCACCAGCGAACACGAATGCCGCGCCCGGCTCCCCCACTCTCCCGTCCCTGCCGCACAGGCTGGTTGCCCGCATACTGCGGTGACCGCGCGGCTGTGTACCAGTCCTGTAACAAGCCCTGCGACACCCCTTGGCGCGCCTGGCCACAGCGGTCCGTACCGCCCCCGAGACGGGTGACACACCCCACGTCATCCGGCCGGACGGGTTTGATCCGCGCGTCACCGCGCAGGCGTACCTGTCGTATCCCACCCGCCCAGCGCCACCGCGCCCTGCCCGACCGAGAGGACCGCCCAGTGTCGACCGGCAGCACCGAAGCCGACCGCGCCCCCGAGCAGGACCCGGCCGCGCTCAGACGCCACCGCGCCCTCTTCCGTGCCGTCGCCCGCCGCAAGAACCCCCGGCTCCGCCGCACCGACATCACCGTCACCGACGAACGCGTCGTCAAGCGCGCGGTGAAGGCCGCGGCCCTCGGCAACGCCATGGAGTGGTTCGACTTCGGCATCTACAGCTACCTCGCGGTGACCATCGGCAAGGTCTTCTTCCCCGGCGGCAGCGACACCACCAGCCTGCTGTCGTCCTTCGCGACCTTCGCCGTGGCCTTCCTCGTACGGCCCCTGGGCGGCGCCTACTTCGGCCCCCTCGGTGACCGCGTGGGCCGCAAGAAGGTCCTCGCCCTCACCATGATCATGATGGCCCTGGGCACCTTCTGCATCGGACTGATCCCCTCCTACGCGGCCATCGGCTTCTGGTCCCCGGTCCTGCTCATCGCCTTCCGCCTCGTCCAGGGCTTCTCCACCGGCGGCGAGTACGGCGGCGCCTCGACCTTCATCGCCGAGTACGCCCCCGACAAGAAGCGCGGCTACTTCGGCAGCTTCCTGGAACTCGGCACCCTCATCGGCTACACCGGCGCCGCCGGCACCGTCCTGCTCCTGGACACCGCCCTCGGCGACGACGCCATGCTCGCCTGGGGCTGGCGCCTGCCCTTCCTGATCGCCGGCCCGCTCGGCCTCGTCGGCCTCTACCTGCGGATGAGGCTCGACGAGACCCCCGCCTTCCAGAAGTTCGAGGCGGCCCACACCCACGGCTCCACGGGTTCCGTCGTCGAGTCGGAGGCGGAGTTCTCCCACCTCTCCGAGAACGCCCCCAAGAAGAAGCTCGGCGAGATCTTCGCCCAGCAGTGGCCCACCCTGATCCTGTGCATCGCCCTGGTCGGCGCCTACAACATCACCGACTACATGCTGCTGTCCTACATGCCGACGTACCTCACCGACACCCTCCACTACCAGGAGTCCCACGGCCTGCTGATCCTCCTGGGCACCATGGTCGCCCTGATGTGCGTCATCAGCACCGTCGGCAGACTCAACGACCGCTACGGCCGCAAGCCCCTGCTGATGGCCGGCATGCTCGGCTTCTTCCTCCTCGCCATCCCCGCCTTCCTCCTCGTCAAACAGGGCTCCCTGGCCGCCGTCTGCCTCGGCATGGCCCTCCTCGGCCTCAGCCTGGTCTGCCTCCTGGGCACCATGTCCGCCGCCCTGCCCGCCCTCTTCCCCACCCACGTCCGCTACGGCTCCCTGTCCATCGGCTACAACGTGGCCGTCTCCCTCTTCGGCGGCACCACGCCCCTGGTGATCACCGCCCTCATGGACGCCTTCGGCAAGAACGTCATGGTCCCCGCCTACTACACGATGGGCGCCGCCCTCGTCGGCGTCATCGCCGTCGCCTGCATGAAGGAGACCGCCCAACAGCCCCTGGAGGGCTCCCCGCCCTCCGTGGCCACCAAGGAGGAGGCGGTGGAACTCATCACCGCCCAGACCCAGGAACCACGCTTTTGATCGCGGCAACTTCCTTGTCCGGCCTCCCTCGCTCCGCGTGACCACCACCCCGCGCGCTCGTTGACATGTTCGAGAGTCGACGAAGCGCACGGGGTGGGTCCGGTGCGCGGGAATCAAGGGGGAAGCATGCCGGTCAGCCCGTACACCCGGGAACAGCTGGAGGCCGCGGCGTCGTCGTCGCGGACGTTGTCGGAGGCATTGGGGAAGCTGGGGGTGGATCCACGGGGCTCGCAGCGGAACTACCTCAGGGAGCGGATGAGGAAGCTGGGGGTGGACACGTCGCATTTCGAGCGGGAGGGGGTCAAGTGGACGAAGGAAGTCCTGGAAGCAGCGGTGTCCGCCTCGACGAACATGTGCGAGGTGCTGCGCCACCTCGGCCTTGAGGTCGTCGGCGGACACCACACGCACATCAGCCGTCGGATCAAGGCTTACGGGATCGACACATCGCACTTCACGCCGGTGGTCCGAACGCCGCGCATGAGGCACAACCGGCGCCGCCGAACCCCCGAGGAGATCCTCGTCGAGGACAGGTCAGCGAACGCCACACGCCTGCCGAATGCCCGACTCAAGAGGGCGATGCGCGAGCTGGGCGTGGACGAGCGCTGCGCCTTGTGCGGAATCGAACCAATCTGGCTGGGGGAGCCACTACCTCTGGAAGTCGACCACATCGACGGCAACTGGCGCGACAGCCGGATCGGGAACCTGCGGTTCCTCTGCCCCAACTGCCATTCGACGACCGACAGTTACCGGGGGCGCGGCAAGGGGTGCATCAGGGGTGGCGCCGTATGAGCACTGGCGTGCTGTACACCCGCGAGCGGCTGGCCGAAGCCGCTTCGCAGTGTTCCGACATCGACGAGGTCATCGCCTTCTTCGGCACCCCTCCGTACGACAAGCTCCGGCGCTACCTCTACCGGCGCTTTGAGCGCTTCGGCATCGACGTCTCGCACTTCCGCCCCTGCGGCAGCCTCACCAAGCGTCGCACGAAGCCGGCGAGCGAGGAACTGCGAACGGCGGTCACACAGTCCGCCTCCATCGCCGAGGCTCTGCGCCTCCTCGGCCGCCCCGACAACGGCAACCAACGCGTGATGCTCCGCGAGTGGATCGCCGAGGAGCAACTCTCGACAGCGCACTTCCTAGGGCAGGCACATCAGCGCGGGAAGCCGAGCACGAACGCCAAGCGGCCGGAAGATGTGCTGGTCCGGCACAGCGGCGGGCACCGGATCGCAACCAGCCTCCTGCGTCGCGCTCTCCGCGACGTCGGCGTACCGGAGCGTTGCGCCAGGTGCGACGTCACCCCTCAGTGGCTCGGTAAGCCCATGACGCTGGAGATCGATCACATCAACGGGGACTGGCACGACAACCGGCGGGAAAACCTGCGGTTGCTGTGCCCCAACTGTCACGCAATCACCAGGACGTGGTGCAGAGGCGGCCAACGGCGATCGGACTAGGCAGATGACCCATGACCGGTACCATGGCGATGCACGCGCCCGTACGCCAACGGCTGAGCGGCGTCGTTTAGGTCGACGTGTCTGTCGGTTCGAATCCGACCGGGCGTACTTTCACTGAAGGCCCGGCTCACGCTCCGTGAGCCGGGCCTTCACACATCCACGGCCTCAGCCCAACAACTCCCCCACCACCGGCGCCAGCGCCCGAAACGCCTTCCCCCGGTGGCTGATGGCGTTCTTCTCGTCCGGGGTCAGCTCGGCGCACGTCCGGGTGTCCCCGTCCGGCTGCAGGATCGGGTCGTAGCCGAAGCCGCCGGTGCCGGCGGGGGTGTGGCGCAGGGTCCCGTCGAGGGTGCCCTCGACGACGCGCTCGGTGCCGTCGGGGAGGGCGAGGGCCGCGGCGCACGCGAAGTGCGCGGCGCGGTGTTCGTCGGAGATGTCGGAGAGCTGGGCGAGGAGCAGGGCCAGGTTGGCCTGATCGTCGCCGTGGGTGCCGGCCCAGCGGGCGGAGAAGATGCCGGGGGCGCCGCCGAGGACGTCGACGCAGAGGCCGGAGTCGTCGGCGACGGCGGGGTGGCCGGTGGCCCGGGCGAGGGCGTGGGCCTTGAGCAGGGCGTTCTCCGCGAAGGTGACGCCGGTTTCCTTCACGTCGGGGATGTCGGGGTAGGCGTCGGCCCCGACGAGTTCGACGTCGAGGCCGGCCGCGTCGAGGATGGCGCGGAGCTCTCGGACCTTGCCCGCGTTGCGGGTGGCGAGGATGAGGCGGCGGGGGGTCGCGGGGCGTCCGGCGGTGTCTGGCTGCATGGGACCCGATTATCCCGGCTGCCCCACCCGTTGATCCCGGCTACCCCGGGGTGCAGATCTTCGTCATCTCGCTGGTGCCGTCGACGATCGGCTGGATGTCGGGGGCCTTGTTGTCGGCCAGCGCCTTGCGGGCGTCCTTGATGCCCTTGTTCGTCTTGTCGATGGCCTTGGACAGCTCGGGGTCGCTGGCGTCCTTGCTGAGCTTCTGCAGGTTCTTGTCGATGTTGTCGAGGGCCTGCTCGGACTCCTGCGGGTCGGTCAGGGCGTTGTCCGCGGCCTGCTGGAGCTTGTCGACGGCGTTGACGACCGAGGTGGCGGTCTTGGCGCAGTCCGTGGCCTTCTGGATCGCCCCGCAGGAGGAGAGCAGCGGTATCGCGAGAGCGGCGGCGGCCAGGACGGCGAGAGCGGTGGGGGCGGGGCGGCGTGTACGGGCGGTGCGGGCGGCCATGGAGCGGTTCCTTCCCTTGGGTCATGCGCGGGCAAAGGAAGAAACGCGGGGTGGGGTTGTTTGGTTGCCCCAACCGGCAACCGGGGGGTGGGAGTTCGGACACCGTGGGTGCGCCGGCGCCGCGCGGGCGGACCGGGCGGCGCACGGCGGACCACCGGGCAGTACGCGGCCGGACCGGACGGCGTACGGCGGGCCACCAGGCACCGCGCGGGCGGACCGGGCGGTGTGCGGTCCTGCGCGGTGCCTTCCCGGCCCGGCCGCGGGTCGCCGGCGCGCCCGCCGGCGACGAGCCGTCCCGGCCGTCCTCAGAGCGTGCGGGCCAGTGCCGCCCGCTGGGCGCCGTCGAGTTCGGCGCAGCCGGCGACCGCGAGGTCGAGGAGGGCGTTGAGTTCGTCGCGGGCGAAGGGTTCGGCTTCGGCGGTGCCCTGGACCTCGACGAAGCGGCCGTCGCCGGTGCAGACGACGTTCATGTCGGTCTCGGCGCGGACGTCCTCCTCGTAGCACAGGTCGAGCAGGGGGGTGCCGTCGACGATGCCGACGCTGACGGCGGAGACCGTGCCGGTGAGCGGCTGGCGGCCGTGGCGGATCAGCTTCTTGTCCTTGGCCCAGGTCAGGGCGTCGGCGAGGGCGACGTAGGCGCCGGTGATGGCGGCGGTGCGGGTGCCGCCGTCGGCCTGGAGGACGTCGCAGTCCAGGACGACGGTGTTCTCGCCGAGGGCCTTGTAGTCGATGACGGCGCGCAGCGAGCGGCCGATGAGGCGGCTGATCTCGTGGGTGCGGCCGCCGATCTTGCCGCGGACGGACTCCCGGTCGCCGCGGGTGTTGGTGGAGCGGGGCAGCATCGAGTACTCGGCGGTGACCCAGCCTTCGCCGGTGCCCTTGCGCCAGCGCGGTACGCCTTCGGTGACCGATGCGGTGCAGAAGACTTTGGTGTCGCCGAAGGAGATCAGGACGGAGCCTTCGGCGTGCTTGCTCCAGCCGCGTTCGATGGTGACCGGGCGGAGCTGTTCGGGCGTGCGGCCGTCGATGCGAGACATGGCGTAGACCCTATCGGCAATGGCGAGGGCCCCACTCCGGGGCGGTGGACCGTCCGGGGCGGGGCCTTCGGGGGGTGAGCGCAGCCGGCCGGCGGGAACCGGCTGGTCGCGCTCACCCGCTCACATCATGTCTTCGATCTCGGCGGCGATGGGGTCGGCGTCGGTGCCGATGACGACCTGGATCGCGGTGCCCATCTTGACGACGCCGTGTGCGCCGGCGGCCTTGAGGGCGGCCTCGTCGACCAGGGAGGCGTCGTTGACCTCGGTGCGGAGGCGGGTGATGCAGCCCTCGACCTCTTCGATGTTGTCGAGTCCACCGAGCCCGGCGACGATCTTCTCAGCCTTGCTGGCCATGTCCACTCCTGCTTGTCTCGGCCGCCGGCGGTTCAGCCGCGCGGTTTTCACACCGTAACGCACGTTCGGCCCAACAATGCGGGCGTTAGTCCGCTTTCTGGCGAAGGATGGCGATCACGGATGGCGATCACCGCGGTGGGGGGGGCGGCGGCCGGCGGGGGGGCGGGGGGGCGCCCAGAGGGGTAAACCACACAAACTTGGGACGGCCCC
>NZ_JBHYJC010000053.1:0-32503 GCF_042749045.1 Streptomyces sp. NPDC059008 | reverse complement strand
GTTTTCCCCCCGTAACCCCCGTTCGGCCCACCATTGCGGGCGTTTGCCCGCTTACTGGCGAACTAGGGCCCACAGGGAGGGCTCACACCGCGGGCCGCACCGCACGCCCGGAAGGGCGTCCGGTGCGCACCAAGTGGTCTACACCATCAGTATGCGGCAAGCGCCGGGGCGGTTGCCGACGGGCCGAGTGCCGGGAGGAGTCAGATGAGCGCGAACGCGGCGGCTCCGGCACCGGGGAGGAGCTGGGGGGCGAACCTCTTCCAGGGACTGCAGAAGATGGGGCGCAGTCTGCAGCTGCCGATTGCCGTCCTGCCCGCCGCGGGCATCCTCAACCGTCTGGGCCAGCCGGATGTGTTCGGCAAGGACGGGCTGGGCTGGGACGCGGTCGGCACGGTGTTCGCGGCGGCCGGCGGGGCGCTGCTGGACTCGGGGCTGGGGCTGCCGCTGCTGTTCTGCGTCGGCGTGGCGATCGGCATGGCGAAGAAGTCGGACGGTTCCACGGCGCTGGCCGCGGTGACCGGCTTCCTCGTCTACTTCTCGGTGCTGCACGCGTTCCCGGCGGGCTGCGCCGCGGGCCAGACGTACTCCCAGGCGGGTCTGTGGAGCGGGGTGTGCGTGGATTCCGGGGCGACGGTGACACAGGCCGCGTTCCAGAACCCGGGGGTCTTCGGCGGCATCGTCATGGGCTTCGCGTCCGCCTTCTTCTGGATGCGCCTGCACCGGGTGAAGCTGGTGGACTGGCTGGGGTTCTTCAACGGCCGCCGGCTGGTCCCGATCGTCATGGCGTTCATCGGCCTGGTGTTCGCGGTGGCGTGCCTGTTCGTCTGGCCGCCGATCGGTGATGCGCTGACCGGTTTCAGCGAGTGGCTTTCGGACCTGGGGTCGTGGGGTGCGGGCCTCTTCGGCGTCGCCAACCGCGCGCTGCTGGTGGTGGGCCTGCACCAGTTCCTGAACACCTTCGTCTGGTTCCAGTTCGGCAGTTTCACCAAGCCGGACGGCACGGTCGTCCACGGCGACATCAACCGGTTCATGGCGGGCGACCCGAGTGCGGGGCAGTTCACCACGGGATTCTTCCCGATCATGATGTTCGCGCTGCCGGCGGCGGCCCTGGCGATCGCGCACTGCGCCCACCGGCATCGCCGCAAGGAGATCGCGGGCATGATGCTCTCGGTCGGCCTGACGTCGTTCGTGACGGGCGTGACCGAGCCCATCGAGTACGCGTTCATGTTCGTCGCGCCGGCGCTGTACGTACTGCACGCCGTGCTGACGGGTGTGTCGATGGCGGTGAGCTGGGCCCTGGGGGTGCACGACAGCTTCAGCTTCTCGGCGGGGCTGATCGACTACGTCATCAACTGGGGGCTGGCGACCAAGCCCTGGCTGCTCATTCTCATCGGCCTGTGTTTCGCGGCGGTCTACTACGCCGTCTTCCGCTTTGTGATCACGAAATTCGATCTGCCGACGCCGGGACGCGAACCGGATGAGATCGGCGATGCGATGGAGCGGGAGAACATCAAGTAAGGCCTCCGCGACCCCGACGGATTCCCGGCCCGCTTTCCCGCCGGTGACGGCCCTACTGCGTCCCACCTGGCCTTCTGTACCGCGCCCTGCGGCCCTTGAGCGGCCCGGCTCGGGGGGCGGTCGCCATGTGGTCCACACCACTTGGAAGAATGGATTCCTTTGCGCCGGGGCTCCGTGCTAAGAATGGTCTAAACCACCGGTGGTGTAGACCAAGGTGTAGACCAACGAGCGGGCCGTCCCCCCTTTTCGAGCGCCCGCCTCTCCAGGAGGAATCCGATGAGTTCGGCCACCGCCACGGCGGCCCCCGAGAAGAAGGGCCGCGGCTCCAACGCCATGGCAGTGGCCCAGCGCATCGGCCGCAGCCTCATGCTGCCGATCGCCACGCTGCCCGCGGCCGCGCTGATGGTCCGCCTGGGCCAGCCCGACCTGCTCGGCCGGGAGTCGCTCCCCGACTTCCTCAACAAGCTCGCCGAGTTCATGGCGGCGGGCGGCGGCGCACTCCTGGACAACATGCCGCTGCTGTTCGCGGTGGGCATCGCCATCGGCTTCGCCAAGAAGGCGGACGGCTCCACCGGACTGGCCGCCGTCGTCGGCTACCTGGTCTTCAGCAAGGTGCTGGCGACGTTCTCGGACGACAGCCTCGCCAAGGTCGACAAGGTGGTCGACGGGAAGATCGTCCAGGTCGCCCAGCCCGCGGACGCCAAGGTCCTCGGCGGCGTGGTGATGGGCATCGTGGTCGCCCTGCTCTACCAGCGCTACAGCCGCAAGCGGCTCCCCGACTGGCTGGGCTTCTTCAGCGGCCGCCGCCTGGTCCCGATCCTGGCGTCCTTCGCGGGTCTGCTGATCGGCATCGTCTTCGGCTACGTCTGGCCGGTCCTCGGCGCCGGACTGCACAACTTCGGCGAGTGGCTGGTCGGCTCCGGCGCCGTCGGCGCGGGCATCTTCGGCGTCGCCAACCGCGGTCTGATCGCGGTCGGCATGCACCACCTGCTGAACTCCTTCCCCTGGTTCCAGGCCGGCGACTACGAGGGCAAGCACGGCGACATCGCCCGCTTCCTCGCCGGCGACCCGAGCGCCGGCCAGTTCATGACCGGCTTCTTCCCGATCATGATGTTCGCCCTCCCGGCCGCCTGCCTGGCGATCACCCACTGCGCCCGCCCCGAGCGCCGCAAGGCCGTCGGCGGCATGATGTTCTCCCTCGCGCTCACCGCCTTCGTCACCGGCGTCACCGAGCCCATCGAGTTCACCTTCATGTTCATCGCCCCGGTGCTCTACGCGATCCACGCGGTGCTGACCGGTGTCTCGATGGCGCTGACCTGGGCGCTGGGCATGAAGGACGGCTTCGGGTTCTCCGCCGGCGCCATCGACTACGTGCTCAACCTGGGCATCGCGACCAAACCGCTGATGCTGGCGCTGGTGGGCCTGTGCTTCGCCGTCGTCTACTACGTGGTCTTCCGCTTCGCCATCACCAAGTTCAACATCCCCACACCGGGCCGCGAGTCCGACGAGGAGATCGCCGAGCTGGAGAAGGCCCAGTTCAAGGCCTGAGCATCCCGGCACGAGACGGGGTAAGGGCCCCGGAACCAGTCGGTTCCGGGGCCCTTACGCCGTTGTTTCGCAGCTCTCACGGACCCCACACACGGCAGCTCTCGCGGCCCCCGCACACAGCAGCTCTCGCGGCCCCCGCACACGGCGGCTCTCGCCGACCCCGCATCGCGGGAATACCGCCCCGGCCCCACCCGTTGTGGCCCCGCAGGGGGCCCTCGCATCCCCTAGGGAATGCGTTCGCACGCCCCCTAATGCCCCCGGCTAACGGCCCCCGGCGCCCGCCGCTCAGATCTCGTACACCGCTCCCGCCTTGGCGACCTCGACCGGACCGTCGTAGACCTTCTGCGCGTCACGGATGTTGATGTCCGGGTCGGTCCACGGCGGGATGTGGGTCAGCACCAGCCGGCCGGCGCCCGCCCGCCGCGCGTGCTCACCGGCCTCCCGACCGTTGAGGTGCAGGTCGGGGATGTCTTCCTTGCCGTAGGTGAAGGACGCCTCGCACAGGAAGAAGTCGGTCCCGGACGCCAGGGCGTCCAGCGCGTCGCAGGGGCCGGTGTCACCCGAGTACGTCAGGGAGCTGCCGTCGTGCTCGATACGGAAGCCGAACGCCTCCACCGGGTGGCTGACCCGCTCCGTACGGACCGTGAACGGCCCGACGGTGAAGGTGCCCGGTTCCAGCGTGCGGAATTCGAAGACCTCGCTCATCGCGCCGTCGTGCGGAAGGTCGGCGTGTGCGACGGTCAGCCGGCGCTCGGTGCCGGCCGGCCCGTAGACCGGCATCGGCGCGCACCGCCCACCGTCCGGGCGGTAGTAGCGCACCACGAAGTATCCGCACAGGTCGATGCAGTGATCGGCGTGCAGATGCGACAGGACCACGGCGTCGAGGTCGTAGAGGCCGGAGTGGCGCTGCAGCTCGCCGAGGGCGCCGTTGCCCATGTCGAGGAGCAGCCTGAAGCCGTCGGCCTCCAGGAGGTAGCTCGAGCAGGCCGATTCCATGGAAGGGAACGACCCCGAGCATCCGACGACGGTGAGCTTCATACGGGCGTGAACCTCCGTGGGCGGGGGCGGTATGGGAGCCTCCCCTGCTCGAACGCCATTGAGAGCTCGGGGAAAGGGTCCATGCGGGGGTCCCGGCGGCCTTACCTGGTCGGTGCCGGGTCCTTGAGCGGTCTGTGCGGTGCCCCGAGCGTAAGGCGCAAAAGGTCGCGTGGCTCCTCCAGCGGGGCGAGCTGTGGGCGGAATCACCAGTCCGGGCTGACGGCCCGTACGCCCGTACGCAGGGGGCCGCCGCCGTGTCCCGCGCCGCACCGCGACCCTCGTGGCCGATCACCCCGGCGCCGCGCCGCCGGGAAAAGCCCGCCGCCGCGGCGATCGGCCGCGGCGGCGAGGGTCCGGGAGGCCCCGGGCAGGGTCGGCACCGGCCGCACCGCGGCCTTCGGGGGCCTACGCCCAGAGCTGGCCCTGGAGGGTGGCGATGGCCGCCTCCGTCGACTCGGCGGTGTACACGCCGGTGGAGAGGTACTTCCAGCCGCCGTCGGCGACGATGAAGACGATGTCGGCGCTGCGGCCCGCCTTGACCGCCTTCTTGCCGACGCCGATCGCGGCGTGCAGCGCCGCACCCGTGGAGATGCCCGCGAAGACGCCTTCCTGCGCGAGGAGTTCGCGGGTACGGCGGACCGCGTCCTCGGAGCCGACCGAGAAGCGGGTGGTGAGCACGGACTCGTCGTAGAGCTCGGGGATGAAGCCCTCGTCGAGGTTGCGCAGGCCGTAGACCACGTCGTCGTAGCGCGGCTCGGCGGCGACGATCTGCACGCCGGGCACCTGCTCGCGCAGATAGCGGCCGACGCCCATCAGGGTGCCGGTCGTGCCCAGCCCCGCGACGAAGTGGGTGATCGAGGGCAGGTCGGCGAGGATCTCGGGGCCGGTGGTGGCGTAGTGCGCACCGGCGTTGTCGGGGTTGCCGTACTGGTAGAGCATCACCCAGTCGGGGTGCTCGGCGGCGAGTTCCTTGGCCACCCGGACGGCGGTGTTGGAGCCGCCGGCCGCGGGCGAGGAGATGATCTCGGCGCCCCACATGGCGAGCAGCTCGCGCCGCTCGGAGGAGGTGTTCTCCGGCATGACGCACACCATGCGGTAGCCCTTGAGCTTGGCCGCCATGGCGAGCGAGATGCCGGTGTTGCCGGAGGTCGGCTCCAGGATGGTGCAGCCGTGGGTCAGCCGGCCGTCCTTCTCGGCCTGCTCGATCATGTGCAGGGCCGGGCGGTCCTTGACCGAACCCGTGGGGTTGCGGTCCTCCAGCTTCGCCCAGATGCGGACGTCCTCGGAGGGCGAGAGGCGCGGGAGGCGGACGAGAGGGGTGTTCCCGACCGCCGCCAGCGGAGAGTCGTACCGCACGTCAGGCCCACCCGGCGGAGCCGGACATCAGACCCGAGCCGCCGGCCACGGCCGGCAGGATCGTGACGCTGTCGCCGTCGGCCAGCTTGGTGGAGATGCCTTCCAGGAAGCGGACGTCCTCGTCGTTGAGGTAGACGTTCACGAAGCGGCGGAGCTGCTCGCCGTCGACGAGGCGGTCGCGGATACCGGCGTGCCGGCTCTCCAGGTCCTGGAAGAGGTCGGCGAGGGTGTCTCCGCTGCCCTCGACGGCCTTCTGACCGTCGGTGTAGGTGCGCAGGATGGTCGGGATTCGGACCTCGATGGCCATGAGGAGTGCTCCTGTGGGAGTGGGTGCGGGGGCAGGTGCGGTACGTCCCGTCGCACGGCGGCAGGCGTGCCGGGTGGCGGGGCGAGTGCTTCGGTGCCGGTGGCGCGCGCCGCGCGCCTGATGCGGGCCGGGTCAGACGGCGGCGCAGCGCGGACACATGGCGCTGGACAGGCGGCACAGATCGACGTGCAGCCGTGCGGCTCCGCAGCCGAACGCGCCCAGCAGGGCGGATGCGGAGCGACGCGTGGCGAGCGGAGCGTGCAGCAGCATGCCCGTCCTCTTCTCGCTCACGTCGTGGTCAACCATGCGGTCATCGTATCGATTCCCGGTCCGGGTATTGGAACCTCGTCCCATGATGCGGACGTTCGGTGTACACCAGTTGGGACGCGATCTTGGATGCGGCCCGGGGGCGCCGCCGCGGGGCGCGTCCGGAGCAGGTCCGCAGCGCGCCCGGAGCACGCCCGGAGCGCCTCAGGAGTACGCCGGGACGACCTCGACCTCCTCCTCGGTGACCTCGCCGTCGACGATCCGGAAGGAGCGGAACTGGAAGGGCCCGGCGTCGTCGGTGTCGGCGGTGGAGACCAGCACGTAGTGGGCGCCTGGCTCGTTGGCGTAGGAGATGTCGGTGCGCGAGGGGTAGGCCTCGGTGGCGGTGTGCGAGTGGTAGATGATCACCGGGTCCTCGTCCCGGTCGTCCATCTCGCGGTAGAGCTTGAGCAGGTCCGAGGAGTCGAACTCGTAGAACGTGGGAGAGCGGGCGGCGTTCAGCATGGGGACGAACCGCTCGGGGCGGCCGGTGCCGGCCGGCCCCGCGACCACGCCGCAGGCCTCGTCGGGGTGGTCCTGGCGGGCGTGCTCGACGATCTGGTCGTAGAGGGCCTTGGTGAGGGTCAGCATGGCGCCAAGAATAGACAGCGGGCCCGCGCGTACCGAAGAGTGGTACGCACGGGCCCGCATGCTGGACAGTCCGGGGATTCACCCCGTTCGTCCGGGATGGCGCCTCAGTTCTTGGCGTCCTGCCCGGCCGATACGGCCTCCGGCCCGCCCGCAGCGTCCCGCCGCTTGATGGCGAGGTAGCCGACGCCCAGGATGAGCGCCCACACGGGAGCCGCGTAGAGCGAGATCCGGGCGTCCTTGTCGACGCCCATCATCACGATCACCATGCCGATGAAGGCCAGCGCGAAGAGCGAGGTGTACGGGGCGCCTGGGGCCTTGAAGTCGGACTGCGGCAGCTCGCCGCGGTTCGCCTTGGCGCGGTAGCGCAGCTGTGAGGCCAGGATGACGATCCAGGCCCACATGCCGGAGATCGTGGCGAAGGAGACGACGTAGTTGAACGCCTCGCCCGGCCACTGGTAGTTGATCCACACGCCGAACAGCATCATGCCGACCGAGACGCCGGTGCCCCAGGTGGGCAGCCCGTTCTTGCTCAGCTTGGTGAAGAGCTTCGGGCCCTGGCCGTTGAGCGCGAGGTCGCGGAGCATCCGGCCGGTGGAGTACATGCCGGAGTTGGCCGAGGAGAGCGCGGCGGTCAGCACGACGAAGTTGACGATGCCGGCGCCGGCCGGCAGGCCGATCTCCTGGAAGGCGCGGACGAACGGGCTGACACCCGGCTCGAAGACCGTCCAGCTGACGACGGACAGGATGATGATCAGCGCACCGATGTAGAAGAGGCCGATCCGCCAGGGCACGGTGTTGATGGCCTGGGGCAGGACCTTCTTCGGGTTGGTCGCCTCGCCCGCGGTGACGCCGACGAGCTCGACGGCGAGGAAGGCGAACATCACGATCTGCAGCGTCATCAGCGTGCCGCCGATGCCCTTGGGGAAGAACCCGCCGTCGGACCACAGGTTGGTGAAGGAGGCGGTGTCACCGGCGTCGGAGAAACCGAGCAGGATCACGCCGAGGCCGATCAGGATCATGCCGATGATCGCGGTGACCTTGACCATCGAGAACCAGAATTCCAGCTCACCGAAGATCTTCACGGAGATCAGGTTGATACCGAAGAGCGCGCACGTGAAGACGAGCGCCGATACCCATTGCGGTATGCCCTCGTTCCAGTACTGCACATACGTGGCGGCCGCGGTCACTTCCGTGATGCCGGTGACCACCCAGAACAGCCAGTACGTCCAGCCGGTCACGAAGCCGATGAACGGGCCGAGGAATTCCCGGCCGTACTCCGAGAACGAGCCGGAGACGGGCCGGTACATGAGCAGTTCGCCCAGGGCCCGCATGATGAAGAAGATGACCAGACCCACGATGGCGTAGGCGAGGATGATGCTCGGCCCGGCTTTCGAGATCGCCTTTCCGGCTCCCAGAAAGAGGCCGGTGCCGATGGCGCCGCCAATGGCGATCATCTGGATCTGACGGTTTCCCAGCCCCCGCTGATAGCCCTCTTCAGGGGCGTTTCCAGCTGCCTCGTTGCCGTCGTGCTGCTTGTCGACCTGCACAGAGGTCATGAATGGTGTGCCTTTCTCCATACCGACCCGGTCTGTCCGGATCGGGTCCCGATCCCCCCGGATGGAGTTCCTGCACGCCGACGGTCGGCCGGCACAGCGCTCCCGCAGCGACAGGGGTGGTGTCACTTACGGCAGGTCGTGAACATTTATCACGCAACTTCGTTGATCGCCTAGGGATGCCGCGCACCACAAGGCCAGCAGAACGGGACGAACGCCGCAGAAACCTACAGGATGTCCGGGTTGGTGTGATGCGATCGTTATCCGGATTTGAGCATCCGCTGAGCGAACACCGTACGGGCGCCCCGCGCCGGCATCCGGGCGGTACGTCCCGGTGTGCCGGAATCTGATCCGCCGGTTCGACTCCTCACCGACGGCTCGACCCCTCGCCGTCGACGCGGCCGCTCATCGTCGGCTCGGCCCGCCCACCGTCGGCTCAGCCGCGCACCTTGGACTCAGCCGCACATCGCCGAGTCGGCCGCACACCGTCGGCTCAACCACACACCGCCGAGTCGGCCGCACACCGTCGCCTCAACCACACACCGTCGACTCAGCCACACACCGTCGACTCAGCCACACACCGTCGGCTCAACCCATCAGCGACTCGACGAGGGTCTCCTGGAGACCGCCGAGCCAGAGATAGGCCATCACCATCGGCTTGCGCGGATCGCTGTCCGGCAGGCGCAGCAGCTCGCCGCCGTCGTCCTCGTCGGTGACCTCCAGGCGGGTGCCGATGGCCAGTCTGAGGTCGTTGAGGGCGCCCAGCCACTGCCGGCACTCGTCGGGCTTCAGCCGCAGCACGGCGTCTCCCCCGGCCGGCGACAGCGTGTCCAGCCCGCGGATCAGCGCCAGGGCGTCCTCCCGCTTGCGCGAGCGCAGGTCGTTCTCGGTGTAGCGGCGGAACTCGGCGGAGGCGGCACGCACGTCGTCATCGGGGACGAGGTCGGGACCGCCGTAGGCGTCGGGGAAGAGACGGGCCAGCACCGGGTCGGCGGGCGGCTCGCTGGGGCCGTCGTTGAAGATCGACGCCAGCAGGTCCTCGTCCTCGCCTCCGGAGGGCTGCTCACCCGGCCCGATCAGCTCCATCAGCTGGACGGCCAGGCTGCGCAGGATGGAGATCTCGACCTCGTCGAGGGGGACGGCGGCGCCGCCGTCGGGCAGTGGCTCGAAGTGCCCGGTCATCGGCGGTCCTGCTGCAGGGTCGCCCACAGGCCGTAGCCGTGCATGGCCTGCACATCCCGTTCCATTTCCTCACGGCTGCCGCTGGAGACCACCGCGCGGCCCTTGTGGTGGACGTCGAGCATCAGTTGGTGCGCCTTGTCCTTCGAGTAGCCGAAGTACGTCTGGAAGACATAGGAGACGTAGCTCATGAGGTTGACGGGGTCGTTGTGGACGATCGTGACCCACGGGACGTCGGGTTCGGTGACCTCGAAGGGGGCCTCGCTCGACTCGGGACGCTCGATCTCGACCGGGACGCTGAGCGTGCAGCGATACGGCCGGAGCGTGATCGTGGGGGACGGGTGGGCGCTCACAGGCCCCATGCTGCCACCCGGGGGCGGGCGGTGCACAAACGCCCCTCGGGGCGCGCCGCGTCGGCGCGTTGCGCGCACCCGCTCCAGGGAGTGACGCGCACCCGCCCCGCGGCTGACCCACACCCACCCCGGGAGGTGGCGCACACGCGCCCTCGGGGGGTAACCCAAAGGCGCCCCGGGGAATAAGCGGAGGCCCCCATCTCACTATCGTCAAAGTGACGAGTAATGGGGGTAGCATCTTCTGCATGAACACAGCAGACCTGGGGCTGCCGGTGGCCGTGCCGTCGACTGCGCTCTTCACCGACCAGTACGAACTCACCATGCTGCAGGCCGCGTTGCGGTCCGGCACCGCGGACCGTCGGTCGGTCTTCGAGGTCTTCACCCGCCGACTGCCCGAGGGCCGCCGCTACGGCGTGGTGGCCGGCACCGGCCGGGTGCTGGACGCGGTGGAGAACTTCCGCTTCGACGAGACGATCCTCGGCTTTCTGCGCGAGCGCGGCATCCTCGACGAGCCGACCCTCCAGTGGCTGACCGACTTCCGTTTCCGCGGCGACATCTGGGGCTATCCGGAGGGCGAGGTCTACTTCCCCGGCTCCCCCATCCTGCGGGTCGAGGGCACCTTCGCCGAGGCGGTCCTCCTGGAGACGGTGATCCTCTCGATCCTCAACCACGACTCCGCGGTGGCCGCGGCCGCCTCCCGGATGTCGGTGGCGGCCGGCGAGCGCCCGCTGATGGAGATGGGCGCCCGCCGCACCCACGAGCTCGCGGCCGTGGCCGCGTCCCGCGCGGCCTACGTCGGCGGCTTCCACGCCACCTCCGACCTGGCGGCCGGCTTCCGCTACAACATCCCCACCGTCGGCACCAGCGCCCACGCCTTCACCCTGCTGCACGACACCGAACGGGACGCCTTCACCGCGCAGGTCGACACCCTCGGCAGCGGCACGACCCTGCTCGTGGACACCTTCGACGTCACCGAGGCGGTGCGCGCCGCCGTGGAGGTGGCCGGCCCCGGCCTCGGCGCCGTACGGATCGACTCCGGCGATCTGCTGCTGATCGCCCACCGGGTGCGCCAGCAGCTGGACGAGCTGGGCGCCGAGAAGACCAAGATCGTGGTGACCAGCGACCTGGACGAGTACGCCATCGCCTCACTGGCCGCCGCCCCGGTGGACGCGTACGGCGTCGGCACCCAGCTGGTGACCGGCAGCGGGCACCCGACCTGCTCGATGGTCTACAAGCTGGTCGCCCGCGCCGACAGCAACGAGCCGGGCGCCCCGCTGCGGCCGGTCGCGAAGAAGTCGATGGGCGCCAAGACCTCGATGGGCGGCCGCAAGTGGGCCGCCCGCCGGCTCGACGAGGACAGCGTGGCGTCGGCCGAGGTCGTCGGCACCGGGCCGGTCCCGGCGGAGCTGGAGGACCAGCAGCTGCAGATCCCGCTGGTGAGCGCCGGCATGGTGGTGGCCCGCGAGCCGCTGGACGCCGCCCGCGACCGGCACATCGCCGCCCGCGCCGGGCTGCCGCTGTCGGCGACCCAGCTGTCTCGGGGGGAAGCGGTCATTCCCACCGAGTACACGACCGAGTACGTCTAGGACCAACAGGCGAGTACATGTAGAGCCAACAGGCCGCCCGGTACCTGTACGACCACCAGGCTGCGCGGTATCTGTACGGCCACCAGGCTGCTGGGCACCCGTGGGGCCACCAGGCCGCCGGGTACGTGCTGGACCGCCAGGCCGCCAGCGCAGAACGCGGTTACGGGGGGGGGTGGCAGGGGTGGCATGACAGGGGTTACGCGGGTGCGCCTGGGGCGACTTCGCCTTGACGCCGCGACGCCTCCTCCTTAATCCGGCAACGATTACAGAGAGTGACTGGTTCCCTTGAATTTATCACACGATGTAACGCGAAGGGAGGGTGCGGGCAGGGGGACGAGTTCGGTCATCCACTCCCGCAATCACCCTCAAGTGGCTACCCTCGGTCACACCATCACTTCGCGCCCCTCCCCCCAACTCCCAGCCGGAAGGCACGCACCATGCATCGGGCACTGATCGTCGTTGACGTGCAGAACGACTTCTGCGAGGGCGGCAGCCTCGCGGTGGCGGGAGGTGCGGATGTCGCGGCGGCCATCACCGACCTGATCGGCCAGGCGGCAGGCGGCGGCTACCGCCACGTCGTGGCCACCCGGGACCACCACATAGACCCGGGTGATCACTTCTCCGACCACCCCGACTTCGAGCACTCCTGGCCGCCGCACTGCGTCGCCGGCACCGAAGGCAGCAGCTTCCACCCCAATTTCGCCCCGGCCCTCGCTTCCGGCGCGATCGACGCGGTCTTCGACAAGGGCGCCTACGAGGCCGCGTACAGCGGCTTCGAGGGGACGGACGAGGACGGCACCCCGCTCGCGGAATGGCTGCGCGAGCGGGACGTCACCGAGGTCGACGTGGTCGGTATCGCCACCGACCACTGCGTACGGGCCACCGCCCTCGACGCGCTGCGGGCCGGGCTGCGCACCCATGTCCTGCTGGACCTGACGGCCGGCGTCCTCGCGCACACCACCGAGCGGGCCATCGAGGAGCTGCGGGCCGCGGGCGCCGAGCTGACCGGCAAGCCGGTCGTCGCCGACCAGCAGGCGTAGGCAGCAGGCGTAGGCGTAGGCGGTACGCAGTGAGCAGTGAGCAGTAGGCAGTGAGCAGTAGGCAGTGAGCAGTAAGCGGTAGGCGGCACCGATTCGGCAGTGACCAGCCGGCCTGACCGGTAGGCAGTGACCAGCCGGCATGACCGATGGGCGGTGACCGGTAGGTAGTGGCCGGTAGGCAGTGGCCGGTGGGTCCGATGCCGCGGGCCGAGGGGGAGACCTCGGTCCGCGGCGGCCGCGGTCCTTACGCGGCCCGCTCGCCGCCCGTCGGCCCGGTGGCCGAGGGGGGCGGTGCCGGGGCGGCACGGGGGCGCCACAGGGCCCGTATGGGGTGCCAGGACTCCGTGTCGTCGCCCGGGGTCTCGCGCCAGACCAGGCCGTCGGGGTGGTGGAGCACGGCCGTGATCTCGTCCGGGGTGGGCGGCTCGGTGTTGCCGCGGAGGTAGACGGCACGCAGACCGAGGTTGCGCAGCCTGGTCAGGGCGCGCTGGCGGTTCACGGCATGGACCAGGACCCGGACCCGGCACCCGCACTCGTACGGGCCGGACCGCGCCCCGTGGGGCGGTCTGGGCAGCGACAGGGCGACCACCACGCTTCCGCCGGGAAGCCTGATGAAGCCGCCACCGGACATGGACATATCTCCCCCGTGAGACTCGGCGTCAACAAGGAACTGCAGGACGCATCTAAACGCGAATCGGCCGCCGCCCGCTAGTGGGCAACGGCCGATTCGGCTCTGACCTGCTACTTTTATCTTTTACTTACCTGCGCGGCTCACCTGAACCGTCACCGTGGAGCCATCACTGGCCTCCTTGGTGATCTTGATCCGGGTGTTGGTGTCAGGAACGATCACACCGCCGGTCGGGTTCGCCTTGTCGTAGTAGACGCCGTGCCGGTCGTCGAAGAGCGTCACCCCGCGCTTGGACTTGATCGTGACCGGCTTGCCGTCCTTGTGGAGGGTGAGCGCGTCGGTCCGGTAGCGGGTGAAGGTCGAGTCGTAGGACTGGAAGCGGTTGCGCATCAGCTTGCCGTCGGCCCAGCGCTCGGCCTTGGGGTGGGCGTCGACCGGGAGGATCTGGCCGTAGCCGGGGTGCTGGCCGACGTTGTTGTCGGGCTGCGAGGTGTCCCACAGCCAGATCAGCACGCCGTTCTGGTACGGGAAGTGCTCCACCCAGCCCGGCTTGTCGGTGGTCCAGCCGAAGTTGTACGGGCCGACCTTGAGGGTCTTGTCGTACGACACGTACTGCCGGTTCTCGGCGATGTAGTACTGCGGGTAGTCCTTGGTGAAGGACGCGCCGATCCGCGAGAAGCCCTTGCTGGTCCAGCCGTTGTCGTCACCCTCGGCGTCGTCGCTGAACAGCGGCTTGCCGTCGGCGACGACGCCGATGGCGTCGGCCGCGAAGCCCTTCTGGGCCGCGCCGCCGTCGGTCTGGTAGCGGAAGCGCAGGTCGATCTTCTTGCCCGCGTAGGCGTCGAGCGGGTAGACGAGGTCCTGGTAGGCGGTGACGGTGCCGGTCAGTGCGGGCTTGTCGCTGCCGTCGCGCGGGATGGCCTTGCCGCCCGCGGTGCCGTCCAGGGCCGTCCAGTTGGCGCCGCCGTCGGTGGAGACCTCGGCGTAGAGGTAGTCGTAGTCCTTCTCGATGTCCCACCAGCCCTTGAGCGTCAGCGACGCCTTGGCCTTACCGGTGAGGTCCACCGGCCGGGACAGGGTGTTCTTCAGGTCGTTGCCCATGTCGCTCCACCACTGCTTGGAGCCTTCCGCGGGCGCGACGATGTCGGTCTTGACCGCCTTGGCGGGCAGTTCGACGACCACCGCCTGCTTGTCCTTGGTGTTGTACTCGGCGACGCCCAGCTTGTGGGTGGACTTGGTGGCGGCCTTCGCCTTGCCGTAGTTGAGCCAGCCCAGCTGCAGCTTGTCCCAGGCGCTCATGTCGCCGGGCAGGTCGCCGATGGAGTCCTTGCCGGTGCCGAGCCAGGAGCCGGCCGACATCAGCGACCAGAAGTCCACCGAGGACTCGCCGGTGCCGGTGGTGTCGTACTCGTCCGGCAGGCCCAGGTCGTGGCCGTACTCGTGGGCGAAGACGCCGAGTCCGCCGTTCTCCGGCTGCATGGTGTAGTCGCCGACCCAGATGCCGGTGTCGGCGATCTGGGTACCGCCGGCCTTGTTGCCCTCGGGGCCGGTCTTGCCGGCGTCGGTGCCGTACGCGTACCAGCGGTGCGCCCAGATGGCGTTGGTCTTCTGGACGCCGCCGCCGGCGGACTCGTCCTCGCCGGCGTGCACGATCTGGAAGTGGTCGAGGTAGCCGTCGGGCTCGTTGAAGTTGCCGTCGCCGTCGTGGTCGTAGCGGTCCCACTGGTCGTACTTGGCGAGGTCGGTCTTGATCTGGGCGTCGGTGCGGCCGGCCGCCTTCTGGTTCTTCGCCCACTGGTTGACGCCGTCGCGGATCAGGTCCCAGGCGCTGGCGCAGTTGGTCTGGCCGCAGTAGTTGGAGCCGTAGCGGGCCTCGTTGTAGTCGACCTTGACCCAGTCGGAGACCTCGCCGTCGACGGAGTAGCGGCCCGAGGACTGCTTCTCGTAGTACTTGGCGAGCGACTGCTTCTTCTTGTCGTGCGAGAAGTACAGGTCCTGGAAGTGCTGCTGGTCGTAGTCCTTCTGCCAGGCCGTGCTGTTGTCCTTGGCACGGTCCGGCTCGGCTATCTGGTTGTGCGCGGGGCCCGGGTCGCCGCCGTACTTCTTCACCGGGGGCTTGGGGCCGTCGCCGTCCGGGTCGAACATCGTGGTGTCGTCGACCTTGTCGCCGAAGTCCACGAGGATGGTGAAGATCTTGTCGGTCTTCTCCCGGGCCAGCTCGACGTACTTGCTCCTGCCGAGCTTGACGACCTGGGAGCCGTTGCGCTCGGTGGCCTCGGCCTCGCCGGAGATGACCTGCTGCAGTGCTTCCTTGCGCGCGGCCTCCTGCTTGTCGCTGAACGGCCCCTTGAGGTCGTGGTCCACGGTCCGCTCCGGCGCCGGGTCATGGCGCTTGGCGACGGACGACGGCCCCTGGGGGTCGGCGGTGGCCACCCCCGACGACAGAGCGGCCGCCCCGATCACGGCGATCGCCGTGGCCAGAGCGGCCGGTCTGAACACCTTTCTGTGGTCTCTCACTTCGCGCTGTCCTCCCCTAGACGCGGTCGTTGTTTGGAGGGCATTCGACCGGAAGTACGGGGGAAAAGACAGGTCTTGACTTGGCCACGTCAGGCCATTACGTTAACCGGTTCACGTGTGGCGGCTATCGGACACGGCCGATGACGGCGTACGGACGGGCAGAGGCCGGGCGTATATGCCCGACGGACATGCGCCCCCACCCCGAACAGCCATGATGCGCCCGGGTGTTCGAACGCGCGGCGCTCTGTGCGCCCCCCGCGCCTCCACCCGTGGGTTAGGTCACGCTTACTTGGCGTTCCGCTCGGGCAGTAAGGACCGTAGGCTCGTGTGATGGCGCGCCCTTGACCGACACCCCTGCCGACCCTCCGAGGACGGATTCCGCCATGCCTCGTCCGACCGCCACCCAGCTCGCCTACGGTTCGGCCACCGTCTTTCTCTCCACCCTCGCGATGCTGCTGCTCTCCCAGACGGAGACCGGGATCGGGGTCGCGGTCATCGCCATCGCCGGGCTCGGGCTCGGCCTGCTCGTCGCCATGACGGCACCGATTCCGGGGGTGTCGCGGGTGGTCCGGCGGCATGTCGTACGGGCCAAGTCGCCCGGCGCGCCCGGGGAGTTGCACCCCGCGCCGACGCAGACGCCGTCACCGGCCTCGTCGCCGTACGGCCGGGTGTCGCGGGCCCGGGTCGCGTCGGCGGCCGGCGCCGCGGAGGCCGGCAAGCACGCGCACTGACCGGAGGGCACGCGCGGGGAAGCGGGCACTCGTGTGGGGTTTGTGGGCCCGTCCGGTGGTTCGTCGCCGGGTCGTGTGCCGTTACGCCGCTAGCCCGTCTCCGTGGACACCACGACGGTACTGGCGGCCTTGTCGTGCAGGCACTGCTGGTACGGCTTGTCCCAGGTGCACCACAGGACGTTGACCAGCCAGAAGAGGGAGCCCAGGCACCACACGATCATCGGCAGTGAATAGACCGCGGCCCGGATCCAAGCCGCCTGGCTGGTCGGGACCACGCCGTTCGAGAGCATCGCCACCCGGATCTTCATCACCATCTTGCCGAGGGTCTGACCGCTGCGGGCCACCATCAGCGCTTCGTAGATGATGTAGGCCAGCATCGTGGCGCCTACTACCGTGTACCACCAGGTGGCGGCCACCGCATCGCTGATGCTGAGGTGGCCCGCCACGTTGGCGGCTGCGATCACCCACATGATCACCCATACCGGCAGAACGACCACAATCCAGTCGATGATGCGGGCCAGCAGCCGCCGCCCCAGGTTCGCCAGCGGCGGCATCCCAGCCAGCGGATCGGCCGCCCCGTACCGCCCGCCGTAGGGATCGCCGGCGTACGGGCCAGCGCCGTACGGCGTTCCTCCGGAGGTGGGCCCCCGCGGCGGACCCTCAGGAGGCGGCGGGGGCGGTGGAGGTGTGCCTCCCGGAGGCGGCGGGCCTTCGCCGCCGCCCGTGCCGCCGCCCTGCGGTGAGCCGTTGCCGGGTGAGCCGTTGCCGGGCTGCTCGGTACTCATGGCCCGAGTCGACCCCTTGTGGGGGCGGACCGCATCCGGCGACGTCCGTTCGGGCTACCGGGGCGGTCCCGGCGGGTGCTCCGCCCGCCGGGACGGGCGGAGCGCCGGGCGCGGCGAACGCGGCGGGGTCAGTCGGACGCGACGAAGGTGCGCGCCAGCTTGTCGTGCCAGCACTGCCGCCACGGCTGGTCGAACAGGCACCACACCACGTTCACCACGCCGACGGCCAGCACGCCGAGCACGCTGTAGAGGAACCAGCGCTTGAGCGCGGCGCCCAGCGTCGGGCTGTCGTGGCTCTCGATGTCGAGGACCCGTACGCCGCACAGCTTCTTGCCCAGGGTGCGGCCCCACTTGAGGGTCGGCAGCGCCTCGTAGAGCGCTCCGCCGATCAGCAGGACGGCCAGGATCGTGGCGAAGACCGGGGCGGTGGTGCCGTCGACCAGGTAGACCGTCACCTGGCGGCCGGACTGCTTGGCCGCCTCGACCTTGGCGTCGAGGTGGTCGGTGACGGTGCTCCACATGGGGACGGCCACGGCGGCGGTGATCGCGCCCAGCACCAGGGTGTCGATCAGCCGGGCCGCCAGCCTGCGGCCGAGGCCGGCCGGGTGGCCCTGTGCGGCCTGCGCGGCGGCGAAGAAGGGGTCGGAGTCGGTCGGGGGCTTCCAGGGGATGACGCCCTCGGCGCCGGCGCCCTGCGCGGGGAGGCCGGCCGAGGGCGCGGGCGCCTGCCGGCCGGGGTGCTGCTGCGGCGGATGCTGCGGGCCCGGGTTCTGCGGGGCGGGGTTCTGCGGGGCCGGGGTCGGGTTCTGAGGGGCCGCGGCGCCCTGCTGGCGGCCGCCGACGGACGGCAGCGACTGCGGGGCGCCGCCACCGGGCGCGGCGGACTGCGGCCGCCCGGTGCCCGCGACGCGGATCGCCATGGTCTCGTTGGCCTTGGCGGGCTGGGCGGGCTGGTCGGCGGGGGGCCGTACCGCGCGGATCGCCGTGGTGCCCTGGTCGCCGGAGGCCGGGCCGCGGCGGGCCGCCGGGTTGACGGCGCGGATGGTGACCGTCCCGTCGGCCGGGGCCTCGGGCGGGCGCGACGCGGACGTGCCGGGCGCCTCGCCCGCCGCGGCCCCGTCACCGCTCTGCTCGTCGCGCTGCGGCGGCACGGTGCCCCAGGCGGCGGCGCCCGAGGGGGTGCCCGCGGGCGCCTGGTCCGGCGAGCCCCAGGAGACCCGGCGGTCGGCCTCGCCGCCGAAGCCGCTCTGCCGGGAGGCGTCGGCCTGCCAGGCGGAGGCCGGTTCGGGGCTGGCGCCGTGCAGCCGGGCCGGGTCGTCCCAGCTCGCGGCGGCGGGTGCGGCACCGGCCTCGCCGGCCGCCTCCTCGTCGAGGAAGACCGGCCCGGTCTCCTCGACGGTGGCGGGGACCGGCGGCGCCGCCGCGCCGGGCGGCGGCGCGGGCATCGCCTCGCCTTCGGCGGGGGCGGGCCGGCTGGTGCCCGGCACCCATGCGGCACCGTTCCAGTACCGGATGTAGCCGGGGATGGACGGGTCCGGGTAGAAGCCTGGCGTGGGGCTGCCGCCGGCGGATCCTGAGGTAGGGGCGCTCATGTCCGAAGTCCCGTATCTGTACTCGGCCTGGTGGGTGTGGGCAGCAGTCTGCCGCAACGCGGCGTCCACATCTATCAGACCCCGGGTCACATCGGTGCTCCCGCCCGCCACGACCACCTGGAAGAGGCCGGGGAAAAAAGTTGTACGAAGTCGTGTAAGGGTCCGGCGTACGGCGCCTCTCTCCTTGTGCGCGGGCCCGTCCCAGGTCCGCGGAGACGACAACGAGAGAGGCGGACCTCATGCACACCGTGGTGGAACGAGAGCTGGAACTGGGCCTGGTCCTGTCGCCGGAGCGCAGCATTCCGGTGCCGGCCCGGCTGACGTACCGGACGGACGACCCCTATGCCGTCCATGTCACCTTCCACGTGGGTTCGGACGCGCCCGTCAACTGGACGTTCGCCCGTGAACTGCTCGTCGAGGGCGTGTTCCGGCCGTGCGGTCAGGGCGATGTGCGGGTGTGGCCCACGAAGGTGGACGGCCGCAGCCTGGTCTGTATGGCGCTGAACTCGCCGGACGGCGAGGCCCTGCTTCAGGCGCCGGCCGCGGCGGTCTCGGCGTGGCTGGAGCGCACCTTGCGGGTGGTCCCGCCGGGGAGCGAGCAGGGGCATCTGGGCCTGGACAAAGGGCTGAGCGAGCTGCTGGCGCTGACGTCGCGGGACGACCAGTGGCCGGGCGGCACCTGGTCCTCGGACGAGTCACCGGAGCCGGGGGCGTAACGGGTGCCCGGGAGGCACGGTGGGAGTGCGCGATGAGGGCGCGAACGGTGGGCGGGGGCCGGTCCGGCGCCCGCCCCCGACGAGGGGCCGGGGCCTCTTCGGGGACGGGGGTCTTGCCGGGTCGGCGGGGCCGCGCGGCCGGGGGGTCAGCCGCGGTAGGCCTCCAGCAGCCGCAGCCACACCTCGCTGATCGTCGGGTAGGCCGGTACCGCGTGCCAGAGCCGTTCGAGGGGGACCTCGCCGGCCACCGCGACCGTCGCGGAGTGCAGCAGTTCGCCGACGCCGGGGCCGACGAAGGTGGCGCCGAGCAGCACCTCGCGGTCCAGGTCGACGACCATGCGGGCGCGGCCGCGGTAGCCGTCGGCGTACAGGGAGGCGCCGGCCACCGCGGCCAGGTCCTGGTCGACCACCCGGATCCGGTGCCCGGCCCGCTCCGCTGCGGCGGCGGTCAGGCCCACCGATGCGGCCTCGGGGTCGCTGAAGACGACCTGGGGGACGGCGAGGGTGTCCGCGGTGGCGGCGTGCGCGCCCCAGGGGTCGGATTCCAGGATCGGTACGCCCCGGGCCCGCGCGGCGATCGCGGCGCCGGCGATCCGGGCCTGGTACTTGCCCTGGTGGGTCAGCAGGGCGCGGTGGTTGACGTCGCCGACGCCGTAGAGCCAGCCGCCGGTCACGCCCGTCACCCGGCAGCTGTCGTCGACCTCCAGCCAGGAGCCGGGCGTCAGGCCGACCGTCTCCAGGCCGATGTCGTCGGTGCGCGGGGCGCGGCCGGTGGCGATCAGCAGCTCGTCGGCGATGATCTCGTCGCCGGAGTCCAGTTCGACGGTCACGGCGCCGCCCGGGGCCTCCCGGCGCACCTCGCGCACTTCGACGCCGGTGCGCAGGAACGCGCCCGCCTCGGCGAGCGATTCGGCGACGAGGTGGCCGGCGAAGGGCTCCATGCGGGGCAGCAGCCCGTCGCCGCGTACCAGGAGTGTCACCGAGGCGCCCAGGGCCCGCCAGGCGGTGGCCATCTCGACGCCCACCACGCCGCCGCCGACCACCACCAGCCGGCCCGGTACGGCCTTGGCGCTGGTGGCGTCGCGGCTGGTCCAGGGGCGGGCGGCGGCGAGTCCGGGGATGGGCGGCAGCACCGCGCGGCTGCCGGTGCACACCGCGACCGCGTGCCGTGCGGTGAGCACCTGTCCGCCGTCGACGACGACCCGGCGGGGTCCGGCCAGCCGGCCCTGTCCGCGGACCAGGTCGATGCCGACCGAGTCCAGCCAGCGGACCTGCCCGTCGTCCTTCCAGTAGGAGGTGAAGGCGTCGCGGTGGGCGAGGACGGCGGGCGCGTCCAGGGGGACGTCGGCGGCTTCCTTGAGGCCGGGTACCCGGCGTGCCTCGGAGCGGGCGGTGACCGGGCGCAGCAGGGCCTTGCTGGGCATGCAGGCCCAGTAGGAGCACTCGCCGCCGACCAGTTCGCTCTCGACGATCACGGCGCTCAGTCCGGCGGCGTGCGCCCGGTCGGCGAGGTTCTCGCCGGTCGGTCCCGCCCCCAGCACGATGACGTCGTACTCCTCATCGGAGGCTCTCCTCGCTTCGGTCGCTGCCATCGGCTCTCGCTCCCTGGGGTGGGCAGAGGTGGCCCGGTGGACGGGCTCCGGCGGTCCTTTCGGCCATCCTCTGCCCAGGGGGCCGTCACCGCATCCGGCGTTCGACCTCTTCCTTGGCCTCGGCGAGTCCGGATCCGGTCAGCTCGCGGTGCACCTTGATCGCCTGGATCTTCTTGCCCTGCGCCAGCAGGTCGTCGATCTGGGCCATCCGGGGGTCCTGGGGCTGCTCGACGCCGGCGTGGGCCAGCAGCAGGTCGACCTTCCGCTCCAGCCGTGCGAGGCGGCGGTCGAGGGTCTTGGAGCGGCGGTCGGTGGTGGCGGCCACCAGGGCGATGGCGAGGACGAGCAGGGCCAGTCCGGGGAGCGTGGAATCCATGCGGGGACTCTACGAGGTGGGGGGTGCGGGCGGCGGGAGCGGGGCCATGGACACGACAGGGGGTGCGTCCCCTGCCGTGTCCGCGATGCGGGGGGTCAGAAGACCTTCCCGGGGTTCAGGATGCCGCGGGGGTCGAAGACTTGCTTGATCCCGCGGTGCAACTCCAGGCCGACGTCGCCCAGTTCGCGGGCGAGCCACTCCTTCTTCAGGATGCCGACGCCGTGTTCTCCGGTGATGGTGCCGCCGAGTTGGAGGCCGAGCGCCATGATCTCGTCGAAGGACTCGTGGGCGCGGCGCTCCTCGTCCTGGTCGGCGGGGTCGAAGCAGACCAGGGGGTGGGTGTTGCCGTCGCCGGCGTGCGCGCAGACGCCGATGGTCAGGCCGTACTTCTCGGCGATGGCGGTGGTGCCTTCGAGCATGGCGGCGAGCTGGGAGCGCGGGACGCACACGTCGTCGATCAGCATGGCGGGCTTGATCCGCTCCAGGGCCGTGAAGGCGAGCCGGCGGGCCTGGAGCAGCAGTTCGGACTCGGCGGGGCCCTCGGCGGGGACGACCTGGGTGGCGCCGGCCTCCTGGCACAGGGCGCCGACGGCGGCGAGGTCGGCGGACGGGTCGGGGCTGTCGAAGGCGGCCAGCAGCAGCACCTCGGTGGACTCCGGCAGGCCCATCTGCGCCATGTCGTTGACGGCGCGGACGCTGGTGCGGTCCATCAGCTCCAGCAGCGAGGGGGCGTGGCCGCGGGCCATGATCTCGCAGACGGCCCGGCCGGCCGCGGCCACGGAGGCGAACTCGGCGACCAGGGCGAGCTGTCGGGGCGGGTTGGGCTTGAGGGCGAGGGTGGCGCGGACGACGACGCCGAGGCTGCCTTCGGAGCCCACGAAGAGGCGGGTGAGGTCGTAGCCCGCGACTCCCTTGGCGGTGCGGCGGCCGGTCTTCACCAGGCGTCCGTCGGCGAGGACGACGTCCAGGCCGAGGACGTACTCGGCGGTGACGCCGTACTTGACGCAGCACAGGCCGCCGGCGGCGGTGCCGATGTTCCCGCCGATGGTGCACGTCTCCCAACTGGAGGGGTCCGGCGGGTAGTAGAGACCGTGCTCGTTGACCGCGCGGGAGAGTACGGCGTTGACGACGCCGGGTTCGACGACCGCGAGCCGGTCGACGGGGTTGATCTCCAGGATGCGGTCCATCTTCACCAGGGACAGCACGATGCAGCCGTCGGTGGCGTTGGCGGCACCGGACACTCCCGTGCGCGCGCCTTGCGGGACGACCGGGACGCCCAGTTCCGTCGCCGTGCGCATCACGTGCTGGACGTGTTCGACGGTGCGGGGCAGCACGACGACCGCGGGGGTGCCCGCCGCGCAGAAGTTGGCCATGTCGCGGGCGTAGGAGCCGGTGACGTCCGGGTCGGTCAGGACGGCTTCCTCGGGGAGCCCGGCGCGCAAATGTGCGATGAGGTCCATGCCTCAAGCCTCGCATCCGTGGGCCGTACACGGAAGATCGCGTACGGCCCACGGTGACGGGCGGGCTCAGAGGTTGCCGCGGCGCTCCTGCTCGCGCTCGATCGCCTCGAACAGCGCCTTGAAGTTGCCTTTGCCGAAGCCCAGGGAGCCGTGCCGCTCGATCATCTCGAAGAAGACGGTCGGGCGGTCCTGGACCGGCTTGGTGAAGATCTGCAGCAGATAGCCGTCCTCGTCGCGGTCGGCGAGGATCTTCAGCTCGCGCAGTTCGTCGATCGGTACGCGGGTGTCGCCGACCCACTCGCCGAGGGTGTCGTAGTAGGAGTCGGGCACGTCGAGGAACTCCACGCCCGCGGCGCGCATCTGACGCACGGTGGCGACGATGTCGTTGGTGGCCAGGGCGATGTGCTGCACGCCGGGGCCGCCGTAGAACTCCAGGTACTCGTCGATCTGCGACTTCTTCTTGGCGATCGCCGGCTCGTTGATGGGGAACTTGACCTTCTTGGTGCCGTCGGCGACGACCTTGGACATCAGCGCCGAGTACTCGGTGGCGATGTCGTCGCCGACGAACTCCTTCATGTTGGTGAAGCCCATGACCTTGTTGTAGAAGGCCACCCACTCGTTCATCCGGCCGAGCTCGACGTTGCCGACGCAGTGGTCGATGGCCTGGAAGAACCGCTTCGCCGGCGGCTCGACCACGGGCGGCGCGGCGACGAAGCCGGGCAGGTAGGGGCCGTCGTAGCCGGTGCGCTCGACGAGGGTGTGCCGGGTCTGGCCGTAGGTGGCGATGGCGGCCAGGACGACGGTGCCGTGGTCGTCCTTGAGTTCGTGGGGCTCCTGAAGGCCGGTGGCGCCGTGGGCGACGGCGTACTCGTAGGCGGCGCGGGCGTCGGGGACCTCGATGGCGAGGTCGACGACGCCGTCGCCATGGGCGGCGACGTGGTCGGCGAGGAAGCGGCCCCGTTCGGTGGTGGGCTTGACGACGGAGGTGAAGACGAACCGGGCGCCGCCGGATTCGAGCACGTAGGTCGCGGTTTCGCGGCTGCCGTGCTCCGGCCCGGAGTAGGCGACGCGCTTCATGCCGAAGGCGGTGGAGTAGTAGTGCGCGGCCTGCTTGGCGTTGCCGACGGCGAAGACGACCGCGTCCATCCCCTTGACCGGGAAGGGGTCCGCCTGCCGAGCCGAGCTGGGGGTGGTGGGCTGGGTGTGCATCGTGGTGTCTGCCATGGCCGCAGAGTCCCTCCGATCCACAAGATGCGCAATAGTTTCCGGATCTCCTGGGCATTGTGTATAGCGAAAGGGCGGTTACTTCGGGCTATCTGTACATGATGACCATCGAAAACGAAGGAGTCGGCGATGGCGATCGATCATTTGGACGGGGCGCTGCTGGAGCTCCTGGCGAAGGAGCCGCGGATCGGGGTGCTGGAGGCGTCGCGGCGGCTGGGGGTGGCGCGCGGGACGGTCCAGGCCCGGCTCGACCGGCTTCAGTCGAATGGAGTGATCCGCGGCTTCGGGCCGGACGTGGACCCCGCCGCGCTGGGCTATCCCGTCACCGCGTTCGCGACCCTGGAGATCAAACAGGGGCAAGGGGGCGACGTACGGGCGCACTTGGCCACCGTTCCCGAGGTGCTGGAGCTGCATACAACGACGGGACATGGGGACATGCTCTGCAGGCTCGTCGCCCGCTCCAACGCCGATCTGCAGCGGGTGATCGACCGGGTCGTGGGCTTTGATGGCATCGTGCGGGCATCGACGGCGATCGTGATGGAGAACCCGGTCCCATTGCGGATCATCCCGCTGGTGCAGCAGGCTTCGGGAGACTGACCGACCGAGGAGAGCGACGGGTGAGCTTCTGGGAGTACGTCGAAAACCGGCACGCCCAGCTGCTGATGGACACGTATCAGCACGCCAGCGCGGTCTTCCAGTGCATGGTGATCGCCACCGTGCTGGGGGTCCTCGTCGGGGTCGTGACCTACCGCAGCGAATGGGCGGGCAGCCTCGCCACCACCGCGACCGCCACCATCTTGACCATCCCCTCGCTGGCCATGATCGGCCTGCTGATCCCGCTGGTGGGCCTGGGCGTCGCCCCGACCGTCATCGCGCTGACCCTGTACGGGCTGCTGCCGGTGGTCCGCAACGCCATCGTCGGGCTGCGCGGGGTGGACCCGGCGCTGGTGGACGCGGCCAAGGGCATCGGGATGTCGCGCACCGCCCGGCTCCTGCGGGTCGAACTGCCGCTGGCCTGGCCGCCGATCCTCACCGGCATCCGGGTCGCCACCCAGATGCTGATGGGCATCGCCGCCATCGCCGCCTTCGCCTCCGGTCCCGGTCTCGGTAACGAGATCTTCCGCGGGATCGCCTCGCTGGGCAGCGCCAACTCCCTCAACCAGGTGCTCGCCGGCACCCTCGGGATCGCCGTCCTGGCCCTGCTCTTCGACGCCGTGTACGTCCTGATCGGACGCCTGACCATCTCCAGGGGGATCCGTGCCTGAGCCGACCGGTAAGCCGCACAGCGCCGCCGCCTCGGGCGCGAGCATCCAGCTGGAGAACCTGACGAAGGTCTATCCGGGCAACCCCAACCCGGCCGTGGACAACGTCAACATGGAGATCAAGGCCGGCGAGACGGTGATCTTCGTGGGGCCCTCGGGCTGCGGCAAGTCCACCACCCTGAAGATGATCAACCGGTTGATCGAGCCGACGTCCGGCCGGATCCGGATCGGCGACGAGGACGTCACCGGCATCGACCCGGTCAGGCTGCGCCGCAGGGTCGGCTACGCCATCCAGGCCTCCGGCCTCTTCCCGCACATGACGGTCGCCCAGAACATCGCCCTGGTCCCCAAGATGACCGGCTGGTCCAGGAGCCGGATCGCCGGCCGGGTCGAGGAGATGCTCGATCTGGTCGGCCTGGACCCCGGCGAGTTCCACGACCGCTACCCGCGCCAGCTCTCCGGCGGCCAGCAGCAGCGCGTCGGCGTGGCCCGCGCGCTCGCCGCCGACCCGCCCGTACTGCTGATGGACGAGCCCTTCGGCGCCGTCGACCCGATCACCCGCGACCACCTCCAGGACGAGCTGATCCGGCTCCAGCACGAGCTGCACAAGACCATCTGCTTCGTCACCCACGACTTCGACGAGGCCATCAAGCTCGGCGACCGCATCGCGGTGCTCCGCGAGCGCTCGCACATCGCCCAGTTCGACACCCCCGAGGCGATCCTGACCAACCCCGCCGACGACTTCGTCTCCGGCTTCGTGGGCGCGGGCGCGGCCCTCAAGCGGCTGAACCTGACCCGCGTACGGGACGTCGGCGTGGTCGACTTCCCCACCGCCGGGATCGACGATCCGCTGCAGTCGGTCTTCGACCTGCTGGGCACCGGCGCGCACAACGAGCTGCTACTGCTGGACCGCAACCGCCGCCCCTACAAGTGGCTGCGGCGCAGCGATCTCGCCCGTGCCCAGGGATCGCTGGCGCGGGCCGGCACCCTGGTCGCCGACACCGTGACCCGGGACGCGACGCTGCGCGACGCCCTGGAGGCGGTGCTCACCGACAACGCGGGCCGGGTCGCGGTCACCGGGCGGCGCGGCGAGTTCATCGGGGTGGTCGACATGGAGACCCTGATGAACAACGTCCATGAGCTGCTGGAGGCGGACCGCCTGGAGGCCGCCGAGCAGCAGCACCGGCTCCAGGAGGAGCGCAGCCGCCGCACGCAGCAGGAGCAGGAGGGCCTCGGCGGCGCGGGCGGCTCCGAAGGCGCCGCCGGGAGCCGGGCGTGAGCGCCGGCGACGACGGCGGGGCGCGGCGGGGCGGGCACCGTCCGAGCACCCATGAGGCCCTCGCCTTCCGCGACGACGTCGAGATGGCGCAGCGGGAGGTGGCGTCCGGTGAGGCGCCCACCCCCTCCGCCCCGCCCGGTGAGCGCCGGATCAGCTGGCAGAAGTGGACCTTCATGCCGGCCTTCCTGCTCGCCGCGCTGCTGGCCACCTGGCTGTGGTTCCGCGGCGCCGAGCTGGACTCCATCGCCCACCAGGCGGTGGACGACGGCAAGGTGTGGCTGGCGCTGCGCCAGCACCTCGTGCTCACCGTGGTCTCCACGTTCTTCGTCCTGGTCATCGCGATCCCGCTGGGCATCGCGCTGACCCGGTCCCGGCTGCGCCGCGCCACCCCCTTCGCGATGGCGCTGGCCAACCTCGGCCAGGCCGTGCCCGCCCTGGGCCTTTTGATCCTGCTCGTCATCTGGCTGGGCATCGGGCCCCGCGCGGCGATCGTCGGCATGGTCCTCTACGCCGTGCTGCCGGTGCTGGCCAACACCATCGCGGGGCTGCGCGGTATCGACCCGACGCTGACCGAGGCGGCCCGGGGCATCGGCATGTCCGCCACCGGCGTACTGGCCAAGGTCGAACTGCCGCTGGCCGTGCCGCTGATCCTGGCGGGCGTGCGGACCGCGCTGGTGCTGAACGTCGGCACCGCGACGCTGGCCACCTTCGGCGGGGGCGGCGGCCTGGGGGATCTGATCTCGGCGGGCATCGTCACCCAGCGGATGCCCGTACTCGTCCTCGGTTCGGTGCTGACCGTGGCGCTCGCCCTGCTCGTGGAGTGGCTGGCCTCGCTCGCCGAGCTGCTGCTGCGGCCGCGCGGCCTGGAGGTGGCCGCATGAGCGCCCGCCGCCGGGCCGGCCGGCTCCTTTCCGCCGGGGCGCTGCTGGCGGCCCTGGCCCTCGGCGGCTGCGGGCTGGTCAGCGGCAGCGCGATGACCGACGACGTCCTGCCGGGTCCGCACGCCGGCTATGGGGACCGGCCGCTGACCGGGGCGCAGCTGACCGTGACCTCGAAGGAGTTCACCGAGCAGATCGTCCTCGGCCAGATCATGGGCCTGGTCTTCGAGGCGGCCGGCGCCAAGGTCATCGACAAGACCAGCATCCAGGGCTCGATCGGCGCGCGGGAGGCGGTCAAGTCCGGCACCGCGGACGCCGCGTACGAGTACACCGGAACCGGCTGGATCACCTACCTCGGCCACACCACGCCCGTCGTCGATCCGCACGAGCAGTGGCGGGTGGTCCGCGACGAGGACCGCGAGAACGGCGTCGTCTGGTTGCCGCCGTCGACGCTGAACAACACCTACGCGCTGGCGCTGAGCCCCGCCGACGCCGCGAAGTACGGCACCAAGACGCTCTCCGACCTGGGCGAACTGCTGAAGAAGGACCCCGGCGCGGTCACCTTGTGCGTGGAGAACGAGTTCGCCACCCGCAACGACGGGCTGCCCGGGATGACCCGGAAGTACGGCATGAGGATCCCGCCCGCCCAGGTGCAGCGGATGGCCGCCGGTGTCATCTACACCCAGATCCAGCAGGGCGGCAGCTGCACGTTCGGCGAGGTGTACACCACCGACGGCCGGATCAAGGCGATGAATCTGCGCCTGCTCGCCGACGACCGGCACTTCTTCCCCAACTACAACGCCGCCCCCGAGATCAACGCCGCGTCGCTGAAGAAGCACCCGGCCATGGCCGAGGTGCTGGCGCCGGTCACCAAGGCCCTGAACAACACCGTCGCCCAGGAGCTCAACCGCAGGGTCGACGTGGACGGCGAGGATCCGCACGAGGTCGCCAAGGACTGGCTGCTGCGGGAGGGGTTCATCAAGGAGGGGTAGCGCGTGCTCCCCGGCTCAGCAGCTGGGGACCGGGCCCCCGGCCCGCAGCGCCTTCAGGGCGTCCACCGCGCCGTCGAGGGTGGTGACCGGGATCAGCCGCATCCCCTTCGGCAGCTCCGCCCGCGCGTCCGCGCACTCCTTGCGGGGAACCAGGAAGACCGAGGCGCCGTCGCGGTGCGCGGCCTGCGTCTTCAGCGGGACGCCGCCCACCGCCCCGACCTTGCCGCCGGCGGTGATCGTTCCCGTACCGGCGATGGTCCGGCCGCCGGTCAGATCATGGCCCGCGCCGTCCCCGTCGAGCTTGTCGACGATGCCGAGGGCGAACATCAGCCCGGCGCTGGGCCCGCCGACGTCCGCGAGGCTCAGCTTGACCTTGATGTCCTTGGGCGACTTGCCGAGCTGGTCGAGGGCGGCGGCGGTGGCGGTGTCCTGCGAGTGCTCCATCTGCGCGGCGTTGTGCTCGGCGATCTCCTCGGTGCTGTCGCCCACCGGGTAGACCGCCTCCCGCGGCATCACGGCCTCGTCCGTACGGAACCAGGCCTTGGCGATGTCCGGCAGACGGACCGAGGCCTCCGGGCCGGTGGCGACGATCGAGGTCATCCGCAGCTGCCCGCTCGTCCTGCGGGTCCCGGCACCGGTGACGGTGATCACCGGCTTGCCCTTGTCGTCACCGAGGACGTTCGCCGTCATCCCCGGATACGCCACCGAGTACGGCAGCGGGGCGAGGATCGCGGTGACGACGAGGGCGAGGACAAGGGCGGTGCAGAGCGCCAGGGCGCGAGCGCGTGAGGACACTCCGCCACCCTAATTGACCCCCGCCCCACCAGGCCCTTATGGCGCTACGGGCTCACCGCACGGCCACGGGGCCTTCACACTCCGTGGACGCGGGCGGGGTGGCGGCGGGCGGATGCCGGGGCCGCCGGCACGGTCACCGTGCGGGGGCCGCCGGCCTCACCGCAGCGCCTCGGACACCTCCCGGGCCGCGTCGACCACCCGCGGGCCGATCCGTTCGGAGACGTTGTCCGCGAGCATCACCACGCCCACGCTCCCCTCGATCCCGCTGACCCCGAGCAGCGGCGCCGCCGCACCGCTGGCGCCGGCCTCCAACTCGCCGTGTGTCAGGGCGAGTCCGGCGTCGTGGAGCCGGCCCTGGCGGGCCTTGAGGATCGCCCGTCCGGCGGCCCCCCGGTCCAGCGGATGGCGGAAGCCGGCGCGGTAGGCGACGTGGTAGTCGGTCCAGGTCGGTTCGACGACGGCGACGGCCAGGGCCTCCGTGCCGTCGACCAGGGTGAGGTGCGCGGTGGCCCCCACGTCCTCGGCGAGCGACCGCAGGGCGGGCAGCGCGGCCTCTCTGACCAGCGGATGCACCTGACGGCCCAGGCGCAGTACGCCCAGGCCCACCCGGGCCCGGCCGCCTATGTCGCGGCGCACCAGGGCGTGCTGCTCCAGTGTGGCCAGCAGGCGGTAGACCACGGTGCGGTTGACGCCGAGCTTGTTGGACAGCTCGGTGACGGTCAGTCCGTGGTCGGTGTCGGCGAGAAGTTTCAGGACGCGCAGTCCACGGTCGAGTGTCTGGGAGGTCTCTGCGGTCACGACGCCCCTCCTGGGTGAGTGGCGGCACTCGGAAGCGACGCGCTGCGGGTCCCGGAGCAGCGCGCGCAAGAGGCCGCCGGCCGCATGGCACCGGCTGCGCTCCGCGGCGGCGCTGCCACGGGGCGTGTGCGTGACCGGGACAGTAGCGAGCCAGTCCGGTCAGCGGAAGAGTCCGTCCAGAATCCGGGCTCTCCCGCCCGGAATATCCCGATGAGACCGTTCATGAGGGCGTGTTGTGCTTCAGCCTGGGCTAAAGGTCACGGGTCCGTCACGGCACACGAAACGGGTGGCACCCCGTGTCCACGGAGCACCACCCGCACGGCGGGGACGCGCTCAGCGCATCCGCGTCGCCCACTCCCGTACCTTCTTGATCCGCTCGCCCAGCTGCCCGGCGGTGGCCTCCGCACTCGGCGGCCCCCCGCACACCCGGCGCAGCTCGGTGTGGATCACACCGTGGGGTTTGCCGCTCTGGTGGACATACGCCCCCACCAGCGTGTTCAGCTGCTTCCTCAGCTCCAGCAGCTCCTTGTGCGTGACCACCGGACGCCGCTCGGCCGGGATCTCCAGCAGATCCGCCTCCGCGTCCGGCTTCTTCCTGCTGTGGGCGATCTGCCGGGCCTGCCGCTTCTGCAGCAGCATCTGCACCTGGTCGGGCTCCAGCAGCCCGGGGATGCCGAGGTAGTCCTGCTCCTCCTCGCTGCCGGCATGCGCCTGCATACCGAACTCGGCACCGTCGTAGAGGACCCGGTCGAAGACCGCCTCCGACTCCAGCGCCTCGAACGAGAACTGCTCCTGCTCCCCGGTGTCCTCGTCCTGCTCCTTGTTCGCCTCCTCCATCTCCTTCTCGGATTCGGCGTACGGGTCCTCCTCGCCGTCCTTCTTCGGCTTGTCGAGCACATGATCGCGCTCGACCTCCATCTCGTTGGCGAAGCCGAGCAGCGTGGGAACGGTGGGCAGGAACACGGAGGCCGTCTCACCGCGCTTGCGCGAGCGGACGAAGCGCCCCACCGCCTGCGCGAAGAACAGCGGCGTGGAGATGGTGGTGGCGTACACCCCGACCGCCAGGCGCGGCACGTCGACGCCCTCCGACACCATCCGCACCGCCACCATCCAGCGGTCCTGCGAGTGCGAGAAGTCGTCGATGCGCTGCGAGGCACCGGAGTCGTCGGACAGCACCAGGGTCGCGCCCTGCCCGGTGATCTCCCGGATCAGCTTGGCGTACGCCCGCGCCTGCTCCTGGTCGGAGGCGATGACCAGCGCGCCGGCGTCCGGAATGGACTTGCGGACCTCGGTCAGCCGCTGGTCGGCGGCCCGCAGCACGTTCGGCATCCAGTCGCCGCGCGGATCCAGCGCGGTCCGCCAGGCCTGCGAGACCGCGTCCTTGGTCATCGGCTCGCCGAGCCGGGCCGCTATCTCGTCGCCGGCCTTGGTCCGCCAGCGCATGTTGCCGCTGTAGGAGAGGAAGATGACCGGCCGGACCACGCCGTCGCCCAGCGCGTTGCCGTAGCCGTAGGTGTAGTCGGCGGCCGACCGCCGGATGCCGTCGTTGCCCTCCTCGTACGTGACGAAGGGGATGGGGTTGGTGTCGGACCGGAAGGGCGTACCGGTCAGCGCCAGCCGCCGGGTCGCCGGCTCGAACGCCTCCAGGCACGCCTCGCCCCAGGACTTCGAGTCGCCGGCGTGGTGGATCTCGTCGAGGATCACCAGCGTCTTGCGCTGCTCGATGCGGTTGCGGTGCAGCATGGGCCGCACGCCCACACCCGCGTAGGTCACCGCGACGCCGTGGTACTCGCGGCCCAGCGGCCCGGCGCTGTACTCCGGGTCGAGCTTGATCCCCACCCGGGCCGCCGCCTCCGCCCACTGCTTCTTCAGATGCTCCGTCGGCGCGACGACCGTGACCTGCTGCACGACGTGGTGGTGCAGCAGCCACGAGGCGAGCGTGAGCGCGAAGGTCGTCTTGCCGGCCCCGGGCGTCGCCACCGCGAGGAAGTCTCTGGGCTGGCTCTGGATGTAGCGGTCCATGGCCGCCTGCTGCCAGGCGCGCAGCTTGTTCGCGGTGCCCCAAGGGGCCCGGCCGGGAAAGGCCGGGGACAGGTGATGGCTGTTGGTGGCGCTGGTGGTGGTAGTCACGGTCTCCGTCGGCTGGGTCGGCGGTCGGCAACCGCGCAAGCCTATCCGCTGCGCTTGGCCGGCTTCCCACGTGTTCGGGTTCCCCGCCGTGGGGGGGCGCTCGGTTCGCCCGCCTGCGGCGGGGGCGCCGCTTGGGCTTGCTTCCCACGTTGTCGGCTGGCCCGCCGTGGGGGTTGTTGTTGGTTCGCCTGCGGCGGGCGGGACGCTGCGCTGGGCTGGCTTCCTACGTCGTCGGCTAACCCGCCGTGGGGGCTTCGCTGGGTTCGCCTGCGGCGGGCGGGGTCCGCTGCGCGGGGCTTTCGGGTGCCGGTGACGGGCCTCCGGGGTAGGGGTGTGGGACTGCTGCGCTTTACGTCCCACACCCCTACCCCTC
>NZ_JBHYJC010000052.1:6189-48980 GCF_042749045.1 Streptomyces sp. NPDC059008 | reverse complement strand
GGGCGGGACCTCGGAAGGAGGTCCCGCCCCGCCTACGGGGGTGCCGCGTGGGTGCTAACGGCCGGCCGTCTCGGTGTCCTTGCCGAGGGCCTGCTGCCGCAGCAGCCCGATCACCGCGAGTACCGCACCGAAGCCGCCGGTGAACAGCAGCTGGATGCGCTGGTTCTCGTCGCGCAGCATCAGCAGCAGCACCGCGACGATGCCCGCCAGCGCCACCCACGTCAGCACCGGGAAGGCCCACATCTTCACCACGAGCTTCTCCGGAGCCTCGCGCTCCAGCCGCCGCCGCATCCGCAGCTGGGCGACCGCGATGAAGCCCCACACCACCAGGACCGCCGCGCCGACCATGTTCAGCAGCCACTGGAAGACCGTGGTCGGCCACCAGAAGCTGAAGAGCACCGCGAGGAAGCCGAAGGCGGAGCACAGCAGCACGGTGCGGCGCGGGACGCCGCCGCTGACCTTGCCCAGGAAGGCCGGGCCCTGGCCGCGGGAGATCAGCGAGTACGCCATCCGCGAGGCGCCGTAGATGTTGGCGTTCACCGCGGAGAGCAGGGCGATCAGGATGACGACGTTCATCACCTGGCCGGCCGCGGGGATCTTGAGGTAGTCCAGGACCGCCACGTACGGGCCGCTCTTGGCGATCGAGGGGGCGCTCCAGGGGATGACCGTGACGATGACCGCCATCGAGCCGACGTAGAACAGGGCGATCCGCCACATCGCGGTGCGCACCGCGCGTGCGACACCGCGCACCGGGTCCTTGGACTCGGCGGCCGCGATGGTCACCGTCTCCAGGCCGCCGTAGGCGAACACCGACGCCAGCAGACCCACCATCAGGCCGTCGACGCCCTTGGGCAGGAAGCCGCCGTCACCGGTGAGGTGGGTGGCGCCCGGCGCCTGGGTGCCGGGGAGCACACCGCAGATGGCGAGCACGCCCAGGATGAGGAAGGCGGCGATCGCGGCGACCTTCAGGGCGGCGAACCAGAACTCGAACTCGCCGAAGTTGGAGACCGCGGCCAGGTTCGTACCGGTGAAGATCACCATGAACAGCAGGACCCACATCCAGGGCTCGCTGCTGGGGAACCACTGGTGCATCACGTCCGCGGCGCCCAGCGCCTCGGCGGCCACCGCCACACACAGCAGCGCGGTGAACATCCAGCCCACCGTGAATCCGGCCCAGGAGCCGATGGAGCGCTCGGCGTGCACGGAGAAGGAGCCGGAGGCCGGATTGGCCGCGGCCATCTCGCCGAGCATCCGCATGACCAGCATGACCAGGGCGCCGGAGACCGCGTAGGCCAGCACGATCGAGGGGCCGGCCGCCGCGATGCCCTCGCGGGAGCCGACGAACAGGCCCGCGCCGATCACGCCGCCCAGGGCGATCATCGACAGATGGCGCTGCTTGAGGCCGTTGGACAGCGCGGAGCCACTATCGGGGCCGGCGCCCTCCGTCGCGCTGGTCTGCGCGGGGGAGGCGGACGAGGGTGTCCGATTCATGTCGTACCTGTCCCAGTAGGTGAGAGCGGAGCAAGGCGAACCGCGGTGTCCCGAAGCCGCGACCGGTGCGACGGTGCCGCCGGGGCATCGGGTCGCGCAAGGGCTGCCGATGGCGCAACTCCGGGATCCTCGGCAAAGCGGGCTCAGTCTGAGTGCCGGTGTCCGCTCAGGGCAACAGTCGTGCAGCGAATGTTCGGTATTCAGACACGATCGTCACCGTGCGTGCCTGACGAGTCGTCGATTGCCACGCCGTGTGACGTCCGTCTCGGAGCCGCACGGCCGCCCGGCGCGGCTCAGCGTCGCGGACGACGGCCCCTCAGCTCCCGTACGCCCGCCACCAGCAGCACCGCGGCGGTCGCCCCGGCCGACCACAGCAGCTGCGGACGGGCGGTGTCGTCGGTCAGCATCAGCACGATCACACCGGCCATCGCCAGCAGCGCCGCCCAGGTCAGATACGGAAACGCCCACATCCGCAGGGTCAGCTTCTCGGGCGCCTCGCGTTCGATGCGCGGACGCAGCCGCAGCTGGGAGACGGCGATCAGGCCCCAGACGAACAGCAGCACCGCGCCGACCGCGTTGAGCATGTAGAGGAAGACCGAGTCCGGCCACTTCAGATTCAGCAGAACGGAGACGAACCCGAAGGCCACCGAGGCCAGTACGGCCCGGCGCGGCACCCCTCCGCCGGACACCTTCAGCAGCGCCCGTGGCGCCTCACCCCGCTCGGCCAGCGAGAACACCATCCGCGACGAGCCGTAGAGATTGGCGTTCAGCGCCGAGAGCAGCGCCACGAACACCACGATGTTCATGATCTGGCCCGCGCCCGGTACCCCGACGCGCTCCAGCACCGCGACGTAGGGGCTCTGGCCCGGCCGCATCGACGACCACGGCAGCAGGGCCACGATGACCAGCATCGAGCCGACGTAGAAGAACAGGATCCGCCACACCGCGCTGCGCACCGCCCGGCCCACCGCCCGCGCCGGATCGTCCGACTCGGCCGCGGCGATGGTGACGACCTCCAGCCCGCCGAAGGCGAACACCACGGCCAGCACCCCGGAGACCACCCCGCCCCAGCCGTGGGGCAGGAACCCGCCGTGCCCGGTGAGGTTCGCCGTCCCGACCGGCTCGGTGTCCGGCAGCACCCCGAAGACCGCCAGCAGCCCCAGCACCAGGAACAGCACGATCGCGGTGACCTTCAGCGTCGCGAACCAGAACTCGAACTCCCCGAAGTTCTTCACCGCCGCCAGGTTGGCCACCGTGAAGACCACCATGAAGATCAGCACCCAGCCCCACTGCGGCACCGCCGGCACCCAGCCATGGGCGATCTGCGCCGCGCCGGTGGCCTCCACGGCCAGCACCACCACCAGCAGGAACCAGTACAGCCAGCCGACGCTGAAACCGGCCCAGCGGCCCAGCGCCCGCTCCGCGTGCACGGAGAACGCACCGGAGGCCGGCATCGCCGCCGACATCTCACCGAGCATCCGCATGACCAGCATCGCCAGCGCGCCCGCGATCAGGTACGACAGCACGATCCCCGGCCCGGCCACCGCGATCCCCGCGCCGGAGCCCACGAACAGGCCCGCGCCGATCACCCCGCCCAGGCCCAGCATCGTCAGGTGGCGCTGCTTGAGCCCCGTGGACAGCGGCTCCTTCTCGCCGGCGCCCTCGACGAGCGGGGACTGCCCGGCGGTGGTCGGTGTGTCGTGCATCGGCTCGTAACTCTCACAGGGGGGCGGGGCGGCGGGGCCGCCGGAGGTTTGGGGGAACTCCACAGGTCACCGCGGGGCGGGCCCCAGTCTCCCCGCACCCCGCGCGCTACCACAAAACCGGCGCCCTGCGACGGCCGGGTTCGTGATGAGCATCACGTGACCTGCAAAGACGTCACACGCCCCCGCAGGGCCGGGCATTGTGGCGGTTGTTCGGAACTCTCCAAGCCGGCCGGTACGGCTTTGTCACCGCCACACGATGATCGCCACCGGCCGCCTGGACTAACGTCATCGCGTCCCGTCCCGTCCCGACCCCTCACACCCCGCGGAGCCCCGATGAGCACTGCCGCCCTCGTTCGCCCCGGCACGGTCCTCGCCGACCTGCTGCCCGCCGCCACCGCCTCCCGCGCCCGCGTCCGCGACGCCGCGCTGGTGGTCGGCGGCGCCGCGCTCACCGGCATCGCGGCGCAGATCGCCGTCCCGGTCCCCGGCTCCCCGGTCCCGGTCACCGGCCAGACCTTCGCCGCCCTCCTGGTCGGCGCCTCGCTCGGCGCGGGCCGCGGCCTGCTCTCGCTCGCGCTCTACGCCCTGGCGGGCATCGCGGGCCTGCCGTGGTTCGCCGGCGGTGCCTCCGGCGCCGGCGGTGCCACCTTCGGCTACATCGCCGGCATGCTGCTCGCCGCCGGCCTGGTCGGCGCGCTGGCCCGCCGCGGCGGCGACCGCGGCGTGCTGCGCACCGCCGCCACCATGGCCGCGGGCACCGCGGTGATCTACGCCGTGGGCGTGCCCTACCTCGCGCTGAGCACCGGCATGTCCCTGGGCCAGGCCGCCGCGGCCGGCCTGGTGCCGTTCCTGATCGGCGACGCCCTCAAGGCGGCGCTGGCGATGGGCGCGCTGCCGACCGCCTGGAAGCTGGCGGGCCGCCGCGGCTGACGCGCCGTACACGCACCGACGGGCCGGGCCCCGCACTCACCGAACGGTGACTGCGGGGCCCGGCCCGTCGTGCGTGGCGCCTACTTCCCGGCGGTCGTCCGCGTCCGCCGGCGCTCCAGCACCAGCCCGATCACCAGCACCACCGCGGCCGCGACCACCGACAGGATCATCTGCTCCCGCCCGTCCGGGTCGTAGAACATGTAGCCGACGACGAAGACGATCAGCCCGATCGTCGCGTACGTCAGCCACGGGTACAGCCACATCCGCACCGTCAGCCGCTCCGGTGTCTCCCGCTCGATGATCCGGCGCATCCGCAGCTTCGAGAAGCAGATGACCAGCCACACGAAGAGCGCCACCGCGCCCGACGAGTTCAGCAGGAACTGGAAGACCGTGTCCTTCGAGGTGTAGCTGAAGATCGTCGCGATGAAGCCGAAGGCGACCGACGCCCAGATCGCGACCGCCGGCACCCCGCCCTTGTTGACCTTCTTGAACGACTTGGGCGCGTCGCCGCGCTCACCGAGCGAGTACGCCATCCGGGAGGCCGTGTAGAGCCCGGAGTTCAGACAGGACAGCACCGCGGTGAGCACCACGATGTCCATGACCGTGCCCGCGTACGGAATGTCCAGCGACTTCAGCACCGCCACGTACGGGCTCTTGAGCACCGCCGGGTCGTTCCACGGCAGCAGCGTCACGATCACCGTGATCGAGCCGATGTAGAAGAGCGCGATCCGCCAGATGACGCTGTTGACGGCCTTGCGGACGGCCAGCACCGGGTTCGGCGACTCGCTGGCCGCCAGCGTGACGATCTCGCTGCCCATGAAGGAGAAGACCACCAGCAGCATGCCGGAGAGGATCGCGCCGGGACCGTTCGGCAGGAAGCCGCCGTGCCCGGTCAGATTCGACATGCCCACGGCGTGATCGCCCGGCGGCAGCCCGAATATCGCCAGCGCGCCGACCACGATGAAGACGACGATCGCGACGACCTTGATCCCGGCGAACCAGAACTCGAACTCACCGAACGAGCCCACCGAGATCAGGTTGGTGCCGGTCAGCACGACCATCACGATCAGCGCCCAGGCCCATTGCGGGACGGACGGGACCCAGCCGGTGAGGATCGCGGCCGCGGCGGTCGCCTCGACGGCCAGCACCACCGACCAGAAGAACCAGTACAGCCAGCCGATCGTGAAGCCGGCCCAGCGGCCCAGCGCCCGGTCCGCGTAGGCGGAGAACGACCCGGATGTGGGGGAGGCCGCGGCCATCTCGCCCAGCATCCGCATCACCAGCACGACCAGCAGCCCGGTCAGCGCGTACGACAGCAGGATGCCCGGCCCGGCGGCGGCGATACCCGCGCCGGAGCCCACGAACAGGCCGGCGCCGATGACCCCGCCGATCGCGATCATCGACAGATGGCGGTTCTTCAGTCCTGCCTGCAGCCCGTCCTGCGACTGCCCCCCGGTCGGTCCGCCGCCGGGTTCGCCGGTGGTGGGGACCTTCGTGGCGGTGGGGGTTCCCCCTGCTCCCTGAGAGCCGGGGTGAGGGTGCGCGCCCATGTGCACCGTCCTTGTGTGGTTCACGGATTGGAACCACAGCATTAGATCTTCGCTAACCCGTGGATTGGAAGGCCTGACGCTGGATCGTTGCATGAAACACTGGAAGGTTGCGCGCAATGCATACGTACACAAGGTCCACTGGCGATTCCGTCCGCACCGCCGCACAAAGACCCGGCGACGCCTACCCGCCGAGTCCCATGTCACACTCATGCCATGCGCGTGTATCTCGGCTCCGACCATGCAGGTTTTGAACTCAAGAACCACCTCGTCGAGTGGCTCAAGGCCCACGGCCACGAGCCCGTCGACTGCGGTCCCCACATCTACGACGCCCAGGACGACTACCCGCCGTTCTGCCTCCGCGCCGCGGAGAAGACCGCCGCCGACCCGGACAGCCTCGGCATCGTGATCGGCGGCTCCGGCAACGGCGAGCAGATCGCCGCCAACAAGGTCAAGGGCGTACGGGCCGCGCTGGCCTGGAGCGAGGAGACCGCCCGGCTCGGCCGCGAGCACAACAACGCCAACGTCATCTCCGTCGGCGGCCGGATGCACACCGAGGAAGAGGCGACCAAGTTCATCGAGGTCTTCCTGGGCACCCCCTACTCGGGCGAGGAGCGGCACACCCGCCGCATCGACATGCTCTCGGCCTACGAGACCACCGGCGAACTCCCCGCCATCCCGGCCCACCACCCGCAGGGCTGACCACCGCACACCGCCGTCGCCCGCCCACCCCGAGCGCCGGGGCGGGCGGGCGCGCCCACTGGAGACCACGCATGCCCGAGGGCCACACCATCCACCGCCTGGCAGCGGACTACGCCGAGCGCTTCGTGGGGCGGACGGTCCGGGCGACCAGCCCGCAGGGCAAGTTCACGGACGGCGCGGCCCTCGTCGACAACCAGGTGCTCGAGCGCACCGAAGCGCACGGCAAGCACCTCTTCCTCGGCTTCGGCCCGGACCGCTGGATCCACGTCCACCTCGGCCTGTTCGGCAAGCTCGGCTTCGGCGGCGTGCCCGCCCCGCCGCCCACCGACACCGTGCGGCTGCGCCTGGCGGGCCCCACCGCACACGCGGACCTGCGCGGCCCCACGACCTGCGCACTGATCACCGACGCCGAGAAGCAGGCGATACACGACCGCCTCGGCCCCGACCCGCTGCGCCCCGACGACGACGGCACCCGCGCCTGGCAGCGGATCTCCCGCAGCCGTACGACCATCGCGGCGCTGCTGCTCGACCAGAAGATCATCGCGGGGGTCGGCAACGTCTACCGCGCCGAGGTCCTCTTCCGGCACGGCATCGACCCCTACCTCCCGGGCCGCGACCTCGGCCGCGCCGCATGGGACGCCATCTGGGCCGACCTGGTGTTCCTGATGGCCGAGGGCGTCCGCCACAACCGGATCGACACCGTGCGCCCCGAGCACCTGCCCGAGGCCATGGGCCGCCCGCCGCGGGTCGACGACCACGGCGGCGAGGTCTACGTCTACCGCCGCGCGAACCAGGACTGCCACATCTGCGGCACCGAGATCCGCACCGCCGACCTCGCCGCCCGCAACCTCTTCTGGTGCCCGGCCTGCCAGCCGGCTACGGGCGGGCGCTGACCGCCGGGCCTGCAAGCCGGCTACGGGTGGGCGCTGATCGCCGGGCCTGCCAGCCGGCTACGGGTGGGTGCTGATCGCCGGGCCTGCCAGCCGGCTACGGGTGGCGCTGATCGCCCGGAATGCCGTCCGGCCTCGGGGTTGCCGTTCGGCCCCCCCGGTAAATCGTCCGGGCCCCGGGCATACCGTCCGCCACCCGGAATACCGTCCCCCGGGGGGTATACCTTTCCCCCTCCCGGAATATCGTCCGCCACCCCCGCGTTGTGGCCCCGCAGGGGGCCCTCCCATCCCCTACGGGATCTGTTCGCCCACCCCCTAGGCCCGCCCCGGCAGTCCCTAGAACCCGTACGGCAACCAGGGCGCCACATCCGAGCCGAACGCCACCGAGGCCGCACCCAGCGCACCCGGCCGCAGCTCGCGCACCCGCCCCGCCGCGGCCAGCGACGAGAGCGTGAACCCGCCCAGATAGGCGGAGCCCAGCTCCCGCACGGACAGCGCCAGATCGGCCGCGTCCGCCGTCCGCGCACAGCTCGCGCCCTTCGCGTCACCGGACAGCCGCCACCGCCCCTCGTTCCACGGGCAGAACGGGTCCGCGACCTCCAGCACCACGTCCACCGGTGTCCGGTACGTCCGCGCCGCCAGCGCCGCGCCCACCTCCACCGGCCGGACGAACAGCGACTCGCGCAGCCCGATCCCGCAGCGCCGCTGGTCCGGCACCAGATGCAGCAGCGCGTCGTCCACCGGCCGGGTGGCCACCGACACCGACGACGACAGGTCGATCCCGAACAGATAGCGCCACAGCGCCGCGTACACCACCGGGTCCAGCGCCTCGACGTGCCGTACGAGCACCGTCCCGCACGGACCCGCGTCGTCCCACCGCGGTTTGAGGGCGTAGCGCGCATAGCCCCGCACCTCGCCGTCCACCTCGGCCAGCACACACTGCAGCGTCGCGACCCCCGGCTGCTTGCCGGGCACGTCGAGCACGGTGACCTTCTCCCAGCCCGGTGGGCGGGTCAGCATTCCGGGGCGGGCCGGCACCAGCTCGGCGTAGACCCGCTCGCAGTCGGCCAGCGCCGCCACCGGATCCGCCAGCCGCAGCCGTACGCCGTCCACCCCGGGCAGCTCGGGCGCCGGCAGCCGTTGGGTGTCGACTGCCAGCCGCATGTCCTGGGCCGCCGCTCCGTAGCCGAAGCGCCCGTAGATCGCCGGCTCCGAGGCGGTCAGCACCGCCAACGGCTCACCGCGTCCGCGGACGTCCGCCAGCTGCCGGCGCATCATCGAGCGCAGCACCCCGCGCCGGCGGTGCGTCGGCTGCACACTGACCATCGTGACCCCGGCCGCCGGCACCTCGGCCCCGCCCGGCACCGTGAGCCCGAACGAGATCGCTCCCGCCGTGCCGACGCACCGCTGCCCGTCCCAGACGGCGAGCGAGCGCTCGACCTCGGTCAGTTCGCGCCGCAGGGCGAGCTCCTCCGGCGACGGCAGCTCCCCGAAGGCCGCGTTCAACGCGTCGGACCAGACGTCCCACTCGGCATTCCGCAGTACCCGAAGATCCGTCGTCATGGACCATCCCTAGCAGGACGCTCTCCGGTCGCGCGACCGCATTTCGAACGCCGTTTCCCTGCAATTGGCCGGGGTGACGTGCGGCGAATCGACGCGCCGCCGAACGGGTGGATAAGGTCCCAGAGCGATGACAAGCGGCCCGGGAACGGAAACCCTGACGGCCCGGGTGCACAAAGGCCTGCACCGGGCCCGCGTCGGCGTACGCAAAGCCGGGGTCGACTACTTCCGCGGTGAGGGCTCCGACCGGTTCGCACTGGTCGCCCTGCTGATCGCCATCCCCGCCATCGCCGCGGGCACGCTCTGGCACCCCGAATGGATCGCCCCGACCGCCCTGGTCCTGCCGGTGATCGCCGGCGGTCTGCTGCTGCGGCCGGCGAACCTCCTCGTGCTGTACGGCGCCTCCGCGGCCGCCCTGGTCGTCGAGTCCGCGCTGTTCGGCCCGTATGACGAAGGACCGGACCGGATCACCCCGGGCACGGTGCTGGTCGTCGCCGCGGTCGGGTTCTTCGGACTGCTGATCGCGCAGTTCCGCAGCCGGGTCGGGGTGCCCTGGCGGCGCGGCGGCACCATGCTCTTCGACCTGCGCGAACGCATCCGAGTACAGAGCAAGCTGCCCCGGCTGCCCAAGGGCTGGCACCACGAAATGGCGCTGCGCCCGGCCGGCGGCCAGTCCTTCTCCGGGGACTTCGTCGTCGCCTCCCGCACCCACGGCGGCAACATCCTCGAAGTGGTGCTCACCGATGTCTCCGGCAAGGGCATGGACGCCGCCTCCCGCGCGCTGCTGCTGTCCGGCGCCTTCGGCGGCCTGCTGGGCTCCCTCCCGCCGCACGGCTTCCTGCCCGCCGCCAACGGCTACCTGCTGCGCCAGGACTGGGACGAGGGCTTCGCGACCTCCATCCACCTCGTCCTCGACCTGGAATCCGGCGACTACGAACTCCTCTCCGCGGGCCATCTGCCGGCCCTCCAGCTCAGCGCGGGCAGCGGCCGCTGGGAGGAGAAGCCCGGCGAGGGGCCGCTGCTCGGCGTCTACGACGGCGCCCAGTTCGACCCGATCAAGGGGACGCTGCGGCCCGGTGATGTGCTGATGCTGTTCACCGACGGCCTGGTGGAGGCCGCCGACCGCGATATCGCCGAGGGCATCGACCGCCTGACCGGCGAGGCCGACCGCTACGTCGCCAGCGGCTTCGCGGGCGCCGCCTGGCATCTGATCGAGGCCGTCGCCAAGGACGTCAACGACGACCGGGCGCTGCTGCTGATCTGCCGGGACGCGTAGCCGCGCGCCGACTGCGGCCGGCCGGGGGTGGGGTTTTCCCCAGTCTTTTTGTGCGGTCTTCCTCATGTCCGCGGCGGGGTCCGGATCCGTACGTTGAAGGAGCAGAGACCGGCCGTGACGGGGCCGGGCCGGACGAGACGGGGGGCGCGGGACATGGGGTTGCGCGGCGGGCGACAAGCGGCACGGGGTGCCGAGGCGGCGGGCGGTTACGCCGTAGAACTGCGGGGGGGTGCGCCGTCAGTACGGCCGGGGAGCCGGCGCCGTCCAGGCCCTGCGCGGCATCGATCTGTCGCTGCCGCACGGTTCCTTCACCGCCGTCATGGGCCCTTCGGGCTCCGGCAAGTCGACCTTCCTGCAGTGCGCGGCGGGCCTGGACCGCCCCACCGCCGGCTCCGTTCGCCTGGCGGGCACAGAGATCAGCCGTATGAGTGAGAACCGCCTCACGGTCTTGCGCCGCAGCCGTCTGGGCTTCGTCTTCCAGTCGTTCAATCTGCTGCCGGCCCTGACCGTCGAGCAGAACGTCCTGCTGCCGATGCGGCTGGCCGGCCGGCGCCCGGACCGCCGGCGGGCGGCGGAGGTGCTGGCCCGGGTCGGACTGGGCGAGTATGCGGGCCGTCGCCCCGGCCAGCTCTCCGGAGGCCAGCAGCAGCGGGTCGCGATAGCCCGCGCCCTGGTCACCAACCCCGATGTGATCTTCGCCGACGAGCCGACCGGCGCCCTGGACACCGGCACTGCCGCCGAGGTGCTCGCCCTGCTGCGGCATGCCGTCGACGCCCTCGGCACGACTGTGGTGATGGTCACCCACGACCCGGTCGCCGCGTCCTGGGCCGACGACGTTCTGATCCTCGCCTCGGGCGCGCTCGCCGATCGGCTGCGGGGTGCCGCTTCCGAGGACATAGCCGCCCGCATGGCCGGTGTGACGGCCCGCGGCCGGCAGTCGCCGCCTCGCCCGGAGGGGGCGCCGGCCCCGGTCCCGGCAGGGCCGCCGGGCTCGGCGCCGGCCATGGCGGACGCCCTCAGGCGCTGACGCCCTCCCGGGCCCGGGCCGTGTCGGCCGGGTCCTTGCGGAACGCCCAGGCCATCGTCGGCTCCATCGCGAAGCGGAAGACCCTGCGGACGGGGGGTGTGCACAGTGCCGTGACGATGGCCGCCGCGATCAACGTGACCGCGATCTCGCCGGGCGGCGTGTGCAGCCAGGCGTAGTCGTCGAACCAGCCCCAGAAGCGCGAGCCCTTCGCCAGGAAGCCGTGCAGCAGATAGCCGTACAGCGTCCCGGCGCCCAGCACCGTGAACCACGTCCGGCGCGTCGGCACCCAGGAGAAGAAGCAGGCCGTGAGCACGATCGAGCAGCCGAAGAGGGCGGGCGTCATCACCGCGCCGATCCACCAGGTAGTGCCCAGCTCCTGTGCGCTGTCGCGGTGGTAGAACCACGCCGAGGACATCCGGGGCGCCGCCCAGTAGGCCATCACCAGCGCGGCAGCGAAGATCGGCACGGAGGCGATCCGCACCGCCCGCCGCTGCACCAGCGCGAAGTGCTCTGCCCGCAGCGACAGCCCCAGGACGAAGAAGGGCAGGAACTGCAGCACCCGCTGGAGGTCCAGATCATCGCCGATGTCCGGCGACACGGACGCGAGGACGGCGATGGCCACCGCCAGCGGGATCGGCCAGCGCACGATCTTCCACAGCGGAGTGGTCAGCCGCCAGACGAACAGCGCCACCAGGAACCAGGTCAGGAACCACGGATCGAGCAGGCTGATGGGGTGCCCGGGATCGTCGTCCGCCCAGCGCTTGAAGAAGGCGTAGGCGGTCTCGAAGAGGACGTAGGGCACGGCCACCCCGGTGACCAGGCGCTGCAGCCGGTCCTTGCGCATGTCGAAGCTGCGCGAGAAGTAACCGGAGATGATGATGAAGGCCGGCATGTGGAAGGTGTAGACGGTCATGTAGAGCGCCTCGGCGGCCCGGCTGCCGTCGGTCAGCGGTTCCCACGCATGGCCCATCGCCACCAGCACGATGGCCAGGTACTTGGCGTTGTCGAAGAACGCGGTGCGCGCCCCGCTCTTCGGCTTGGAGGCCGCTGTGTCCTCCGGCACACCGGTCGCCTGTGCCGAGGGCTCCGTCCGGTCCGTACCCGACGCCTCCCGGGCAGCGGGGAGTTCGCGTCGAGGTGTCGGGGCAGCGGGAAACATTTGAGGCACGATAGCGGCGCTCGGCGAATGCGTAAAACCGCATGCGAGCCATTCCCCAATTGCACTGGGTGCCGTCACGGATAGCGCATGGATAAAACCAGCAATCTACGGGGCGGATCCTCCCGTTTTCCGGCCGATTTGCCGCACTTCATACCCCCAAAAGGGGCGATATCCCCTGCGAACGACGCAGAAGGAATGTCCACTTCCCGGGCGTTATGTCCCGTGACGCCGGTCACATGCCTCCGCATACCATACGGCGTGACGGACGCCACGAATAAGTGAAATTAGCCGGTCCGAGTGCGAAGAAAATGATCAGAATGACTTGGGTGAATTACCGTCGCGGCCCCGTCCGGGCGAATTCCGTAAGTGCTGGACCGCGCCGCGGCGGGCGCCCGCCGGTCATGCCGCCGTCACCCGCCGGACGCCCCCTTGCCGCCCCGCGGCCACGGATGGCAGGAACCGGGCAAAGCGTTGGCCGATGATTCGTCACCGGCCTGCAGTGGGCATGGAGTTGGTGGCACGATGGGTGCCGGGGGGTGTGCGCGGCATGCTCCCGGGCGGGTGAGGCGTTCCGACCAAGGGTGTGATCAGTTGTGGCTCTTTCGCTGTCAGTTGTGCTGCTGTTGGGGATCATCCTGATCGTGCTGATCAGAGGAAAGTCGATCAAGGCGGGTCCGGCGATCGTCGCCGTGCTCTTCGGCTTCTTCCTCGCCTCCACCGGCATGGCGCCGTCCATCAACCGGTTCTTCAACTCCCTGGCGGACACCATCAACCACATCACGTTCTAGGCCCGGATCGCGTTCCAGGTCCGGCCGATCCGGGTGTCCGCCGGCCCCTGAGCCGGCCGCCGCACAAGGCCCGGCCACGCGCACCGCGGCCAGGTCCAGTCGTACGGGCTATGCGTCGCCGGTCCGCGCCACCACCTCGCGCACGGCCTCCTCAGTGCGCCCCACGAGCGCCGAGCCGTCGTCCGCAGTGATGATCGGCCGCTGGATCAGCCGGGGGTGCGCCGCCAGAGCCGCGATCCACCGCTCGCGCGCGGCGTCGGTGCGCTCCCACTCCTTGAGCCCCAGCTCCTTCGCCTCGGCCTCCTGGGTCCGGGTGATGTCCCAGGGCTCCAGGCCCAGCCGTGCCAGCACAGCGCGGAGTTCGCCCGCGTCCGGCGGGTCCTCCAGGTACTTGCGCACGGTGTACTGAGCGCCCTCGTCGTCCAGGATCTGCACGGCGGAACGGCACTTGGAACACGCGGGATTGAGCCAGATCTCCATGCCCGCCACTTTATTGATCCGCGCGCCCGGAGCGAAGAGGGGCGCACACGTACGGGAATCCACGTACGGGAATCCACGGACGGGGGAGGCCGCCGCGTGGCGCGGGGGCCGAGCGGGGAGGGGAGCCGAACGGCGGGAGCCGATCTGCCGAGAGCCGGCCTGCCGGAAATGCGGAGAACCCCGAGCCGTCCGGCCCGGGGTTCTCCCATGGAAGAGCGGGCGACGGGAATCGAACCCGCGTAGCTAGTTTGGAAGACTAGGGCTCTACCATTGAGCTACGCCCGCAAGCACCGCCGGTCACCAGACCTCGGCACGCAGTGCATCCTAGCGGGTCGCGGCGGTGCGCCGCACACCCCTCTGCCCGCCCGTACCCCGTCCCCACCGGTCACGGCGATATCTGGCAGCCGTTCTGTCCGCGGCCATGTACCCTACGTGTCGCACCGACGGGGTGTGGCGCAGCTTGGTAGCGCGTCCGCTTTGGGAGCGGAAGGTCGTCGGTTCGAATCCGGCCACCCCGACCAGCAGGTCAAGCCCGGCAGCACTGGCCGGGCGCAGCCCCCGGCCCACCGGGGCACCCGCGAGATCGGCGGGGCGTGCAAGATCACGTTGTGGGCGTCATCCTCCTAGCGGTTACTATGCAAGCTGCGTGCCCGTGTGTCTGTGTACCGGGCGTGATCGGCCGGGCCCGGGCAGCCGGTATCCGGTAGATCTCAAGCAGAACCCCAGAAGTCAGCCCCAAGGAGACCGAACCGTGAAGAGCGCCGTGGAGACCCTGAACCCGACTCGGGTTCGGCTCACTGTCGAGGTGCCCTTCGAGGAGCTCAAGCCCAGCCTCGACGCGGCGTACAAGAAGATCAACCAGCAGGTCACGGTGAAGGGCTTCCGCCAGGGCAAGATCCCGGCCCGCGTCATCGACCAGCGGTTCGGTCGTGGCGCCGTGCTGGAGGAGGCCGTCAACGACGCGCTCCCGAAGTTCTACACCGAGGCGGTCAACGAGGGTGAGCTGAACGTCCTCGGCCAGCCCGAGGTCGACATCACCGAGCTGAAGGACGGCGAGCTGCTGGCCTTCACCGCCGAGGTCGACATCCGCCCGGCCCTGGAGATCCCGGACTACTCCGGCATCGAGGTCGAGGTCGACGCCGTCGAGGTGTCGGACGAGGACGTCGACAAGTCCGTCGAGCAGCTGCGTGAGCGTTTCGCCTCGACCTCCCCGGTCGAGCGTGCCGCCCAGGACGGCGACGTGCTGACGGTCAACCTCGAGGCCAAGGTCGACGGCGAGGTCCTGGAGGACGGTGTCGCCGAGGGCGTCACGTACACCGTCGGCTCCGGTGAGCTGCTCGACGGCATCGACGACGCGGTCAAGGGCGTGGAGGCCGGCGGCAGCGCCACCTTCACCTCCGAGCTCAAGGGCGGCTCCGCCCAGGGCAAGGAGGCCGAGGTCAAGGTCGAGGTCACCGAGGTCAAGTCCCGCGAACTGCCCGAGCTGGACGACGACTTCGCGCAGCTGGCCAGCGAGTTCGACACCCTTGCGGAGCTCAAGGCGGACAGCCGCAAGCGCCTCGAGCAGATGAAGAAGTACGACCAGGCCACCCAGGCCCAGGAGAAGGTGCTCGACGAGCTCCTGAAGCTGGTCGAGGTCCCGATGCCCGAGAAGCTTCTCGAGGACGAGATCAACACCCGCAAGCACAACCTGGTCAACCACCAGCTCGCCCAGATGGGTCTCGACCTCGCGAAGTACCTGGAGATCCAGGGCAAGAGCGAGGAAGAGTTCGACGCCGAGACCAAGGAGCAGGCGGAGAAGGGCATCAAGACCCAGTTCATCCTCGACGAGCTGGTCAACAAGGAGAAGCTGAACGTCAGCCAGGAGGAGCTCACCGAGCACCTCATGCGCCGCGCGCAGTCCTCCGGCATGTCCCCCGACCAGTTCGCCCAGGCCGTCGTCGAGGGCGGCCAGGTGCCGATGCTCGTCGGTGAGGTCGCCCGCGGCAAGGCCCTCGCGGTCGTCGTCGAGGCCGCCACGGTCAAGGACACCAACGGCGAGGTCATCGACCTGGAGGACGAGGACGAGGCCGAGGTCGCCGAGACCGTCGTCGCCGAGGCCGAGGGCACCGACGAGAAGTCCGAGGCCTGAGCCCCGGCCGCCTCGCGGCTTGGTTGAACGACTGAAATGTACGGGCCCGAACACGCACGTCTGCGTGTTCGGGCCCGTACGTCATACCGGCCGGTCAGCCTGCGCTCACAGCGAACAGTTATCGATGCGGGATGGCGTTGTCCGACCTGCGCGTTAGGGTCCGTAGATACGAGGGCAGGGGAGTCTCCGAAACAGCGCCGGGGGCATACACGGCGCCGATCCCCGCGCCCCAGAAGACGACGCTGAGACGGCCCCGGCCGTCCGACAACGAGCAGGTGGACACGTGACGATCCCGATGCCTTCCGCCGCCGCTGAGCCGACCATCGGTGGCCTCGGCGACCAGGTCTACAACCGGCTGCTCGGCGAGCGGATCATCTTCCTCGGCCAGCCGGTCGACGACGACATCGCCAACAAGATCACCGCGCAGCTGCTTCTCCTCGCCGCGGACCCGGACAAGGACATCTTCCTCTACATCAACTCCCCGGGCGGCTCGATCTCGGCCGGCTTGGCGATCTACGACACCATGCAGTACATCAAGAACGACGTGGTGACGATCGCGATGGGCCTCGCCGCCTCCATGGGACAGTTCCTGCTGAGTGCCGGCACCCCGGGCAAGCGCTTCGCGCTGCCGAACGCCGAGATCCTCATCCACCAGCCCTCCGCCGGTCTTGCCGGCTCCGCGTCGGACATCAAGATCCACGCCGAGCGGCTGCTGCACACCAAGAAGCGGATGGCGGAGCTGACGGCCTTCCACACCGGCCAGACCGTCGAGCGGATCACCCAGGACTCGGACCGCGACCGCTGGTTCTCCGCCGACGAGGCCAAGGAGTACGGCCTGATCGACGATGTGATGACCTCCGCCGCCGGCGTTCCGGGCGGGGGCGGCACCGGGGCCTGAGCCCCGTAGCACTCGCCCCAGCCACCCCAGCCCACTTGATCGCCACCAGGATGGTGAACACCACGATGAACAACTTCCCCGGCAGCGGCCTCTACCAGCGCCCGGAGGCCGAGTTCTCCGGCCCGCGCGCGGAGTCCCGCTACATCGTCCCGCGCTTCGTCGAGCGCACGTCGCAGGGCGTGCGCGAGTACGACCCGTACGCCAAGCTGTTCGAGGAGCGCGTGATCTTCCTCGGCGTGCAGATCGACGACGCCTCGGCGAACGACGTCATGGCGCAGCTGCTGTGCCTGGAGTCGATGGACCCCGACCGCGACATCTCGATCTACATCAACAGCCCCGGTGGCTCCTTCACGGCGCTCACGGCCATCTACGACACGATGCAGTTCGTGAAGCCGGACATCCAGACGGTCTGCATGGGCCAGGCGGCCTCCGCCGCGGCCGTGCTGCTCGCGGCCGGCACCCCCGGCAAGCGGATGGCGCTGCCGAACGCCCGGGTGCTGATCCACCAGCCCTACAGCGAGACCGGCCGCGGTCAGGTCTCCGACCTGGAGATCGCCGCCAACGAGATCCTGCGGATGCGCTCGCAGCTGGAGGACCTGCTGGCCAAGCACTCCTCCACGCCGATCGAGAAGATCCGTGACGATATCGAGCGTGACAAGATTCTGACCGCCGAGGAGTCCCTGGCGTACGGTCTGGTCGACCAGATCGTCTCGACGCGCAAGTCGTCCGTCTCGATCGGTTAGGGATCTGCTCGCGATCTTCGCGAAGTGAGCCGGAGCGTTGCCCCCTTGGACCGGTACGGGATCGAGTGAACCGAGTCGGTCCAAGGGGGGCCCGTACGGGGGGCCCGGCAAGGTACCGTCGATAGGCAAGCACCCGGGTCCGCGGAACAATGCGGATCCCAGGCGAAGGGGAAGCACCTCGTGGCACGCATCGGTGACGGCGGCGACCTGCTCAAGTGCTCATTCTGTGGAAAGAGCCAGAAGCAGGTGAAGAAGCTCATCGCGGGACCTGGTGTGTACATCTGCGACGAGTGCATCGACCTCTGCAACGAAATCATCGAGGAGGAGCTCGCCGAGACCTCCGAGGTGCGGTGGGAGGAGCTCCCCAAGCCCCGGGAGATCTACGAGTTCCTGAACGGCTACGTCGTCGGCCAGGAGCCCGCGAAGAAGGCGCTCTCGGTCGCCGTCTACAACCACTACAAGCGGGTGCAGGCGGGCGAGAACGGCCCCGGCCGCGGCGACGAGGGCATCGAGCTGGCCAAGTCCAACATCCTGCTGCTCGGCCCGACCGGCTCCGGCAAGACCCTGCTCGCGCAGACCCTCGCCCGGATGCTGAACGTCCCCTTCGCGTTCGCCGACGCCACGGCCCTGACGGAGGCCGGCTACGTCGGTGAGGACGTCGAGAACATCCTCCTCAAGCTGATCCAGGCCGCGGACTTCGACATCAAGAAGGCCGAGACCGGCATCATCTACATCGACGAGATCGACAAGGTCGCCCGGAAGAGCGAAAACCCGTCGATCACGCGGGACGTCTCCGGCGAGGGCGTCCAGCAGGCGCTGCTGAAGATCCTGGAGGGCACCACCGCCTCCGTTCCGCCCCAGGGCGGCCGCAAGCACCCCCACCAGGAATTCATCCAGATCGACACCACGAACGTCCTCTTCATCGTCGGCGGTGCCTTCGCCGGCCTGGAGAAGATCATCGAGGCCCGGTCCGGCGCCAAGGGCATCGGCTTCGGCGCCACGATCCGCTCCAAGCGCGAGATCGAGTCCAAGGACCAGCTCCAGGACGTCATGCCGGAGGACCTGGTGAAGTTCGGGATGATCCCGGAGTTCATCGGCCGCCTCCCCGTTCTGACCTCCGTGCACAACCTCGACCGCGAGGCCCTGCTCCAGATCCTCGTCGAGCCGCGCAACGCGCTCGTCAAGCAGTACAAGCGCCTCTTCGAACTCGACGGCGTCGAGCTCGACTTCGACCGCCCGGCCCTGGAGGCCATCGCCGACCAGGCGATCCTGCGCGGCACCGGCGCCCGCGGTCTGCGCGCCATCATGGAGGAGGTCCTCCAGGCGGTGATGTACGAGATCCCGTCCCGCAAGGACGTCGCCCGCGTCGTCATCACCGAGGACGTCGTTCACTCGAACGTGAACCCGACCCTGGTCCCGCGTACCCGAGGCGACTCGGGTGAGCCCCAGGAGAAGAGCGCGTAGCGCGCGACACACACGAAGAGAGCCGCCCGGCAGCTGGAGAAGCTGCCGGGCGGCTCTGCGTGGTTACCGGCGAGTCGAGGGCCCCTCGGCGCCGAGGGTGCATGCCCTCTCGGCGATCGCCGGCTTGACGCTGAGCGCGGTCAGGGCGATCTGGCAATAGGGGATGTTGGTGTGCCGTGTGATGAAGCCACCCTCCCCGGTCATCTTGCACGCGTTACGGACCTTCGCCTCCACCGTGTATCCGCCTTCGGCGATGAATGAGGTGCACTGCTTGGTGGTGGCGTGGGCCGGTGCCGTTGCCACGATCGGCAGCGCACCCGCCGCCACCAGGACTCCGGTCGCCGCGGCCAGGCGGCGTATGGAGTTGCGCATAACACGTCCCCCTCGTTGTTGATCTTGCGGTCGAGGGCAAGCTAGCAGCGGGGGAAGTTGTGCGCGCGGGATGTATGAGGTTTTGGCCAAAGGTATGCGGGATGTGCCGGATCGCCTACTGCCAACCGAAAAGGCGCCCAACGAGGGGTCTCGTCGAGCGCCTTGGTGCCTCGGGGTGCGGGGCCGGGCGGTTACTTCTCCTTGCGGACCTCGTTGCGGATCTTGGCGGTCTTGTCGGCCAGGTCCTCAAGGCCGGGGGCATGTGCGGTGACCTGTCCGTCGGGGCTGATGGAGTCGGCCATCGTGACTGTGCCGATCGCACTGTTGTCCCCCCAGACGCACATGTTGGCGTTGAAGGACACGGTCAGGTTGCCCTGGGAGAAGGAGAACTTCAGCGACTTGCACTTCATCACGGCACCGTCGAAGTCGTCCGGTGAGTAGCTCTCCGGCCCCTCGACGGTTTCGACCTTGCCTCCTTCGGACTTCATGTTCTTCTTGAACATCTCGTCCTGCTTGGCGAACGCCGCGTCGATGGCGCCCGCCGGGTCGGCGACCTTTCCGTAGGTCGCCCTCAGGGACATGGGGATTTTGCTGGTGTTGACGTAGTCACCGTTGACGATCTTGGCCTCGGTGATCCCCATGGCCTTGGCGTCCTTGTCGTTGGACACGTCCTTGGGAGCGGTCGCGCCACTGGCACCGGGGACGTTGCCGGTCTTCTTGCTGAACTCCCCGTTCAGCAGCTTCTCCGGCATCGAGATCGTGTAGGGCTTCACATCCCCGCCCGAGCCGAAGACGAAGTACGCGCCGACGCCGATCGCGGCGACGACCGCGACCGCGCCGACGATCAGGCCGATCTTCTTGCCGTTGCCGCCGCCGGTCTCCTCGGGGCCCTGGGGGATCACTCCGTAGGGGGTCTGCTGGCCGCCGTAGGGGGCCTGCTGGCCGTAGCCGGGCTGGGCGGGCTGCTGGGGGTAGCCGTAGCCCTGCTGCGGGGGCACCTGGCCGCCTTGCTGGGGGTAGCCGTAGCCCTGCTGCGGGGGCACCTGGCCGCCCTGCTGCGGGTAGCCGTAACCGGGCTGCGGGGCCGGCGGCTGCTGCGGCTGGCCGTACGGGCCGGGCTGCTGGGGCTGCTGCCCGTACGGGCCGGGAGGCGGCTGGTTGTAGCTCATGGAGCGTTCCCCTCGTGACAACTGAAGACAGTTGAGTTCTGCGTGTGAAGTTCTGCGATGTTTATGCGCTGCCGACATCCTGTACGACGCCGCTGACAAGCGTTGCCCCGGGGGCGAAACCGATTCGAAGCTGCTACATCCGCGCCCGTACACTGTCCGTCGTGACCGAGAACACTCAGCAGAGCAACCACAGCGACCCCGAACTGCCGACTCAGTACACGCCGGCCGATGTAGAGGGGCCGCTGTACGAGCGCTGGGTAGAGCGGGGTTACTTCGAGGCGGACGAGAAGAGCGACAAGCCGCCGTACACCATCGTCATTCCGCCGCCGAACGTCACCGGCAGCCTCCACCTGGGGCACGCCTTCGAGCACACGCTCATCGACGCGCTCACGCGCCGCAAGCGGATGCAGGGGTACGAGACGCTCTGGCAGCCGGGCATGGACCACGCCGGTATCGCTACCCAGAACGTCGTCGAGCGGGAACTCGCCAAGGAGGGCGTGTCGCGGCACGACCTGGGGCGCGAGGCGTTCGTCGAGCGCGTCTGGCAGTGGAAGAGCGAGTCCGGTGGACAGATCTCGGGCCAGATGCGGCGCCTGGGCGACGGCGTCGCCTGGTCGCGCGAGCGGTTCACGATGGACGAGGGGCTGTCCAGGGCCGTCCAGACGATCTTCAAGCGCCTCTACGAGGACGAGCTGATCTACCGCGCCGAGCGGATCATCAACTGGTGCCCGCGCTGTCTGACCGCCATCTCGGACATCGAGGTGGAGTACCAGGACGACGACGGCGAGCTGGTGTCGATCCGGTACGGCGAGGGTGACGCGTCGATCGTCGTCGCCACCACGCGTGCCGAGACGATGCTGGGCGACACCGCCGTCGCCGTCCACCCGGAGGACGAGCGCTACGCCCATCTCGTCGGTACCGAGATCGAGTTGCCGCTGACCGGCCGCCGGATCCCGGTCGTCGCAGACGAGCACGTCGACCCGGAGTTCGGCACGGGCGCGGTGAAGGTCACGCCGGCGCACGACCCCAACGACTTCGAGATCGGCCAGCGGCACGGCCTGCCGAGCCTGGCCGTCATGGACGAGCACGCGGTCATCACCGCGCACGGCCCGTTCCAGGGGCTGGACCGCCTGGAGGCCCGCAGCACCATCGTCGGTGCCCTGCGCGCCGAGGGCCGGATCGTCGCCGAGAAGCGTCCGTACACGCACTCCGTCGGGCACTGCTCGCGCTGCAAGACCACCATCGAGCCGCGGCTGTCGATGCAGTGGTGGGTCAAGGTCGGCCCGCTGGCGAAGGCCGCGGGCGACGCGGTGCGGGACGGCAAGGTCGCGATCCACCCCAAGGAGATGGAGTCGCGCTACTTCGGCTGGGTGGACAACCTCCACGACTGGTGCATCTCGCGGCAGCTGTGGTGGGGCCACCGCATCCCGGTCTGGTACGGGCCGCAGGGCGAGGTCGTCTGCGTCGGACCGGACGAGGAGCCGCCGAGCGGCGAGGGGTGGCACCAGGACACCGACGTCCTGGACACCTGGTTCTCGTCGGGCCTGTGGCCGTTCTCCACGCTGGGCTGGCCCGAGCAGACCCCGAGCGTCGAGAAGTTCTACCCGAACTCCGTGCTGGTCACCGGCTACGACATCCTGTTCTTCTGGGTCGCGCGGATGATGATGTTCGGGCTGTACGCGATGGACGGCACCCCGCCGTTCCACACCATCGCGCTGCACGGCATGGTCCGTGACCAGTTCGGCAAGAAGATGTCCAAGTCCTTCGGGAACGCGGTCAACCCCCTGGACTGGATGGACAAGTACGGGTCGGACGCCGTCCGGTTCACGCTCGCCCGCGGGGCCAACCCCGGTGTCGACGTGCCGATCGGTGAGGACTGGGTCCAGGGCTCCCGCAACTTCGCCAACAAGATCTGGAACGCCACGCGGTTCGCGCTGATGAACGGCGCGACGGTCGAGGGCGAACTGCCGCCCGCCGAGCAGCTGTCGGCGACCGACCGGTGGATCCTGTCCCGGCTGAACGAGGTCATCGCCGAGGTCGACGCCTACTACGAGGACTACCAGTTCGCGAAGCTGTCGGACGCCCTCTTCCACTTCGCGTGGGACGAGGTCTTCGACTGGTACGTCGAGCTGTCCAAGACCACGTTCATGGCGGGCGGCCCGGCCGCCGACGCCTCGCGCCGGGTCCTGGGCGAGGTCCTGGACGTCACGCTGCGCCTGCTGCACCCGGTCGTGCCGTTCGTCACCGAGACCCTGTGGACGACGCTGACCGGCCGGGAGTCGGTCGTCGTCGCCGAGTGGCCGGCGGACTCGGGCTTCCGGGACGCGGCGGCCGAGCGGGAGATCGGCCTGGTCCAGCAGGTCGTGACCGAGGTCCGCCGGTTCCGCTCCGACCAGGGCCTGCAGCCCGGTCAGAAGGTCCCCGCGCAGCTGGACCTGTCCGGTACGGCGCTGGCGGCGCACGAGGCCGCGATGCGCTCGCTGCTGCGGCTGCAGCCGGCCGGTGCGGACTTCAGCGCCACCGCCTCGCTGCCGGTCGCGGGCGCGACGGTCGCGCTGGACCTGTCCGGCGCGATCGACGTCGAGGCGGAGCGCAAGCGGCTGACGAAGGACCTGGCCGCCGCCGAGAAGGAGAAGGCGCAGGCCACCGCCAAGCTCGGCAACGAGGCGTTCCTCGCCAAGGCGCCGGAGAAGGTCGTGGACAAGATCCGCGGCCGGCTTCAGGCCGCGGAGGCGGACATCGTCCGGATCACCGCCCAGCTGGAGGCTCTGCCGAAGGCGTAGCGCCGGTTCCCAGGCTCGTCGCAGGCCCCTCGTCCCAACGGGCGGGGGGCCTGCGCCGTCCCCGCCCCCGGCGCCCGCGTTCGCGTACCGGCCACAGCAGCACATAGGCCGTCGAGACGGCCACGAACGCCAGCCGGATCAGCCCGCGGGCGGAGTCGTCGGGCACGGCGAAGACGCTGCCGTAGAGGGCGAGCAGGCCCAGCCAGCTCCACCAGGGGACCAGGCGGCGCTGGCCGATGACGTCCCAGAGCAGGGTGCCGAGCAGCACCGACGCGGTGTAGTACGTGTAGACGCTGGGGTCGAGGGCGATGCGGGCGTTGGCGCCCAGCAGGACCACCGCGGCCCAGCGGCCGCGCCAGACCGCTATGGCGCCCAGCGTCAGGCCCAGGGCGGCCTGCGCGGGGCGGTCCCAGCCGGGGGTCTCCGGGTCGCCGACGCCCAGCCAGCGCAGGGCGGACGCCGGATGGTTGGGGATGGCGAACTTCGCCGCGGCGAACGACTGCGGATCGCCGACGAAGAACGGCAGCCAGGCCAGGGCGACCAGCCCGGCGCACCACAGGCCGGCCCGCAGCCACTGCCGCCTCGGCAGGGCGAGCAGAAGCGGCAGGAAGGCCAGCGCGGTGGGCTTGGAGTCCATCGCCAGGGCCAGGAAGACGCCGGTGAGGGCGGCGTCGCCGCGGGTGACGGCGCGTACCGCGAGGGCGGTGAAGAACAGCGCGAGGACGTCGTCGAGGTGTCCGAAGCGGACCGCGACCTCGATCCACATGGGGATGAAGGCCAGCCCGGCTATCAGTACGCGCTGCCGCAGCCGCTGGTGGTTGGTGCCGGTGCCCAGGAAGTGGTGGGCGGCGCTGCGGCCCGCCAGCACCACGATCACCAGGCCGAGCAGCGACATCAGGGCCGCGGCGAGGAACTGGCCGGTGGCCTCGGGGAAGGGGTTGAACAGGCCGGCGGTCAGAAAGCTGAGCGGGCCCATCTGGAGCTCGGGGTGGTGCGCGTAGAGGTTGAGCCCGCCGGTGCCGTCGCCCGAGGTGCCCTGGTAGATCAGTTCACCGCCGGTGCGCAGGTAGTGCCAGGAGAATCCGCCGTGCGGCTCGACGACGGCGAACCACAGCACCGTCCAGGCGCCGAGCAGCACCAGATGCATCCGCTGACTGATTGCCGGCACTCTTCCCTCAGCTCCCGCTTCCCGCCGCTGCCTGCTGCCTGCCGCCGGGGAGCGCGCCGTCCGGTGGTGACCGGTGGCCGCGGCCCGCCGTCGAAGAGGGGGAAATGCGGCGGAAAGTTGTCCCGGCGGCTGATCCGGAACGGGTGCGGGCGGCTCTCATGGCGCTCTCATGGCCCTCTCATGAAGCCCGGGCACGGTGGACCGAGCGCCCGAGGCCGGGCAGCACCGCACGTCCAGCACGAGGAGCCGCGCCCCATGAACAAGCCACTGCGACGGGTCTCGGTCTTCTGTCTGGCCCTGATACTCGCGCTGATGGGCTGGGCGACCTGGATCCAGGGCGCGAAGGCCAGCGACTACAAGGAGGACCCGCACAATCCGCGGGTGGCGATCGGCAAGTACGCCGCGCCGCTGGGCAACATCCTCGTCGGCGGGGAGCCGGTCACCGGCTCCGCCGCCACCTCCTCCACGCTGAAGTACAAGCGGACCTACAAGGACGGCCCGCTGTACGCCCCGGTCACCGGCTTCACCTCGCAGATCTTCGGCAGCAACCAGCTGGAGAGCCTCTACGGGGACCTCCTGGACGGCTCCGACAGCCGGCTGCAGAGTCCCACCGACGCGCTGACGCGCACGCGGGCCAAGGGCGGCGACGTGGCCACCACCATCGACGCCGAGGTGCAGAAGGCCGGCTACCGGGCGCTGGGCGACAAGAAGGGCGCAGCCGTCGCCCTGGACCCGGCCACGGGGCGGATCCTGGGCATGGTCAGCACCCCGTCCTACGACCCGGGGAAGTTCGCCGGATCCTCCGCCGCCGACCAGAAGGCCTGGCAGCGGCTGTCCGACGACAGCGACGACCCCGAGGTCAACCGGGCGCTGCGGCAGCCGCTGCCGCCCGGTTCCACCTTCAAGCTGGTGGTCGCCGCGGCCGCGCTGGAGAGCGGCCTGTACTCCTCGGTGGACGTGCCCACCGACAGCCCCGACCCGTACACGCTCCCGCACACCCGCACCACGCTGAAGAACGAGAGCGCCTCGGCGCCCTGCGAGAACGCCACCATCCGCACCGCGCTGCAGTACTCCTGCAACACCGTCTTCGCGAAGATGGCCGTCGACCTGGGCAAGGACAAGGTGAAGGCGCAGGCCGAGAAGTTCGGCTTCAACGACGGCAAGGTGGACACCCCGGTGCGGGCCGGCAGGAGCAGCTACCCCTCGGACATGGACGAGGCGCAGACCGCGCTGTCCGGCATCGGCCAGTTCGACGACCAGGCGACCCCGCTGCAGATGGCGATGGTCGCCGCGGCCATCGCCAACGGTGGTGAGCTGAAGACCCCGCAGCTGGTCGACGCGCTGACCGACGGCGGCGGCAACACCATCGAGCGCAGCGGCCCCAAGACGTACGGCACGGCCATGTCGGCGCGGACGGCCGCGCAGCTGCGGTCGGCGATGCAGACGGTGGTGGACGAGGGCACCGGGTCGAACGCGAAGATCGGCGGACTGACCGTCGGCGGCAAGACCGGTACCGCGCAGCACGGCGTCGACAACAGCGGTACGCCCTACGCCTGGTTCGTCTCGTACGCCGAGGACGCGCGCGGGCACCAGGTCGCGGTCGCCGTGATGGTCGAGGACGGCCACGCCGCCCGCAACGAGGTCTCCGGCAACGGGCTGGCGGCCCCGATCGCACGGGCGATGATGGCGGCGGCGCTGAAGTAACGGGGCGCACGGCGGCGCCGGCCGGGGCCCGGATGCGGCGCGGGGGCGGTCACCGGGCAGCGCAGCGCACCGCTGTCAGCGGTGCCTCGTAGACTTGTCGTCGTGAGCGAGCGCCCCCAGAACGACGACCCCGACCCGACCGACCCCTTCGACGAACTGGTCGAAGCCGAGACGGACCGTGACCCCGACCTCGCGGTGATCGAGGCCGGCAGCCGGACCCTGCGCGCCCAGGCAGGACCGCCGCAGGGGGACCCGATTCCCGCCCGGCCGGCCGACCCCGAGGTCGACCGCGCGCTGCGCGCCGTGGAGGAGGAGCTGGCCGGCCGCTGGGGCGAGACCAAGCTCGACCCGTCGGTGCAGCGCATCAAGGCGCTGATGGACATCCTGGGCGAGCCGCAGCGCGCCTACCCTTCCATCCACATCACGGGCACGAACGGCAAGACCAGCACCGCCCGCATGATCGAGGCCCTGCTGTCCGCCTTCGACCTGCGCACCGGCCGCTATACGAGCCCGCACGTCCAGTCGATCACCGAGCGGATCAGCCTGGACGCCGCCCCGATCTCCGCCGAGCGCTTCATCGAGACCTATCGGGACATCGCCCCGTACGTGGAGATGGTCGACGCCCAGCAGGAGTACCGCCTGTCGTTCTTCGAGGTGCTGACGGCGATGGCGTTCGCCGCCTTCGCGGACACCCCGGTGGACGTGGCGGTCGTCGAGGTCGGCATGGGCGGCACCTGGGACGCGACGAACATCATCGACGGCGACGTCGCCGTGGTCACCCCGATCGCGCTGGACCACACCGATCGGCTGGGCGAGACGCACGAGGCGATCGCCGGTGAGAAGTCCGGGATCATCAAGAAGGACGCGACCGTCGTGCTGGCCCAGCAGCCGGTCGACGCGGCGTCGGTGATGCTCAAGCGCGCGGTCGAGGTGGATGCCACGGTCGCCCGTGAGGGTATGGAGTTCGGGGTCATCTCCCGTGAGGTGGCGGTCGGCGGCCAGATGCTGACGCTGCGCGGTCTGGGCGGCGAGTATCCCGAGATCTTCCTCCCGCTGTACGGCGCCCATCAGGCGCACAACGCCGCGGTGGCGCTCGCCGCGGTCGAGGCGTTCTTCGGCGTCGGCTCGGACCACGCCCGCACGCTCGACATCGACACCATCCGCTCCGCGTTCGCCGCGGTCTCCTCGCCCGGCCGGATGGAGGTCGTCCGCCGCAGCCCGACGGTGGTGCTGGACGCGGCGCACAATCCGGCGGGCGCGCGGGCCGCGGCCGAGGCGGTCACCGAGGCGTTCGGGTTCAGCCGACTGGTGGGCGTCGTCGGCACCAGCGACGACAAGGACGTCCGGGGCCTGCTGGAGGCGTTCGAGCCGATCTTCGCCGAGATCGTGGTGACGCGTAATTCCAGCCATCGTGCGATGGATCCGGACGAGCTGGCGGCGATCGCGGTCGAGGTCTTCGGTGCCGAGCGGGTCCAGGTCGAGCCGCGGCTCGACGACGCCCTGGAAGCGGCGATCACGCTCGCGGAGGAAGAGGGCGAGTTCTCCGGAGCGGGTGTGCTGGTGGCCGGTTCGGTGATCACGGTCGGCGAGGCCCGGCTGCTGATGGGAAGGAGCTGACCATGCGCACGCTGTGTGCCAGCACCCTGATAGGCGAGTTCTTCGTGATCGGCTTCGCCGGGCTGGTCGCGATGCAGCTGACCGATCTGCCGACGGCCACGATCTGGACGGTCAGCGGGGTCGCGATGGGCCTGAGCATCCTGCTGTGCGGGATGCTGACCCGCCCCGGCGGCGTCCAGCTCGGCTGGGTGCTGCAGCTCGCCCTGATCGCCAGCGGCTTCGTCGTCCCGACGATGTTCTTCCTCGGCGCGGTCTTCGCGGCCCTGTGGTGGGCGTCGGTCCACTTCGGCCGCAAGATCGACGAGGCGAAGGCCCGCTGGGCCGCCCAGGCCGAGGCCTCGGGCGACGCGGCGGGGGAGCCGGTGGGCGGGGCGGCCTGACCCGGCCGGGCGGGCGGGCGTAGGGCCTCGTCAGGGGCCGGGGGCTGGGCCACGAAGCGCCATGTCACCCATGTAGCCTCAGTGCACCCGCTGACCGTCGTTCACATCCAGGGAGTCCTTTCGTGAGCCAGCGCACCCTCGTCCTCCTCAAGCCCGACGCCGTCAAGCGCGGTCTGATCGGCGAGATCATCGGCCGCATCGAGAAGAAGGCCGGCTGGACGATCAGCGCGCTGGAGCTGCGCAGCCTGGACCGCGAGCTGCTGGAGCAGCACTACGCCGAGCACGTCGGCAAGCCGTTCTACGAGCCCCTCGTCGCCTTCATGTCCTCGGGACCGGTGGTCTCCCTGGTCGTCGAGGGCGAGCGGGTGATCGAAGGCGTGCGGGCGCTGGCCGGTCCGACTGACCCGATTGCCGCGCCGAGTGGGTCCATTCGTGGGGACTTCGGAACGATCACCCGAGAGAATCTGATCCATGCGTCGGATTCCGAAGAGTCCGCCGAGCGCGAGATCAAGATTTTCTTCCCCGGGATCTCCTGACGCTTCATCAGCTGTAAACCCCCCGTGACCAGGGGCGACCGACGAAATCATCGGTCGCCCTTTGGTGTATGAAACTCGATCGGGGGAACGCATCACCCCGACACGACGTCACCATTAAGGGGGGCGGGTGCGTGTACGGCTGACAATGGCGGAACAGCCTCCCGACGTGTTCGAGTGGGCGCACTACGAACTACGATGGAGGCTTCCGCGCCTCACAGCGCATCACCTCCTGCCGACCTCCAGTAAGCATTCGCTCCAGTTGGGAAGGCCAGACGTATCCTCATGGGGAACAACATGTCGTTCATCGGCCGTGACATGGCTGTCGACCTCGGGACCGCCAACACGCTGGTGTACGTCAGGGGCCGTGGAATCGTCCTCAACGAGCCGTCGGTCGTGGCCATCAACACCAACACCGGCGGCATCCTCGCGGTAGGTGCCGAGGCGAAGAAGATGATCGGGCGCACCCCCGGCAACATCGTCGCCGTACGGCCCCTGAAGGACGGCGTGATCGCCGACTTCGAGATCACCGAGCGGATGCTCCGCTACTTCATCCTCAAGATCCACAAGCGCCGCTATCTGGCGCGGCCGCGGGTCGTGGTGTGCGTTCCCTCCGGTATCACGGGAGTTGAGCGCCGCGCGGTCATCGAGGCCTCGACCCAGGCCGGCGCCCGCCAGGTGCACATCATCGAGGAGCCGATGGCCGCCGCGATCGGCTCCGGCCTGCCGGTCCACGAGGCCACCGGCAACATGGTGGTGGACATCGGCGGCGGTACGACCGAGGTCGCGGTGATCTCGCTCGGCGGCATCGTCACCGCCCAGTCCATCCGGGTGGCCGGCGACGAGCTCGACAACGCGATCATCCAGCACATCAAGAAGGAGTACAGCCTTCTGCTGGGCGAGCGCACCGCCGAGAGCATCAAGATCACCATCGGTTCGGCGTACGACCTGGAACAGGACGAGCACACCGAGATCCGGGGCCGCGACCTGGTCTCCGGGCTGCCCAAGACCGTCGTCATCTCGGCCGCCGAGGTCCGCAAGGCCATCGAGGAGCCGGTCAACTCCATCGTCGACGCGGTCAAGACGACCCTCGACAAGTGCCCGCCGGAGCTGTCCGGCGACGTGATGGACCGCGGCATCGTGCTCACCGGAGGCGGCGCCCTGCTCCGCGGCCTCGACGAGCGGCTGCGCCGCGAGACCGGTATGCCCATCCACATCGCCGAGGACCCGCTCGACTCCGTCGCGCTCGGTTCCGGCAAGTGCGTCGAGGAGTTCGAGGCCCTCCAGCAGGTCCTCGACTCCCAGCCCCGCAGGTAGCACAGCGCGCGTCCCGGCCGCGCGGCGGGCGCCATGCGGCGTCCGCGGCGGTCGGGCAGCAAGGCGAGAGCAGCCGGTTCGCCCGGCGGAGCACGGACACCCGCCGCCGGTGCGAGACGTCGATACGAATCGGGCTTGCGAATCGTTGATATACAGGCACAACATCTCGACAGACACGGTGCGCTGACGCTTCACCCGTCGCCACCGTCACAGCAAGGCACAACGCTCAACTCCCGAACGAGACCGGCGGGGCCCGCAGCCGGCCGGTCCTACGAGGAAGGACACGGCCGCCGCACGTGAGGGACACACGAGAGAGCCGGCTGCTGCTGGTGCTGCTGGTCGCGATCGCGTTCGCGCTGATCACGGTCGATATCCGCGGCGGCGAACAGTCCCCGCTCGATGGTGCCCGGCAAGCCGCGGCCTCCGCCTTCGGCCCGGTCGAGAGCGGTGTGGCCCGCGTCGTCGACCCGGTCGGCAACGCCGTCGGCGCCGTACGGGACTCCGGCAGCCGGCACAACCGCATCGCCAGGCTGGAGCACGAGAACGAGGCGCTGAAGGCCAAGCTCGGCTCCTCCGACCGCAACCGCAGCCGCGCCGCCGAGCTCGACAAGATCCTCAAGACCGCGGGCACCGGCCAGTACGCCATCAAGGGCGCCCAGGTCATCGCCATCGGCTCGGCCCAGGGCTTCTCCTGGACCGTCACCATCGACGCCGGCAGCCGCGACGGCATCGCCCGCGACATGACCGTGCTCAACGGCGACGGCCTGGTCGGCCGGGTCACCACGGTCGGCGCCGAAACCTCCACCGTGCTGCTGGCCGCCGACCCCGACTTCACCGTCGGCACCCGCATGGAGAAGACCAACGAGATCGGCTTCGCCAACGGGCAGGGCGTCCGCTCGCTGCGCGTCCAGCTCCTCAACGGCAAGGCCACCGTCCGCAGGGGCGACCGGCTGGTCACCTTCGGCTCCAGCAGGGACAAGCCGTTCGTGCCCGGCGTGCCCGTGGGCCGGGTCGTCAAGGTCGAGCCGTCCAACGGCGATCTGACCCGCACCCTCCAGGTCCGGCCGTTCGTCTCCTTCTCCCAGCTCGACATCGTCGGCGTCGTCGTCCAGCCGCCCCGCCAAGACCCGCGCGACACCGTTCTGCCGCCTCGGCCTGCGAAGCCCAAGCCGGCCCCGACGGTCACCGTCACGGCCACTCCCTCCGCGAGCGCTTCTCCCAGGAGCTGAACCGATGCGTTTCAACCGGATCCTGCTCTCGGCCCCGCTGGTGGTCGTCGCCCTCGTCATCCAGGTCACCATCCTCGCGCGCCTCCAACTGCCGGGGGCCGTACCGGACCTGCTGCTGCTCGTCGTCCTCGGCCTCGCGCTGGTCTACGGCCATGTCGGCGGCTCGCTCGTCGGCTTCTTCACCGGACTGCTGGCCGACCTCGCCCCGCCCTCCGACCACGCCATCGGCCGCTATGCGCTGGTGCTCTGCATCATCGGCTATGTCGCGGGCCTGACCAGGCCGGACAACGGCCAGCACCGCTCGGCGACGCTGCCGCTGGTGGTCGTGATCGGCGCCGCGATCGGCTCGACGCTGATGTACGCCGCGGTCGGCTCGCTCGTCGGCGACACCGCCGCCCGGCACGTCGGCATCGTCGGACTGCTGCTCAGCGCCACGCTCTACGACCTGCTGCTGGCCCCCTTCATCGTCCCGCTGGTGATGGCGCTGGCCCGCAGAACGGAGCCCGAACCACTGGTCGGCGACGGCTCCGGCAGCCCGAACGGCACGGCGGGCAGCCGCGACTCCGGGTACGGCTGGCTCAGCACCGGCACCGGCCTCAAGGCCAGCCGCGGCGCCATGAAGTCCATCAAGTCCGTGCGCACAGGGGCACGCATCGGCAGCCAGCGCGGCGGACTGCTCGGCAAGTCGGCCCGCGACAAGGTGGGCCGCATCAAGGGGGTCAAGCGGCTGTGACGCCCTCCCGTCCTTCGACCACCACTTCTCATGGAGGCGCCTCGCGCCATGAGTAATCTTCCGGAAAGCCGGACCTCCCGCATCACGGTCCGGCTCATCGCGCTCCAGATCCTGGTCTTCTCCCTGCTGCTCACCCTCGGCGGCCGGCTGTGGTACCTGCAGATCCGCAACGGCCAGGAGTACGCCAACGAGGCCCGCAGCAACCACGTCCAGCAGGTCGTCGACCCCGCCACCCGCGGCTCCATCCTCGACGCCCGCGGGGTCCCGCTGGCCGACAACCAGACCCGTCTGGTCGTCTCCGCCAGCCGTACCGACCTGCTGAAGATGAAGGACGACGGCAAGGCCGTGCTCGGCCGGCTCGCCAAGGTGCTCGGCATGACCGAGCAGGAGATCCGCAACAAGGTCCGGCTGTGCGACTCCAAGACCCCGCAGCCCTGCTGGAACGGCTCGCCGTACCAGCCGATCCCGATCACCGACGAGGCCACCACCCAGCAGGCACTGCAGATCCGTGAGCGCTCCGAGGACTTCCCCGGCATCATCGCCGAGCCCACCGCGGTCCGCCGCTACGCCGCCCCCGGCGACGCCAACACCGCCCAGGTCCTCGGCTACCTCTCCCCGGTGACCGACGAGGAGATCAACAAGGCCAAGAACAGCAGCTCGCCGCTGCTGCGCTCGGACCAGATCGGCCGCTCCGGCCTGGAGCGGCAGTACGACGACTACCTGCGCGGCAAGGCCGCCGTCACCCGCTACGAGGTCGACAACCTCGGCCGGGTCATCGGCCAGGCCAAGAGCGACAAGGGCCAGGCCGGTTCGAGCGTCGTCACCAGCATCGACGCCCGTGTGCAGGCCATAGCGGAGAAGCAGCTGGACCAGGCCATGAAGGACGCCCGCCAGCAGGTGGACCGCAACACCGGCACCAACTACAAGGCCGACTCGGGCGCCGTGGTCGTGATGGAGGCGAAGACCGGACGGGTGGTGGCGATGGCCTCCAACCCCAGCTACGACCCCAACGCCTGGGTCGGCGGGATCTCCGGCAAGGACTACGCGCGCCTGACCGGCAAGAAGTCCAACTACCCGCTGCTCAACCGCGCCATCCAGGGGCAGGCCGCCCCCGGCTCGATCTTCAAGGTCATCTCGACCGCGGCCTCGGTCAACGCGGGCTACGACTTCAACGGCCACTACCCCTGCACCAGCTCGTACAGCATCGGCGGTCAGGTCTTCAAGAACTTCGAGTCGCAGAGCCACGGTGACATCAGCCTCGGCCGGGCCCTGGAGGTCTCCTGCGACACCGTCTTCTACAAGCTCTCGCACGACGAGTGGAAGAAGGACGGCGGGGACAAGCCGAAGAAGGACGCCAAGAACTGGTTCTACAAGACCGCCCACCAGTTCGGCCTCGGCAAGGAGACCGGCATCGACCTCCCCAACGAGGTCACCGGCCGGGTCCCCGACCGCAAGTGGAAGCACGACTTCTGGACGGCCAACAAGGCCGGCTGGTGCGAGCAGGCCAAGGCCTGGCCGAAGAAGAAGGACTTCGGCACGAAGCTGGCCCGTGAAGGCTGCCTCGAAGGCATGAAGCTGCACGCCTACGACTCGATCAACTACGCCATCGGGCAGGGCGACACCCTGGTCACCCCGATCCAGATGGCGACCATCTACGCGGCGATCAGCAACGGCGGCACGCTCCACGACCCGACCGTCGGCAAGGCCATCATCAGCCCCGACGGCAAGCACATCCAGCAGATCCGCCCCCGGTCGCACGGCACGCTGCCGGTGAGCCGCAAGACGCTGGCGCAGATGGACGGCGCCCTCGCCGGCGTCGCCACCCGCGGTACCGCCGCCTGGCGGTTCGGCGGCTGGCCGCAGGACAAGATCCCGATGCACGCCAAGACCGGTACGGCCGAGGTCTACGGCAAGCAGACGACCTCGTGGTTCGCGACGTACACCAAGGACTACACGATCGTCATGACGATCTCCCAGGGTGGTACGGGTTCCGGCGCCTCCGGTCCGGCCGTGCGCAACATCTACAACGCCCTGTACGGAGTCGACGAGAAGGGCGGCATCAACGCCAAGGCCGCCCTGCTGCCGAAGCCGCAGGGCTCGCTGCCCAAGATCGAGAACGATGGCACGATCGAGGCTCCGCCCATCAAGCCGTACGTCCTGCCGTCGCCGTCACCCTCGGGGAGCCCACAGTGACGACCAGCCACACCTCCCGGGCGTTCTCCATCCGGCGCTACACCCCCGAGCTGGGCACCTGGGGCAAGCTGACGGCGCGTGACTCGGTGCTGCGCAAGCTGGACTGGATACTGCTGCTGTCCTGTCTGGCGCTGTCGCTCATCGGTTCCCTGCTGGTCTTCTCCGCCACCCGCAACCGCACCGAGCTCAACAAGGGCGACGAGTACTACTTCTTCCTGCACCACCTGCTCAACCTGGGCATCGGCCTGGCGCTGGCCGCCGGCACGATCTGGCTGGGCCATCGCACCCTGCGCGGCGCGGTCCCGGTGCTGTACGCCCTGTCGGTCGTCCTGGCGCTGCTGGTGCTGACCCCGCTGGGCGCCACCATCAACGGTTCGCGTTCCTGGCTGGCGATCCCCGGCGGCTTCTCGCTCCAGCCCGCCGAGTTCGCGAAGATCACCATCTCGCTCGGTATGGCGATGATCCTGGCGTCCCGGGTCGACGCCGGCGACCGCCCGCACCCCGACCACCGGACCGTCGTCCAGGCCCTGCTGCTGGCCGCCGTCCCCGTCGTGGTCATCATGCTGATGCCCGACCTCGGCTCGGTCATGGTGCTCGGCGCCGTCATCCTCGGCGTGCTGCTCGCCTCCGGCGCCTCCAACCGCTGGATCCTGGGCCTGGTGGGCACGGGTGTCGTCGGCTGCGTCGCCATCTGGCAGCTCGGTCTGCTCGACGCCTACCAGATCGCCCGGTTCGCCGCGTTCGCCAACCCGAGCCTGGACCCGGCCGGCGTCGGCTACAACACCAACCAGGCCCGGATCGCGATCGGCGGCGGCGGGCTGACCGGCTCCGGCCTCTTCCAGGGCAGCCAGACCACCGGCCAGTTCGTCCCCGAACAGCAGACGGACTTCATCTTCACCGTCGCCGGCGAGGAGCTGGGCTTCCTGGGCGCGGGCCTGATCATCCTGCTGCTCGGCATCGTCATGTGGCGCGCCTGCCGGATCGCCCGCGAGTCCACCGAGCTCTACGGCACGGTCGTGGCCGCCGGCATCATCGCGTGGTTCGCCTTCCAGTCCTTCGAGAACATCGGCATGACACTCGGCATCATGCCCGTGACCGGCCTGCCGCTGCCCTTCGTCTCCTACGGCGGCACGTCGATGTTCGCGGTCTGGATCGCCATAGGGCTGCTGCAGTCGATCCGGGTCGGGCGGCCCCTGTCGGCCTCCCGGTGACGCTGCGTCAGCTCTGCCGGTAGAGCTCGAACCACAGAGAGGTGGACCGCGCCACCCCCGCGTACGGGGTGGTGCCCCAGTCGTCGGCGAGATGGCCGGTGAGCAGCAGACCGTGATCGGCCTGCGGCTCGCCGGCCACCGCCGTGTACGACGCGGTGGACGGTGACGCGAAGGCCTGCGCCGGAAGGCGGACCGGCGCCTCGTCGTGCACGCTGATCCGCAGCCCGTGCTCGGCCGTCAGCACCCGTAGCAAGATCTCCGCCGACCGGGGTGTGCGCAGGTGGGAGCTGGTGACCGCCTCCGAGGTGAGGAGGACGGCGGTGTCGAGCAGCGGCGCGAGCGGCGTCTGCCGCAGCACCGCCCGGACGAAGTCGCGGGCGAGCTTGGGGGCGGTGGGTCTGCTCGGCGCCGCCAGCAGGAACGGGCGGGCGCCCGCCGCGACGCGGATGGGTGTCCGGGCGGCGGCTGCGGTGTGGGGGTGCACGGGTGTCTCCCTCCCCGGAGGGCCGAGTGAGCGCCGATTGCCACGCTGTGTGGGAACTCCGTGACACACCGTAAGTCACGGTGTGCGGCCTGTGCCACCCGCACTTGCGGATCCTTGACATCCCGGCCCCGGGCCCCGGGCACGGTGGGTGGTCCTCGATGGGGCCGGTCGCTAGATTCGATGCATGGCGGACACCGTGCGGGAGATCGAGCGGAAGTACGAGGCCGACGACGACATCCAGCTGCCCGACCTGACCGGCGTCGACCCGGTCGCGAGCGTGGCGGAACAGGGCGCCGAGGCCCTGGACGCCCTCTATTACGACACCGCCGACCAGCGCCTCGCCGCGGACGGCATCACCCTGCGGCGGCGCACCGGCGGCCGGGACGCCGGCTGGCATCTGAAGCTGCCGGTCGCGCCCGGGGTGCGCGACGAGGTGCGGGCACCGCTGTCCGACACGCCGCCCGCGGAGCTGACCGCCCTCGTACGGTCACGGGTGCTGGATCGCGAACTGGCTCCCGTCGTGCGGCTGCGGACCCGGCGCACGGTCCTGGTGCTGCACGACGCCTCGGGCGCGCCGCTCGCGGAGGTGGCCCAGGACGAGGTGCGGGCGCACCGGGCGGGCGAGGCCGCGGAGGCGGGTCGTGAGCCCGCGGAGGTGCGCTGGCGGGAGATCGAGGTGGAGCTGGCCGGTGGCGGTGGCGGGGGCGCCGGGCTGCTGGACGAGATCGGCCGGGCGCTGGCCGCCGCGGGGGCGCGCCCCTCCTCCTCGGCGTCGAAGCTGGCGAGAGCGCTGGCCGAGACGGGGCAGTACCCCGCCCGGCCCCGGAAGGGCGGCGTCGAGGGCTCCGGTAAGGGCGCGGGCAAGGGCTCCGGCAAGAAGAGCAAGAAGGCCGCGAAGACCGCGAAGACCGCGAAGACCGCGAAGACCGCGAAGACCGCGAAGACCGCGAAGACCGAGAAGGGCCGCACCGCCGGCGACGTCGTGCTGCGCTACGTCCGCGAGCAGGTGCGGACGATCGTCGCACTCGATCCGGGCGTACGGCGCGACCTGCCCGACGCGGTGCACCAGATGCGGGTCGCCACGCGCCGGCTGCGCAGCGCCTTCCGCTCGTACACCAAGGTCCTCGACCGTGCCGCCACGCAGCCGATCGGCGTCGAACTCAAGTGGCTGGCCGCGGAGTTGGGGGTGGACCGGGACCGCGAGGTGCTGACCGAGCGGCTGCACGGCGCGCTGGCCGAGGTGCCCCGCACACTACGGCTCGGCCCGGTCGCGGCCCGGCTGCGCATCTGGTCGCAGCGGCGCCGGGTCGGCGCGCGCAAGCAGGTGCTCGCAGTACTGGACGGTGACCGCTACCTCTCGCTCCTGAAGACCCTCGACGCCCTCCTGGAGGCGCCGCCCCTGCGCCGGGCCGCCGCCGGCCCCGCGCCCGAAGTGGTGGCCCGAGCCGTGCTGAAGGACTACCGGCGGCTGGCGCGCCGGGTGGAGGCCGCGCTGGCCGCCCCCGCCGGACAGGCGAGGGACGAGGCGCTGCACGGCGCCCGCAAGGCGGCCAAGCGGACCCGTTACGCGGCCGAGGCGGCCCGCCCGGCGCTGGGCCGCCCGGCGAAGAAGTTCGCCAAGCGCACCAAGCGGCTGCAGCAGCTCCTGGGCGACCATCAGGACAGCGTGGTGGCCCGCGGAGCCCTGCGGGAGCTGGCGACCCAGGCGCAGCGCGCCGGGGAGGGCGCCTTCACCTTCGGCCTGCTCTACGGGCGCGAGGAGGCCCTGGCCGCGGACCGGGAGCGGGAGCTGCCGGCGGTGTGGGCGAAGGCCTCCCGACCCAAGCACCGGGCCGCGCTCCGGCCGTGACGCCTCCCTCACGGGGTGCGTACGGGGCCCTCTGACCTGCGGAAAGCGACGCGTCAAGGGATGGCCGCCGGGCACGTTAGGCTTGAGGGTCACCCCTGCCCGCTGATGAAAGATCACCACGATGCCTGTCGAGTCGGTCTTCCCGCGCCTGGAGGCCCTCCTCCCGCACGTGCAGAAGCCCATCCAGTACGTCGGCGGCGAGCTGAACTCCACCGTCAAGGACTGGGACTCCTGTGACGTCCGCTGGTCGCTCATGTACCCGGACGCGTACGAGGTCGGCCTGCCCAACCAGGGCGTCATGATCCTCTACGAGGTCCTCAACGAGCGGGAGGGCGTGCTGGCCGAGCGCACGTACAGCGTCTGGCCGGACCTCGAAGCGCTGATGCGCGAGCACGACGTCCCGCAGTTCACCGTCGACGCGCACCGCCCGGTGAGCGCCTTCGACGTGCTCGGCGTCTCCTTCTCCACCGAGCTCGGATACACCAACCTGCTCACCGCCCTGGACCTGGCCGGCATCCCCCTGGAGGCCAAGGACCGCACCGAGGACCACCCGCTGATCCTCGCCGGCGGCCACGCCGCCTTCAATCCCGAGCCGATCGCGGACTTCCTGGACTGCGCGGTGGTCGGCGACGGCGAGCAGGCCGTGCTGGAGATCACCGAGATCATCCGCTCCTGGAAGAACGAGGGCCGACCGGGCGGGCGCGACGAGCTGCTCTTCCGCCTCGCGAAGACCGGCAGCGTCTACGTCCCCAAGTTCTACGACGTCGAGTACCTCGCCGACGGCCGTATCTCCCGTGTCGTGCCGAACCGCTCCGGCGTCCCGTGGCGGGTGTCCAAGCACACCGTCATGGACCTGGACGAGTGGCCCTACCCCAAGCAGCCCCTCGTCCCCCTGGCCGAGACCGTCCACGAGCGGATGTCGGTCGAGATCTTCCGTGGCTGCACCCGCGGCTGCCGCTTCTGCCAGGCCGGCATGATCACGCGCCCCGTACGGGAGCGAAGCATCACCGGCATCGGCGAGATGGTGGACAAGGGTCTGAAGGCCACGGGATTCGAGGAGGTCGGCCTGCTGTCGCTGTCCTCCGCGGACCACACCGAGATCGGCGACATCGCCAAGGGGCTCGCCGACCGGTACGAGGAAGACAAGATCGGTCTGTCGCTGCCGTCGACCCGCGTCGACGCCTTCAACATCGATCTTGCCAACGAGCTGACGCGCAACGGCCGTCGCTCGGGTCTGACCTTCGCGCCGGAGGGCGGCAGCGAGCGGATCCGCAAGGTCATCAACAAGATGGTCTCGGAAGAGGACCTGATCCGTACGGTCTCCACGGCCTACGGCAACGGCTGGCGGCAGGTGAAGCTGTACTTCATGTGCGGTCTGCCGACCGAGACCGACGAGGACGTGCTGCAGATCGGCGACATGGCGGTCAACGTCATCGCCGAGGGCCGCAAGGTCTCCGGGCAGAACGACATCCGCTGCACGGTCTCCATCGGCGGCTTCGTCCCCAAGCCGCACACGCCGTTCCAGTGGGCGCCGCAGCTGTCGGCGGAGGAGACGGACGCCCGTCTCGAAAAGCTCCGCGACAAGATCCGCGGCGACAAGAAGTACGGCCGCTCCATCGGCTTCCGCTACCACGACGGCAAGCCCGGCATCGTCGAGGGCCTGCTCTCGCGCGGCGACCGCCGCGTCGGTGCGGTCATCCGCGCCGTCTACGAGGGCGGCGGCCGCTTCGACGGCTGGCGCGAGCACTTCTCCTACGACCGCTGGATGAAGGCCGCGGAGGAGACGCTGCCCGCGTTCGGCGTGGACGTCGCCTGGTACACCACGCGCGAGCGGACGTACGAGGAGGTCCTGCCCTGGGACCACCTGGACTCCGGTCTGGACAAGGACTGGCTCTGGGAGGACTGGCAGGACGCCCTGGACGAGACCGAGGTCGACGACTGCCGTTGGACCCCGTGCTTCGACTGCGGTGTCTGCCCCCAGATGGACACCGAGATCCAGATCGGCCCCACGGGCAAGAAGCTGCTGCCCCTGTCGGTCGTCAAGTAGCGCCGCGCTCACGCGCCTTCGGCCCGGCCCCGCACCCCGCGGTGGCCGGGCCGTTGCGTGTTCACGGACAATGCGGGGTGGAACGGCAGCGCAGGGAAGCGAACGAGGGGGAAGGCCGTATGGGGGCCATCGACGGGGGACGGCGGGAGGGTCTCGACGCCGTGTCGCTCGACAAGGACCGGCGCGCACCGGACCGCTACGAGCCGGGGGAGGGGTGCCTGACCACGGTGGTCCGCATCCCGGTGCGGATCGTGGTGCTGGTGCTCGTGGTGCCGGTGCGCCTGGTGTGGGACGCCCTGGTCGTCTGCGCCAAGGCCGTCGACCGCGCGCTGCTGCGCCCTTGCGGCCGCGGCCTGGCGTGGCTGTGGCGCACCCTCGTCGTCACCCCGCTGGCCTGGTCGGGACGCACCCTCGTCGTCGCCCCGCTGGCCTGGCTGTGGCGGTGTGTGATCGCGCCCTTGGGGCGGGGGACCACGGCGGCGGTGGTGTGGCTGGTGCGGTATCTGATCGTGGTGCCGGCCCAGTTGCTGTACGCGTATGGGGTGGCGCCGGTGGCGCGGGGGATCGCGGCGGCCGTGGTGTGGCTGGTGCGGTATCTGGTCGTGGTGCCGGCCCAGTGGCTGTATACGTACGTACTCACGCCCATCGGGCAGGGAATCGCCTGGTTGGTACGGGCGTTGGGCGTGGGTGCGGTGTGGTCGGGAAAGGCGTTGTTCGTCTGGCCCTGGGTGGCGTTGTGGCGGTATGTGGTGGCGCCGGTGGGGCGGGGGATCGCGGCCGCGGTGGTGTGGCTGGTGCGGTATCTGGTCGTGGTGCCGGCCCAGTGGCTGTACACGTACCTGCTGACGCCCGTCGGGCACGGCATCGCCTGGCTGGTCCGGGGCATCGGTACGGTCGTCGCCGCGCTCGTTCGATGGATCCTGGTGGTGCCCGCCGTCGCCCTTTGGCGGTATGTGCTGCAGCCGGTCGGCCGGGCGCTGGTGGCCGCGGTGACCGTCGTCTGCCGGGAGATCGGGGATGCGCTCGGGCACTGCTGGCGGGCCGCCGGGTTCGTCTCCCGCGCCGTCGGCCGGTTCCTCGGCCGGCTGCTGCGATGGATCTTCGTCGAGCCGTTCCGCTGGACGTACCGCACGGTGCTGACGCCGCTCGGGCACGGCATCCGCGACGGCGTCTGGCGCCCGGTACGGCGGGCCCTGCGCGATGCCGGGCGGGCCACCCGCCAGGCGCTGGGCGCCGTACGGCAGTCCGCGCGGCAGACCCGTGCGGAGATCAGGCGCGCCCTGTTCGGCGGGCCCGCGGAACCGCCGCGGGCCGAGGCCGTACCGCCCCGCCGGGAACCCGGGGCTCCCGGGACACGTACTCTTGGTAGCAGTACGACCGCACTCACGAAGGACTGAGCGACACTGGGCAAGCGACAGCCCGAAGGCCCGCCGCCCGCACCGGCGGTGCAGCGCATCCGACTGCGCTACACCAAGCGCGGCCGCCTCCGGTTCACCAGCCACCGCGACTTCCAGCGCGCTTTCGAGCGGGCGCTGCGCCGCGCCGAGGTCCCGATGGCCTACTCGGCGGGCTTCACCCCGCACCCCAAGGTGTCCTACGCCAACGCCGCCCCCACCGGCACGGGCAGCGAGGCCGAGTATCTGGAGATCCAGCTCGCCGAGCGGCGCGATCCGCATCAGCTCCGCGAACTGCTCGACGAGTCGCTGCCGGCCGGCCTCGATGTGATCGACTCCGTCGAGGCGCACACCAGCGGGCTGGCCGACCGGCTGCAGGCCTCGGTGTGGGAGATCCGGCTCGACGGGGTCGCACCCGAGGAGGCCCGGCGCGCCGTGGAGGCGTTCCTCGCCGCCGACGAGGTGCTGGTCGAGCGCCGCACGAAGAACGGCATGCGGACGTTCGACGCACGGGCCGCGGTGGCACGGCTGGAAGCAGCCGGTCACGAGGGCGATAGGCCTGACGGCAATGCCTGTGCGATACTGCGGCTGGTTGTTCGGCATGTGACACCCGCCGTTCGACCCGACGACGTCCTGTCCGGCCTCCGAGCTACGGCCGACCTGGCGCCGCCGGTCCCCGCTGCGGTGACCAGGCTGGCGCAGGGGCTGCTCGATGAGGAGGCCGGCGCGGTGACTGACCCGCTAGCGCCCGACCGCGACGCTGCCACGGCCGCCCCTATCACGGCCGCCGCGCAGAGTGCCGCGAAGGCGCCGAGTGGGGCCTCCCCGGGAGCCGGGGAAGGTACTGCGTAGGACCGCCGTCGTCGCGTCGCCGATCAGCCAGGGAGCCACCCCGGTCCGGCAGACGCACTGACCAGGAGACTTTCGCCGGTCCCCGCCCACGGGGCCCGGCGAGCGAGACGACAGCTCCCGTGCGGCGCCCACGCCCCGGACTGCGGGACCGCGCTCATTACGCGGACCGCAACCGGAACCAGGCGCGGCGCCCGGGAGCGTGACGGGAGAACCGCCCGCATGCTCGAGCCCAATGAGCCCACCGAATCCACGCCGTCCCAGGACCGTGGTATCGAGGACAATCACTCACCCAGCGACACGCTGCCGCCGCGCCGCAGGCGCCGTGCGGCTTCCCGGCCGGCCGGTCCGCCGGCGTCCGGGGGCGCCGCCGAGAGCGCGGTGCTGAGCACCGAGACCGTCGCCGCGGCCGCCGATCCGGCCCCCGCCGACGAGGCCGCCGCTGCCGCGGTCACCACCGGGGACGCGGCCAAGCCGGCCCGTACGCGCCGCCGCGCCACCCGCAAGGCCACCGCCCCGGCCGGGGCCCCGCAGCCGGCCGCCGCAGAGGAGACCTCGGCCCCCGCCGAGGAGCCCGCTGTCGCCGAGGCGCCCGCGGAGGCTGCCCGCGCCGAGGCCCCGCAGACCGAGGACGCCGCACCGCGCCGTACGCGCCGTCGGGCCACCCGTAAGGTCACCGCGCCCGCCGGTTCGCCGCAGAGCGAGGCCGCCGTGGAGCCGGTGGTGGCCGAGGCTGCTGCGCCGGCCGTGCCGGTTGTCGAGGAGGAGGCCCCGGCGCCGGTCGCCGAGGAGGCCAAGCCGGCCCGTACCCGCCGCCGCGCCACCCGTAAGGTCACCGCGCCCGCCGGTTCGCCGCAGAGCGAGGCTGCCGCGGAGCCGGTGGTGGCCGAGGCTGCTGCGCCGGCCGTGCCGGTTGTCGAGGAGGAGGCCCCGGCGCCGGTCGCCGAGGAGGCCAAGCCGGCCCGTA
>NZ_JBHYJC010000052.1:0-6089 GCF_042749045.1 Streptomyces sp. NPDC059008 | reverse complement strand
CCCGCCGCCGCGCCACCCGCAAGGCCACCGCCCCGGCCGGCGCGCCCCAGGCGGCCGAAGAAGCCGAGGCCGAGGAGGCCGAGGAGGCACCGGTGGCCGAGGCCCCCGCCGCCGAGCCCACCGAGCCCGCCGAGGCCCCCCGCCGCCGTACCCGCCGCCGCGCCGCCGAGCCGGTCGCCGAGGCGCCCCGTGCGGAGGAGGAGCCGGTGCAGGAGGGGCCGGTGCGCGGTCGCCGCCGGGCGCAGCGGCCGCCGACGGCCGTCTTCCAGGCGCCGGTCTTCGCCGAGCCGATGTTCCAGACCCCCGAGAGCGCCGCCGCCGCCCATGCCGCGGCCCGCCAGGAGGAGCCCGCCGTCGAGCCGGTGGCGGAGGAGCAGCCCGCCGGTGGCGCGCGCCGTCGCCGCCGCCGTGGTGCCCCCGCCGAGCCCGAGCAGGTCGCCGTCGCCCCGGTCGAGGAGCCGGAGGCCGCGGAGGAGGCCGAGCCGGAGACCGAGCCGGGCGAGTTCGCCCACGACGAGGACGAGTCGGCCGAGCGCCCCTCGCGCCGTCGCCGCCGTGGTGGCCGTCGCCGCCGCCGTGGTGAGGCCGCCGAGGGCGCCGAGGAGCAGCCCGCCGAGGTCGCCGGTGCGGAGGCCGAGGCCGAGCTGGAGGAGGCCGAGGAGCGCGCCGCCGAGCACCCGGACGAGGAGGCCGAGGAGCAGCCGGCCGGTGGCTCCAGCAGCAGCCGTCGCCGCCGCCGTCGCCGCCGTCGCAGCGGTGACGCCGCCGAGGTCGAGGCCGGCCACGCCGACGACCCGGAGCGCACGGTCGTCAAGGTCCGCGAGCCCCGCAAGAAGGAAGAGGGCACCGGCGCCGACGAGGTGCAGTCGATCAAGGGGTCGACGCGTCTGGAGGCCAAGAAGCAGCGCCGCCGTGAGGGCCGCGAGCAGGGCCGCCGCCGGGTGCCGATCATCACCGAGGCGGAGTTCCTCGCCCGCCGCGAGGCCGTCGAGCGGGTGATGGTCGTCCGCCAGAGCGGCGAGCGCACCCAGATCGGCGTCCTTGAGGACAACGTGCTCGTGGAGCACTTCGTCAACAAGGAGCAGGCGACCTCGTACGTCGGCAACGTCTACCTCGGCAAGGTGCAGAACGTGCTGCCGTCGATGGAGGCCGCCTTCGTCGACATCGGCAAGGGCCGCAACGCCGTGCTGTACGCCGGTGAGGTCAACTTCGAGGCGCTGGGCATGGCCAACGGCCCGCGCCGGATCGAGACCGCGCTGAAGTCCGGCCAGTCGGTGCTGGTGCAGGTCACCAAGGACCCGATCGGCCACAAGGGCGCGCGGCTGACCAGCCAGGTCTCGCTGCCCGGCCGCTACCTGGTCTACGTGCCCGAGGGCTCGATGACCGGCATCAGCCGCAAGCTCCCGGACACCGAGCGGGCGCGCCTGAAGCAGATCCTGAAGAAGATCGTCCCCGAGGACGCCGGCGTCATCGTCCGCACGGCCGCGGAGGGCGCGAGCGAGGACGAGCTGGCGCGCGACGTCCAGCGGCTGCAGGCGCAGTGGGAGGAGATCCAGAAGAAGGCCAAGGCCTCCTCCACCAGCTCCCCCTCGCTGCTCTACGGCGAGCCGGACATGACCGTCCGGGTCGTCCGCGACATCTTCAACGAGGACTTCTCCAAGGTCATCGTCAGCGGTGACGACGCCTGGCAGACCATCCACGGCTATGTCTCGCACGTCGCCCCGGACCTCGTCGACCGGCTGCAGAAGTGGACCTCGGACGTCGACGTCTTCGCGACGTACCGCATCGACGAGCAGCTGATGAAGGCGCTGGACCGCAAGGTCTGGCTGCCCAGCGGCGGCTCGCTGGTGATCGACCGGACCGAGGCGATGGTCGTGGTCGACGTCAACACCGGCAAGTTCACCGGCCAGGGCGGCAACCTGGAGGAGACGGTCACCAGGAACAACCTGGAGGCGGCCGAGGAGATCGTGCGCCAGCTGCGGCTGCGCGACCTCGGCGGCATCATCGTGATCGACTTCATCGACATGGTGCTGGAGTCCAACCGGGACCTGGTCCTGCGGCGGCTGCTGGAGTGCCTGGGCCGGGACCGTACGAAGCACCAGGTGGCCGAGGTCACCTCGCTCGGCCTGGTCCAGATGACCCGCAAGCGGGTCGGCCAGGGCCTGCTGGAGTCCTTCTCCGAGTCGTGTGTGCACTGCAACGGCCGCGGCGTGATCGTCCACATGGACCAGCCGACGACCGCCGGCGGTGGCGGCAAGCGCAAGAAGAAGGGCAAGGCCGCGCAGGTCGAGCCGCATGTCCACGAGGTCGAGGCGGCCGAGCCGACGCCGGACGGCGGCGCCCCGGAGCTGGAGCCCGTCGCCGTGACGGAGGCTGAGCTGCAGCCCGCGGTGGCCGATGCCGAGGAGTGGTTCAGCAGCCCGGCGGAGGCCGAGGCGGCCGCCGGACGCGGCCGTGGCCGCCGCCGGGTGAGCCGGAAGGTGTCCGCTCCGGCGGGCGCCCCCAAGGCCGCCGAGGAGGCCGCCGCGATCGTGCTGCCGGCCGAGCCGGCGCCGGTGGTGGAGCCGGAGCCGGAGGCTGTCGTGGAGCCGGTCGCCGAGGCGCCGGCCGCGGAGCCCGCGCCGGCCCGTCCGCGCCGTCGGGTGACCCGTAAGGTGACCGCCCCGGCGGGTTCGCCCGAGGTGTCCGACTCCGAGGCGACCGTCGTGATCGCGGCGCCGGCCGCCGAGCCGGAGCCCGCCGAGGCGCCGGCCGTGGCCGCGGAGTCCGTCGAGGGCGCCGAGGCCGAGCCGGAGGCGGCGCCCGCGGCCAAGAAGACCGCGAAGAAGGCGGCGGCCAAGAAGACGGCCGCCAAGAAGACCGCGGCGAAGAAGACCACGGCCAAGAAGGCGGCGGCGAAGAAGACCACCACCGCCAAGAAGGCCACGGTGAAGAAGACCGCCACCAAGAAGGCGACGACGAAGAAGGCGGCGGCCAAGAAGACCGCTGCCGCCGAGCAGTCCTCCGTGGCGTAAGCGGAGGGCTGAGCAGCCGAACCGTGCCCCGGGCCGTCAGTGGCCCGGGGGCCGGTTTGACCCTCTGGTCAAGGCCCCGTAATCTTGACCGTCGGTGTCTGTGACACCAAACCCCTGAGCAAACACCTCTCGGTCCGCCGAGGGAGGCCGCTCGTCCACTCGGATTCCACGGGCCGTCCCGAGCCCGTGTGAGCGGCTGGCATCAGAGGATCCGTTCCTAGCGAAAGAGAGTTCCGCGTGTACGCGATCGTGCGCACCGGCGGGCGCCAGCAGAAGGTTGCTGTTGGCGACGTCATCGAGGTTGACCGCATTTCCACCAGCAAGGTCGGCGACACCGTCGAGCTCTCCACGCTGCTGGTCGTCGACGGTGACTCGGTCACCAGCGACCCGTGGGTCCTGGCCGGCGTGAAGGTCCAGGGCGAGGTCGTGGACCACCACAAGGGCAACAAGATCCGGATCCAGAAGTACAAGAACAAGACCGGTTACAAGAAGCGGATCGGCCACCGCCAGCTCCACACGGCGCTGAAGATCACCGGCATCGACGCTCCGGCGAAGTAAGGGACTGAGGAGACATGGCACACAAGAAGGGCGCATCGTCCACTCGGAACGGTCGCGATTCCAATGCTCAGCGGCTCGGCGTGAAGCGCTTCGGCGGTCAGGCCGTCCTCGCCGGTGAGATCCTGGTCCGCCAGCGTGGCACGCACTTCCACCCGGGCGCGGGCGTCGGCCGCGGTGGCGACGACACGCTGTTCGCCCTGCAGTCCGGTGCGGTGCAGTTCGGCACCCACCGTGGCCGCAAGGTCGTGAACATCGTCCCGGTCGCCGAGTAATTTCGGCCCGGACGTAAGCGCACGTCAGAGCATCACTCCGAGGGCGGACCGCCTTTTCCCGCAAGAGCGGGAAGGCCGGTCCGCCCTTGGCGTGTTACCACAGAGACATCCGCGGAGTTCCGCGATAGCTATCCCGCTTTTCCCGCAGTTATCTGGAGGCACCCACCCATGACCACCTTCGTGGACCGCGTCGAGCTGCACGTCGCCGCGGGTAACGGAGGCCACGGCTGCGCCTCCGTACACCGGGAGAAGTTCAAGCCGCTCGGCGGCCCGGACGGCGGCAACGGCGGCCGTGGCGGCGATGTGATCCTGGTCGTCGACCAGGACGTCACGACCCTCCTCGACTACCACCACCACCCGCACCGCAAGGCCACCAACGGCCAGCCCGGCGCCGGCGACAACCGTGAGGGCAAGAACGGCAAGGACCTCGTCCTGCCGGTGCCGGACGGCACGGTCGTGCTCGACAAGAACGGCGAGGTCCTCGCCGACCTGGTCGGCCAGGGCACCACCTTCGTCGCGGGCCAGGGCGGCCGCGGCGGCCTCGGCAACGCCGCGCTCGCCTCCGCCCGCCGCAAGGCCCCCGGCTTCGCGCTGCTGGGCGAGCCCGGCGAGGGCCGCGACATCGTGCTGGAGCTGAAGACCGTCGCCGACGTGGCGCTGGTCGGCTACCCGAGCGCGGGCAAGTCGTCGCTGATCTCGGTGCTCTCCGCCGCCAAGCCGAAGATCGCCGACTACCCCTTCACCACGCTCGTGCCCAACCTCGGCGTGGTGACGGCCGGCTCGACGGTCTACACGATCGCGGACGTCCCCGGCCTGATCCCGGGCGCCAGCCAGGGCAGGGGCCTGGGCCTGGAGTTCCTGCGCCACGTGGAGCGCTGCGAGGTGCTGGTGCACGTCCTGGACACCGCGACCCTGGAGTCGGACCGCGACCCGCTCTCCGACCTCGACGTCATCGAGGAGGAGCTGGCCCAGTACGGCGGCCTGGAGAACCGGCCGCGGGTGGTCGTCCTGAACAAGGTGGACATCCCCGACGGCAAGGACCTGGCCGACATGATCCGGCCCGACCTGGAGGAGCGCGGCTACCGCGTCTTCGAGGTCTCGGCCGTCGCCCACCAGGGCCTCAAGGAACTGTCGTACGCCCTCGCCGACATCGTCGCCAAGGCCCGCGCCGCCAAGCCGGTGCAGGAGGCCACCCGTATCGTCATCCGGCCCAAGGCCGTGGACGACGCCGGCTTCACGATCACGCAGGAGGGCGAGGGCTTCTTCCGCGTACGGGGCGAGAAGCCCGAGCGTTGGGTGCGCCAGACCGACTTCAACAACGACGAGGCGGTCGGCTATCTGGCCGACCGGCTCAACCGCCTCGGCGTCGAGGCCGCGCTGCTCAAGGCGGGCGCCCAGGCCATGGACGGGGTGGCGATCGGCCCCGAGGACAACGCCGTCGTCTTCGACTGGGAGCCGACCATGGCTGCCGGCGCGGAGATGCTGGGCCGCCGTGGTGAGGACCACCGCTTCGACGCGCCGCGCCCGGCCGCGACCCGCCGCCGCGACCGCGACGCGGCGCGGGACGAGGCCGCTGAGGAGTACGAGGGCTTCCGGCCCTTCTAGCCGCCGCGGCCCGTGCCCCTGAGGGGCTGCGTGCGGAAACCCGCCGCGCTCCTAAGGGCCACGCGCCCGAGCGGGCGGACAAGAGGAGCGGCCAAAAGGACAGGCCCCGGGAGGAGATCCTCCCGGGGCCTGTCCCGTTGTTCAGGGTCGTCGCCCGAGGCCGTAGACGGCCCGCTGAGGGCTAGACGGCCGCGGCGGCGTCCGGGGCGCCACTGGCCTTGCGTTCGGCCGTCTCGGCGGCGTCCACGTCCTCCTGCGAGCGCTGCCCGGGGATCCCGGACAGCCGGCTCTCCATCCGGACGCGGCGTTCGTCGGCCTTCGCGCACAGGGCCTGCGCCGCCTGGTTGAAGCGGACCGAGGACGGCGGGTCGGACGGTCCCAGCAGATGCTCCTTGAGCTCGGCCCGCTCCGCGGCGAGGGTGTCCAGCTCCGGGTTGCGGACCGAGGCGAGCAGGGCCTTCACCCCGTCGGCCTCGGGGGTGAGGATCGTGGCCGCCCGTACGGTCGGGAAGTTCGCCCGGAAGTCGGCCTCGTCCATGCCCGAGGTGTTGGCGACCGCGTACGGCTTCTCGCTGGTCAGGTAGTCGGAGACGACGCTGGAGACATCGCTGATCAGCACGTCCGCCTGGTTGAAGCAGTC
>NZ_JBHYJC010000051.1:0-49196 GCF_042749045.1 Streptomyces sp. NPDC059008 | reverse complement strand
ATCGTTTTTTTTTATAAGACACTGGTCGGCGTTGGGGGCTCATGGACGGCGCCGCCGCGCGTCCATGAGCCCCCTGTCGTCACTGGCCGGGACGCACCGCCCGGGCCCGTACGGTCCGCGGCGGGCTGTCGCGGAAGTGGAGGGTGAAGGTGAGCCGGTCGCCGGGTGCGAGCGCCGGCGGTGGGCTGATCATGACGTCCAGGTCCGTCGGCGTCATCCGCAGTGTGCCGCCGGCCGGAACGGTGGCGGAGGGGACCATCGCCATGCTCCGGGCGTTGTGGCCGATGTCGACGGTGCGGCTGAGCATCGCCCGGTGGCCGGTGGGTCCGGTGACGCCCGTCAGGACGTCGTCCGCGCCGCCGGTGTTGCGGATGGTGAAGAACGCGGCGGTGGCCTCGGAGCCGGCGGGGACCAGCACCCGGCCCTCGGCGACGCTCAGCCGCGCGGGCGTCCCCGCGTTGCCGGTCGCGGTCCACACGGTGAGCGTGCCGAGGGTCGCCAGGCAGGTGAGCAGCGGTACGGCGACGGCCGCTACGGGCAGCCGGTTCATACGATCCCTCCAGGTGCCGGGGTACGGGCTCGTCCGGTGCTGCGGGCGGGCCCGCGGGCGCCGCCGCCCGGCTGCCAGGCGCGCAGCCGCAGGCTGTTGCCCACGACCAGCAGGGAGCTGACGGACATCGCGGCGGCCGCCAGCATCGGGTTGAGCAGGCCGACGGCGGCGAGCGGCACGGTCAGGAGGTTGTAGCCGAAGGCCCAGACGAGGTTGACGCGGATCGTCGCCAGGGTGCGGCGCGCGAGGCGTACCGCGTCGGCGATGGCCTGGAGGTCCTCGCGGACGAGGGTGACATCGGCGGCACCGATCGCGGCGTCGGTGCCGCTGCCCATGGCGATGCCGAGGTCGGCGAGCGCCAGGGCCGCCGCGTCGTTGACGCCGTCGCCGACGACGGCGACCCGGCCGCCCTGCTCCTTCAGCGCCGTGACGAGGGCGGCCTTGTCCTCGGGGCTGGCCTCGGCGTGGATCTCGGTGATGGCGAGCCGGTCGGCCACCGCGCGGGCGGTGGCGGCGCGGTCGCCGGTGGCCAGGACGGGTCGCAGGCCCAGGCGCCGCAGATGGTCCACGGCGCGGTAGCAGTCGGGGCGCAGTGTGTCGCCGACGGCCAGGACGGCTTCCGGGGTGCCGTCGACGGTCACCAGCACCGGGGTGTGACCGGCGGTCTCGGCCGCCCGCACCGCGTCCGGGAGGGGCGCCGGCAGAGCGGTGAGGTCGCCGGGGCGGGTGACCTCCACCCGGCGCCCGTCGGTCGTGCCGGCTACGCCGTACCCGGGCGTGGCGCTGAAGTCGCCCACCGGGGGCGGCAGTTGCTCGCCCTGCGGCTGGGCCGCGCGGGCATGGGCGGTGATCGCGCGGCCCAGCGGGTGTTCGGAGCCCTGCTCCACGACGGCGGCCAGGCGCAGCGTGGTGGCCGCGTCGAGGCCGCCGGTGCGCGCGGTGACGTCGGTGACGCTCATCCGCCCGGTGGTGAGGGTGCCGGTCTTGTCGAGGACCACGGTGTCGATCCGGCGCAGCCGCTCCAGCGCCTGCGGGCCGCGGACCAGGATCCCGAGCTGGGCGCCGCGGCCGGTGGCGGCCAGCAGCGCGGTCGGGGTGGCCAGCCCCAGCGCGCACGGACAGGCCACGACGAGGACGGCGACCGCGGCCGTGATCGCGGCCTGCGGATCGGCTCCGGCGCCGAGCCAGAAGCCCAGGACGCTGACCGACACGGTCAGTACGGCGGGGACGAAGACGGCCGCCACCGCGTCGGCGAGCCGCTGGATGTGGGTCTTGCCGGTCTGGGCGTCCTCGACGAGCCGGGTGATCCGGGCGAGCTGGGTGTCGGCGCCCACCGCGTCGGCCCGCACCTCCAGCAGGCCGCCCGAGTTGACCGCGCCGCCGACGACCGCCGAGCCCGCACCGACCTCGATCGGGCGGCTCTCCCCGGTGATCAGGGACAGGTCCAGGGCGGAGCTGCCCTCGACGACGGTGCCGTCGGTGGCGACCCGCTCGCCGGGGCGCACCAGGAAGCGGTCGCCGGCCCGCAGCCGGTCCGCCGGGATGCTCCGCCACTCCCCGTTTCCCTCCGGCGGGCGGGGCCCCGGCTCGCCGGCGGGCGCCCGTACGGTGACGTCCTTGACGGCGAGTTCGGCCAGCGCCCGTAGCGCGGAGCCGGTGCCGCGCCGGGCCCTGGCCTCCATCCGGCGTCCGGCCAGCACGAACAGCGGTACGCCGACCGCGGCTTCCAGATAGAGGTGCGCGCTGCCGTCGCCCGCCGTGGGCAGCAAGCTGAACGGCATCGTCATACCGGGCGCGCCGGCCCCGCCGAGGAACAGCGCATAGCCGGACCAGGCGAAGGACGCGACGACGCCGAGGGAGACCAGGGTGTCCATGGTCGCGGCGCCGTGCCGCAGGCCCCGCAGCGCCCGTGCGTGGAAGGGCGCGGCGCCCCACACGGCGACGGGTGCGGCGAGCACGAAGCACAGCCACTGCCAGTTGCGGAACTGCCAGCCGGGCACCATCGACAGGGCCAGGACGGGCAGCGAGAGCAGGGCGGTCAGCAGCAGCCGGTGGCGCTCGGCGCGGGAGGCCTGGCCGTCCTCGCCGTCCGCCCCGTCCGGGCGCCCGGGGGCCGGCGGCCGGTCCTCGCCGCCCGGCTCCGGGGCGACGGGCTCGGGGAGCCGCGCGGTGAAACCGGCCGCCTCGACCGTGGAGATCAGTTCGCTGACGGGGACCGCCGCGGGGTGGCTGACCGTCGCCCGCCCGGTGGCCAGGTTCACCGAGGCCGCGACGCCGTCCAGTCGGCCGAGCTTCTTCTCGACCCGTCCCACGCAGGCGGCGCAGGTCATCCCGCCGATGGTGAGGGTGGTGGTCTGGTCGGGCGGCGGGTCGCCGGCAGGCGCCCGGCCGCCCACCGATCGGGGTGCGGGCCGCGCCGGCCGCGCACTCATCGTGCCGCTCCCACCGTCACCGGGCGGGGTGCCCCGGCGCCCATGCCGTGCATCTGGCCCATGTCCCCGTCGTCGGCGGGCGCGGTACCGGGCGCGCGGGTGCCGCCGGCCGGGTGCAGGCCCGGCGCCACCGGGCCGGCGAGGGCACCGGCGGCGTACGACAGCGCGAAGAGCAGCGCCAGCAGGGCGATGAATCCGATGACCGGCCGTGCGGGCAGCAGCCGCCCGACGGCCGGAGGGAGTGCGGGCCGACTGCGGTCGGCCGGAGTGGTGGACATCGCGTCATGGTGGCAGGCGCGAACGGTGTGAAGCGGGCCTTCGGGGGTCCGTCGGCGCGTGAGGTTCGTCCCGTTCGCCGGCCGGAACCCGAGGGTGCGGCGGAGCGACTAACTGGGTTTGGCCGGCGCGCCACTTCACGGCCCGTACCTCGCCGCCGGTCCGCGCGTCCGCCGAATTCCCCGCGGTCGGCGGGAACTCGGCGCGTCCCGCGGCCGACCTTTCCCACGCCGTGCCGTGCGGGTGCGGCTGTCGCACGCCGTCGAGGAGGACGCCTTGTCCACGTTGCCCGATCCCGTTCCGCTGTACGGAGCGGAGTACACCCGCGATCCCTATCCCCTGTACGCCGAGCTGCGGGCGCGCGGCCCGGTCCACCGGGTGCGCTTCCCCAGCGGGGTGTGCGCCTGGCTCGTCACCGGGTACGAGGCCGCGCACCAGGCGCTGACCGACCCCCGGTTGGGCAAGCACCACTCGCGCGGCAACGCGGCCTGGCGGGCCCGCGCCTCGATCATGCCCGAGCCCCAGCACTCCCAGTTGCAGGTGCATCTGCTCCATCAGGACCCGCCCCGGCACACCGCGTTGCGCCGGCTGATCACCGACGCCTTCGCCCCGCAGCGCGTGGCGGCGCTCGAACCCCGTTTCCAGGCGATGGCCGACGCGCTGCTCGACCGGCTCCCGGAGCACGGCGAGGCGGATCTCGTCGAGGCCTTCGCCGCGCACTTCCCCTTCCAGGTGCTCGCCCATGTGATCGGCCTGCCCGGGGAGTTCGCGGACCGTTTCGACCGGGACTGGGGGAAGGTCGTCCAGCCCGTGGGGCCCGGGGATCCGGGCCGTCCCGCCTACGAGGCGCGGCTGCGCGGGCTGCAGCAGTACATCGCCGATCTGGTGGTGCACAAGCGCCTTGAGCCCGGCGAGGACCTGCTCTCCCGGCTGGTGGCCACCCGCGACGCCGGCGGGATCGGCCCGGAGGAGCTGGACTCGATGATCTTCCAGCTGCTGGTCGCGGGCCAGGAGCCGGTCACCCATCAGATCACCACGGCCCTGGTCGCCCTGCTGCGCCACCCCGAGCACCTCGCCGAACTGGCCGACCGTCCGGAGCTGCTGCCCCGCGCCGTCGAGGAACTCCTGCGTTACGACAGCGCCTTCGAGCTGACGACCTGGCGGTTCTTCGCCGAGGACGCCGATCTGCACGGAACCCGGATCCCGGCGGGCGACTCCGTGATCGTGTCGTTGTGCGCGGCCAACCGCGACCCCGAACGGTTCGCCGACGCGGACGCCCTCGACTTCGACCGCTCCCCCAACCCGCACCTCGCCTTCGGCCACGGCATCCACTTCTGCCCCGGTGCCGCGCTCGCCCGGCTCGAACTCCGGATCGCCCTGGGCGCGCTGCTGCGGCGGCTGCCCGACCTCCGGCCGGCCGTCGCGGATGCCGAACTGCGCTGGATACCCGCGGTACTGGCGCGCGGGGTCGACCGGCTGCCGGTCGCCTACGGCGCGGCCGGCGGCTGCCCGGTGTCCGGCGGGGCGGTCACCACGTGCTGACCAGCCCCACCCGACCGCACACCGCCGCGCCGGCCGACCAGCAGGCCCGCTGCGCGGCGGTGCTCGCCACGCTGCTGCCGTACCGCCGCACGCTGGACGCCACCCACGGCGACTCCCCCGACGGCTTCCCCGCCCAACTGCGTCAGCTGGCCGCTCCGGTGGCGGCGGGCGAGCCGATCCTGTTCACCCTGCCGGGCTTTCCCTGCAAGTCGCCCAACCCCGCCAAGGTCCTGGGCCACCTCCCCGACGAGGGCGAACGGCTGGCGCTGCGCTTCCTGGACGCGCTGTGCGCGCGCATCGAGGCGGTGTATCCGCCCGGTGCGCGGGTGGCCATCTGTTCGGACGGACATGTCTTCAGCGATCTCATCGGGGTGCCGGACCGCGACATCGACGCCTACAGCGACGCGCTGCGCGTCCTGATCCGCGCCGAGGGTCTGACCCGGCTGGACGTCTTCGACCTGCGCCAGGTGTACGGGGAGGGGCTGACGCACGACGACAAGCGGCTGCTGGTCGAGGAGCACCACGCCCCGTCCCTGGCGGAACTGCGGTCGCTGACCCGCAGCGACGAGTCGGCCCGGCGGCTGTACCAGGGCATCACCCGGTTCCTGTTCGAGGACACCGCCCACTTCCCCGGTACCCGTTCGGCGCTGCAACGCGACTGCCGCCGGCGCGCGTACGGCGTGATGCGGCGCAGCCGCGCCTGGGGCGGGCTGGTCGCCGTGCACCACCCGGAGGCGTTCCGGCTCTCGATCCACCCGCAGCCGCGGGGCTCGGCCAAGTTCGGGATCCGGCTGCTCGAAGCGCCCGATGTGTGGCTCACGCCGTGGCACTCCTGCGTACTCGAACACACCGATGGACGGCGGGAGTTGATGCACCGGGCGGATGCCGAGCGGCGCGGCCGGCTGGTGCTGCGCGAGGGGCGGCCGAGCCACTACGTGGCGGGGTGAGGGGGCGGGGTCCCGGAACCCCGCACCCGCACCGGGCTCGCCCGGGTGCCCCTCACCCGTCGCCGGCGGGCAGCGGCTCGCGGTGGTCGAAGGCGATCAACGGGTCGCCGGTGAGCGGGTGTTCGGCCACCGCGGCGCGCACCCCGAACACCTCGGCCAGCAGCCGCGGTGTCAGCACCTCGCGGGGCGTGCCGGAGGCCACCACCCGCCCGGCGTGCAGCACGTGCAGCCGGTCGCACAGGGACGCCGCGGCGTTCAGATCGTGCAGCGAGATCAGCGTCGTACGGCGCTGTGCGCGCAGCAGCGCGAGCAGTTCGACCTGGTGCCGGACGTCGAGGTGGTTGGTGGGCTCGTCCAGCACCAGTACGTCCGGATCCTGCGCGAACGCCCGTGCCAGCAGCGCGCGTTGGCGCTCCCCGCCGGACAGTGCGGAGAACCGGCGGGCGCCCTGCCCGGCCAGGCCCACGGCGGCCAGGGCGGCCGCGACGGTCTCCCGGTCGGTGTGGTCCTCGCCCGCGAACGCCCGCTTGTAGGGCGTCCGGCCCATCGCCACCACTTCGCGCACGGTCAGCTCGAAGTCGCTGCCGCGCTCCTGCGGCAGCGCGGCGACCTGCCGCGCGGTCTGCGCGGGTGTCAGCGCGAAGAGGTCGGTCCCGGCCAGCAGTACCCGCCCCGCGGTGGGCTTCAGATGGCGGTAGACGGTCCGCAGCAGGGTGGACTTGCCGCTGCCGTTGGGCCCGACCAGTCCGGCGATCTCCCCGGCCGCGGCCATCAGACGCACCCCGGCGACCACGTCGCGGCCCGCGTAGCCGACGTGCAGGTCCTCGATCTCGACGTTCACCGGCCCACCGCCATCCGCCGGTCCAGGACGAACAGCAGCGCGGGCGCGCCGATCATCGCCGTCACCACGCCCACCGGCAGCTCCTGGGCGTCCATGGCCGTACGGCACGCGATGTCCACCACCACCAGCAGCAGGGCCCCGGTGAGCGCGGACAGCGGCAGCAGCCGGCGGTGGTCGCCGCCGATGACCATCCGGCACAGATGCGGCACCATCAGCCCCACGAAGGCGATCGCCCCGGAGACCGCGACCAGGACGCCGGTCAACAGGCTGGTCACCACGAACAGTTCGCGGCGCAGCCGGGTGACGTCCACGCCCACCCCGGCCGCGGTCTCGTCGCCCATGACGAGCGCGTTCATGGGGCGGGCCCGCGCCTGGAGCGCGAGCAGCCCGGCGGCGACCGCCAGCACCGGCGGCCACAGCACGTTCCAGGTGGCCCCGCTCAGGCTCCCCATCAGCCAGAACAGCACGCTGCGAGTCTGCTGCTCGTCGCCGGCCTGCAGCACCAGATAGCTGGTGAACCCGGACAGGAACTGCCCGATCCCCACCCCGGCCAGCACCAGCCGCAGCGGCGAGAACCCTCCTCCGCGCCGCGCCATCCACCACACCAGGGCGAACGCGCCCAGCGCACCGGCGAACGCGGCCGCCGACAGCCCCAGCCCCAGCACGCCGCCGGCGCTCGCCCCCAGCACGATCGCGGCGACCGCGCCGAGCGACGCGCCGTTGGAGATGCCCAGCAGGTACGGGTCCGCCAGCGGATTGCGCACCAGCGCCTGGGTCGCCGTCCCCACCAGGCCCAGTCCGGCTCCCACCAGCGCCGCCAACAGGGCGCGGGGGACGCGCAGTTGCCACACGATCAGGTCGTCGGTGCCCGGCCGGGGCGCGGCGCCGCCCAGCCGGCGCAGCACCACCGACCAGACGTGCGCGGGCGCGATGTCGGTGGAGCCGAGCGAGACCGCGGCGGTCAGCGCCACCGCGAGCGCCAGGCCCAGCACCAGGGCGAGCAGCCCGGCGCGCGGGGTGCGCCGGCCGGCCGGCTGCCGCTGTGCGCGCGGGGCGTCGAGCACGGACGCCACTACCGCTCCGCCTTGAACCGTGCCGCGTGGACGGTGTGCGCGATCTCCTCGACCGTGTCCGCGTTGCCGACGCCGGCGATGGTCGTACGCTCCGAGCCGATCCGCAGCAGATGCCCGTTGCGCACAGCGGCGAGCCCCTTGGTGGCGGGGAAGCTCTTCAAGAACGCCTCGGCCTGGTCGAACGCCTTCTTGGTGGCCGCCGCGTCGCCGCGGTCGCGGACGCCGAGCTGGATGAAGTCCGGGTTCTTGGCGACCACGTCCTCCCAGGAGACCGGCTTGAAGTCCCCGTCGCAGTCGTCGAAGACGTTGCGCGCCCCGGCCTGGCCGATGACCGCGTTGGCGACCTGGTTGCGGCAGACCGCCATCGGCTGCTTGGTGCCGGCGTCGAAGTCGAAGAAGAAGTACGTCGGCCGCTTGCCGGGCGCGAGGTCGCCCACCGCCTTCCGCACCGCGGCGACCTTGGACCGCATGCCGGCCACCAGCTCGTCCGCCCGCCGGGACGTGCCGGTCACCGCGCCCAGCCGCTTGATGTCCCCCTCCACTCCCGACAGGTCCCGCTGCGGCTTCCCGGCCATCGGGGCGCACGCGGTGGAGGCGAGGTAGATGTGCTTGATCCCCGCCGCCTCGAACTCCTCGGCGCTCGGCGCGTCGCCCGCCCCGCCCATGTTGTTCATCGACGCGAAGGCGTCGACATAGAGGTCGGCGCCCGACCCGAGCAGCTTCTCCTTGGGGATGACGTGCCGGCCCAGCACCGGCACCTTCCCGGCCTTGGCCCCGAGTTCGCCGGGCAGGGTGCCCTTGCCGGGCGGGAACCCGGTCCCGACGACCCGGTCGCCCGCGCCGAGTCGCAGCAGGATCTCCAGGGCGGCGGCGTTACTGGTGACGATCTTGCGCGGTGCGGACGAGAAGGTGGTCGTCGCACCCTTGCAGTCGGCGATCCGCACCGGAAAACCCGGGCCGCCGCTTCCGGACGCCTTCTCACCGGTGTCCGCGCCTTCGCCGCCGCACGCGGTGGCGACCAGCGCGACGACCACCGCCAGACCGCACAGCTTCCCACGACGCATGGTGTGTTTCTCCCCTACCCGTCACCAGCCGGTCCCCCGGCCGTCTCACCGGCCGCAGGTGCCGGCCGGCGGGTCGCAGGCACGACCCGGCACAGGTAGTCGGCCGGGGCGGGGGGAAGGTTCCACGGCTGCGGCGTCCTTTTGGCCGGTGCTTCCCGGCTCACGCCGCGCCGCGCCCCGGCCGGTCCGGCCCGCCCCGCCGAGGGCTCACCCGCGCAGCGGCTGGGTGAAGCGCAGGAGGTTGCCGGCGGGGTCGCGGAAGGCGCAGTCGCGGACGCCGTAGGGCTGGTCCATCGGCTCCTGCAGCACCTCGCCGCCCGCGGCGCTGATGCGCTCGAAGGTGGCGTCGCAGTCCTGCGTCGCGAAGATGACGCCGCGCAGCAGGCCCTTGGCCATCAGCTCCGCCATGGCCTGTTTGTCGGCCGGTGAGGCGTTCGGGTCGGCGAGCGGCGGCTCCAGCACGATGTTCACGTCCGGCTGCGCGGGCGCCCCGACGGTCACCCAGCGCATCCCCTCGAACCCGACGTCGTTGCGTACCTCGAGGCCGAGCACATCGCGGTAGAAGGAGATCGCCTTGTCATGGTCGTCGACGGCGATGAAGCACTGGGAAAGGGTGATGTCCATGCCGTGCACGCTACGGCCCGGCGGCGCGGCCCGCTTCTCCGTTCCTGACCGGTCTGGTGTGGATCTTGGCGATGCAGGCCGGGATGGCCGCGCCATGATCATGACTGCGGGCCCGGTAGGCGCTCGGGCTCTCGCCGACCAGCTGGGTGAAGCGCGAGCTGAACGACCCCAGCGACGTACAGCCGACGGCGAAGCAGACCTCGGTCACACTGAGGTCGCCGCGCCGCAGCAGCGCCTTGGCCCGCTCGATGCGGCGGGTCATCAGGTAGCCGTACGGCGTCTCGCCGAAGGCGGCGCGGAAGCTGCGGGAGAAGTGGCCCGCCGACATCAGGGCGCCGTGCGCCAGCGCCGGGACGTCGAGCGGCTCGGCGTAGTCGCGGTCCATCCGGTCGCGGGCCCGCCGCAGCCGGACGAGGTCGTCGAGGTCCTGCCGTTTCATCCGACGATTTTCCCACAGCGCCCGAGGTCGGTGATCAGGCGCCCGGACGGTGCGGTGGGGCCGTCGTCGTCCGTCACGGGCAGGTGAGGGGAGCGATCGGGGCCGGACCGATCAGGAATCGAGAAGCGGTGGCGACCGAGCCGGATCTAGGGTCTGTCCGATGGGTCAGGGTCGGAAAGGCCGCGGCGTCTGGTGCGGTGCATCGCAAGGCGCCGGAGCGTCTCGATAGCGGAGCTCTCGGGACGTTTCGGCAACGCCGCGAGGTGCCGCACCAGGCGCCGCGGACCCGGCCATGACCCATCGGACAGGCCCTAGCCTGATCGTCATGGCCGTGCGCGTCGCGTGGCCGGGTCGCGATGGCTCCACCGACCGCCCACGACAGAGGAGACGATGAGCATGGCCAAGAGGACGGACCCGCGGTCGCCCGCACCGCACATCGCCGACAGCCACGAGATGATCCGGGTGCACGGTGCCCGCGAGAACAACCTCAAGGACGTCAGCATCGAGATCCCCAAGCGCCGGCTGACGGTGTTCACCGGTGTCTCCGGCTCGGGCAAGAGCTCGCTGGTGTTCGACACGATCGCCGCGGAGTCGCAGCGGCTGATCAACGAGACCTACAGCGCCTTCGTGCAGGGCTTCATGCCGACCACGGCCCGGCCCGAGGTGGACGTACTCGACGGGCTGACGACCGCGATCTCCGTCGACCAGCAGCGGATGGGCGGCGACCCCCGCTCGACGGTCGGCACCGCCACCGACGCCAACGCGATGCTGCGCATCCTCTTCAGCCGGCTCGGCAAGCCGCACATCGGCCCGCCCAGCGCGTACTCCTTCAACACCGCCTCGGTCCGGGCGAGCGGTGCGATCACCGTCGAGCGCGGCGCCAGGAAGGCGGTGAAGGCGACCTACCAGCGCACCGGCGGGATGTGTCCGGGCTGCGAGGGCCGGGGCTCGGTCACCGACATCGACCTGGCGCAGCTGTACGACGACGGCAAGTCGCTCAACGAGGGCGCGTTCACGATCCCCGGCTACACCGGGGGCGGCTGGAACTCCCGGCTCTACATCGAGTCGGGCTTCTTCGACCCGGACAAGCCGATCCGCAGGTTCACCAAGAAGGAGCTGCACGACCTCCTGCACCGCGAGCCGACCAGAATGAAGATCGCGGGCATCAACATGACGTACGAGGGGCTGATCCCCCGGGTCCAGAAGTCGATGCTGTCCAAGGACAGGGAGGCGATGCAGCCGCACATCCGGGAGTTCGTCGACCGGGCGGTCACCTTCACCACCTGCCCCGACTGCGAGGGCACCCGGCTCAGCGAGGGGGCCCGGGCGTCGAAGATCAAGCGCGTCAGCATCGCGGACGCCTGCGCGATGGAGATCAGGGACCTGGCCGAATGGGTCCGCGGCCTCAGGGAGCCCTCGGTGGCGCCGCTGCTCACCGCGCTCCAGCAGACCCTCGACTCGTTCGTGGAGATCGGGCTCGGCTATCTCGCGCTCGACCGGCCCGCGGGCACGCTGTCGGGCGGCGAGGCGCAGCGCGTCAAGATGATCCGGCACCTCGGCTCCTCGCTCACCGACGTCACCTATGTCTTCGACGAGCCCACCTCGGGCTTGCACCCCCATGACATCCAGCGGATGAACGCTCTGCTGCTGCGGCTGCGGGACAAGGGCAACACGGTCCTCGTCGTGGAGCACAAGCCCGAGGTGATCGCGATCGCCGACCACATCGTCGACCTCGGCCCCGGCGCCGGCGCCGCGGGCGGCACCGTCTGCTTCGAGGGCACCGTCGAGGGCCTGCGGGCCGGCGGCACCGTCACCGGCCGCCACTTCGACGACCGGGCCGCCCTCAAGGAGACGGTGCGCGAGCCCACCGGCGCTCTGCGCATCCGCGGCGCGACGGCGAACAACCTGCGCGACGTCGACGTCGACATCCCGCTCGGGGTGCTCGCCGTCGTCACCGGTGTCGCCGGCTCCGGCAAGAGCTCGCTCCTGCACGGGTCGATCCCGGCCGACGGCGGTGTGGTGTCGGTCGACCAGGCCCCGATCCGCGGCTCGCGGCGCAGCAACCCGGCGACGTACACCGGACTCCTCGACCCGATCCGCAAGGCGTTCGCGAAGGCCAGCGGCGTGAAGCCGGCGCTGTTCAGCGCCAACTCCGAGGGTGCCTGCCCCACGTGCAACGGCGCCGGGGTCGTCTACACCGACCTGGCGATGATGGCCGGCGTCGCCAGCCCCTGCGAGGACTGCGAGGGCAAGCGGTTCCAGGCTTCGGTGCTCGACTACCACCTGGGGGGCCGTGACATCAGCGAGGTCCTGGCGATGTCGGTGACGGAGGCCGAGGAGTTCTTCGGCGACGGCGCGGCGCACACGCCGGCCGCCCACCGGATCCTGCGGCGGCTGGCCGATGTCGGGCTCGGCTACCTCACCATCGGCCAGCCGCTCACCACGCTGTCCGGCGGCGAGCGGCAGCGGCTCAAGCTGGCCACCCACATGGCCGAGAAGGGCGGCGTCTACGTCCTGGACGAGCCGACCGCCGGGCTGCACCTCGCCGATGTCGAGCAGCTGCTCGGACTGCTCGACCGGCTCGTCGACGCCGGCAAGTCGGTCATCGTCATCGAGCACCACCAGGCGGTCATGGCGCACGCCGACTGGATCATCGACCTCGGGCCCGGCGCCGGCCACGACGGCGGCACGATCGTCTTCGAGGGCACACCGGCCGCTCTCGTCGCCGCCCGCTCCACCCTCACCGGCGAGCACCTCGCGGCCTACGTCGGCGCCTGACCGGGGCCGGGCGGCCCCCGTGGGACGGGTTCCGCCGTCCGGTGCGGAAGCGGCGGTCGCCGGTCACGACCCGGTGGCCGCCGCCGGGCTCATGGGTCCGGTCCGCTGCCCTGGGGGCCGTAGAGGTCGAGGAGCCGGGTGCGGGTGCCGTGCAGCCGGTCGGCGACCGTCTCGGCGACATAGCGGTACATCTCCCGGCCGAGGATCGGATCGGACTCGCACAGGGCGCGGACCACGCCCGCGTCGAACTCCACCGCCTCCACCGGGCCGACGGTCTCCGCTCCCAGGTGCCACAGGTAGGGCGGGAACAGCCAGGACCAGCCGAGCAGTTCGTCGCGGCCGAGGGTTTCGACGACCGCCGCCCGGCGTCCGGGGACGCGCTGGTCGAGCACGACCTGTCCACTGCGGATGATCCAGAACCGGTCCGCCCGGTGGCCCTCCTCGAAGACCCGGGTGGCGCGCGGCAGCGACACCTCCCGTGCGACGTCGGTCAGCCGCCGGCGCCGGTCCGGTGGCAGCGCCTCGAACAGGCTGCGCGCTGTGGCCATCTCATCCTCCGTCCGCTGCACTGCACGATATGCGGTGTTCTGCGGGGAATCGGGGAACGGCTCGGCCCGGCGGGGCCGTCCGCCCCTCGGGGACGCCGCCGGCCCGCGGCTCAGGCCAGCTGACGCCGCACCAGGTCGTGCAGCCGGCCGCCGGTGTCGGCGAGCAGCTCGGCCGGGGCGCCCTGTTCGACGATCCGGCCCTCCTCCATCACGATCACGCGGTCGGCGTCCATGACCGTGGTCAGCCGGTGGGCGATCACCAGCCGGCTGGCGCTGAGCCTGCGGGTGCTGTCGATGACGATGCGCTGCGTCTCGTTGTCCAGGGCGCTGGTGGCCTCGTCGAAGAAGAGGATCCGGGGGCGGCGGACCAGCGCCTGCGCGATCATCAGCCGCTGGCGCTGGCCGCCGGAGATCGCGCCACCACCGGAGATCATGGTGTGCAGGCCCATCGGCATCCGCTTGATGTCCTCGGCCAGGCCCGCCATCTCGGCGGCCGCCCAGGCCTCCTCCTGGGTGAAGGCCTCCGCGCCGCAGATGCAGTCCAGGATGGAGCCGGTGAGCGGCTGGGCGTTCTGCAGCACGACCCCGCACTGGCGGCGGACCGCGGCCTGGTCCAGGGCGGCGAGGTCCTGCCCGTCGTACAGGACGCTGCCCGAGGAGGGTCGCTCGAAGCCGATCAGGAGCCGCAGCAGGGTCGACTTGCCGCATCCGCTGGGCCCCACCACCGCGACGAACTCTCCGGGCCGGACCCGGAGCGAGACGTCGTCGAGGACGAGCGGGCCGTCGTCGGTGTAGCGGAAGGAGAGCTTCTTGGCCTCGATGCCGCCGGAGAGCGTGCCGGGCTGGGCGCTGGCGCCGCGTACCTCGGGCGCCTCGTCCAGCACCGGCTTGATCTGCTCGAACATCGGCAGCGCGGCGGCGGCCGCGACGAACGCGCCGGTGATCTGGGTGACCGAGGTCAGCAGCATGGTCACCGCGGTGTTGAAGGTGAGGAACGAGGCGGCGGACATGGTGCCGCGGGCCGGGCCGGCCAGCAGCATGAACAGGGTCAGCGAGCACAGCGGCAGATAGACCGCGTTCAGGACGGTGGTCAGGTTCTTGATCCGGCCGGCCTTCTGCTGGAGCTCCCGGGAGCGGGCGAACTCCCGGGCCCAGGCCGCGTACGCGAAGCTCTCGGCCGCCGCGACCCGCAGCTTGGGCAGCCCGCGCAGGGTCTGGAACGCCTGGTTGTTGAGCTTGTTGCCGAGCTTGACCAGCCGCCGCTGCCAGCGCAGCTCCCACAGGCCCATGGCGAGGAACACCGCCGCGATGACGAGCAGCATGCCGATCGCGGCCAGCGCCAGCGGCACGCTGTAGACCAGCAGCAGGACGAGGTTCATCGCGCCGACCGTCGTGGACTGCACCGCCACCGGGCCGACGCCGGACAGCACCCGCCGGACGGCGCTGATGCCCATCGCCGCGCTGGCCAGCTCGCCGGTGGAGCGCTCGGTGAAGAACTTCGTCGGCAGCCGCAGCAGCCGGTCCCAGACCGCCGGCTGCAGCGCGCTCTCGATGCGGCCCTCCAGCCGGAGCACGGTGAGGTTCTGCAGCAGCATGAAGGCGGCGGAGACGATGCTGGTGACGACGACCGCCAGGGAGACCTGAACGATCAGGCTGCGCTCCGCGGCGGGTACGTACACCCCGAGTACCTGGCCGGTCGCGAGGGGGACGAGCGCGCCGAGGCCGACCGTCACCAGTCCGCTCAGGGCCAGGTTGCGGACGTCCGTCCGGGTCCCGCGCAGGCTGAAGCGCATCAGCCGCCACATGGTCAGCGGCCGCTCGGGCAGCGGGCGGTAGAACATCACCGCGCGCGGCTCGAACTCCTCGGCGTTGTCCTTGCCGATGCGCAGCCGCAGTCCGGAGGCCGGGTTGACGGCCTCGTAGCGGCCGCGGCGCCACAGCAGCGCCACCGGGGCGCCGGACTTGGCGCGCTGTCCCACCAGCGGGCCGGTGTTCGTCCGCCACCAGCTCCCGGCGAGCCTGACCGCCCGGGTGCGGATCCGGGAGGCGACCGCGATCCGTTCGACCGGGGAGACCCGTTCGTTGACCGGGCCGCCCTTCGGGGGCTCGGTCAGCGTGATGCCGGCCGCCTCGGCGACCGTCCGGCACACCGCGAAGGTGGCGTCGTCGCCGCCCCGTCCCGGCCCGTCACCGCCCCGCCCGGAGCGCTCCGGGCGGCCGATGGAGGCCAGCAGCGCCTGGTCGGCCCGCTCGCGGACGGCCTCACCGGCCTTGATGCCGGCGGCGGTGCGGTCCTCGTGGGCGCGCTCCAGCTGCTCGATCCAGCGGTCGACGGCGGACAGCAGCCGGAACTGCTGGTTGACCATCTGCTGCCACAGCTCGGGGTCCACCAGCAGGTCGCCGGCCGCCTCCGCGCTGTAGGAGGCGCCGTACTGCACGCTGCCGGGCGGCACCGGCATCCACAGGACGTCGTCGTCGGCCACCGCGTCGTCGCCGGGCCGGCCGTCGAGCGGTGCCTCGAAGAGCACGCCCGAGCTGCGGGCCGTGCCCAGCGCGAAGGCGTGTTCCAGCGGGGAGGGCGCCTCGTGGCCGTACCCTCCTTGCGCGCCGTACTGCGCGAAGGCCCCGGTGTCCTGGTACTCGCCGTACGGCGCGTAGTCGTACCGGGGCAGCTCGCGCAGCGGGATCCGGCGCAGCGAGCAGTCCTGCGAGGGCCGGCCGAGCAGGGTGCGCTGGGGTCCTTCGACGGGGCCGAGCAGCAGGGTGCCGGCTTCGAGCCGGCCGAGGAAGTGCCAGTGTCCGGCCGCGGCGGCGTCGACCGCGAAGAGGTCCAGCGCACCGCCGGTGACCAGCCACAGCACCTGCGGCCCTTCGAGCGGAACGCTGCGCAGGCCGGTGCAGTCGACGGGCGCGCCGAGGCCGCCCAGCGCCTGCGTCACCGCGTCGGTCGCACCCGGTTCCGCGGCCGGGGACGAGGAGACGGGCGGGGGCATGGCTGACACGTCAGTGCTCCTTGACCAGCTCGGCGTACGCGCCCCCGGCGGCGACCAGGTCCTCGTGCCGGCCTCGTTCGACGACCACGCCGTGGTCGAGGACCACGATCTCGTCACTGTCGCGGACGGTGCTCAGCCGGTGGGCGATGACGACGCAGGCGCAGCCGCGCCGTCGCAGGTTGTCCATGATGATCTGCTCGGTCTGGGCGTCCAGGGCGCTGGTGACCTCGTCGAGGACCAGGATGCTGGGGCGCCGGACCAGGGCGCGGGCGATCTCCAGCCGCTGCCGCTGCCCGCCGGAGAAGTTGCGGCCGTCCTGTTCGACGCGGCTGTGGATGCCGTCGGGGCGCCGGGCGATGACGTCGTCGTAGAGGGCGGCGTCCTTCAGGGCGGTGACGACCGCGTCGTCGGGGAGGGAGGGGTCCCACAGCGCCACGTTGTCGCGGACGGTGCCCTCGAAGAGGAAGACGTCCTGGTCGACGAAGGAGACGGAGGCGGCCAGCGCGCTGCGGGAGAGGTCCTCCAGACGCTGTCCGTCGATGCGGATGGTGCCTTCCCAGGGGCTGTAGAGGCCGGAGATCAGCCGGGAGACGGTGGACTTGCCGCTGCCGGAGCCGCCGACGAGGGCGACCTGCCGGCCGGGGCCCACCGCGAGGGAGAAGCCGGTGAGCAGCGGTTTGTCCAGCGGGCTGTAGCCGAAGGTGATGTTCTCCAGCGTCACGTGGCCGGTGAGCCGACGGGTGCCGCCCGCCGTTCCCGGGCGCGAGTAGAGGGTGTCGGCGGGGAAGGACTCGACGTCCTTGAGGCGGGCCACGTCGGCGGCGAAGTCCTGGATCCGGCCGGCGACTCCGTTGAGCCGGGTGATGGGCGCGGTGAAGCGGGTCACCAGCGCCTGGAAGGCGACCAGCAGGCCGATGGAGATATGGCCCTCGACGGCCCGCATGCCGCCGATCCACAGGATCAGCGCGCTGTTGAGGGTGGCGAGGGTGGGGGCGACGACGGCCAGCCAGGCGCTCGGCACCCCGAGCCGCTGCTGTTCCTCCAGCGTTGCGGCGTGCTGGCCGGCCCAGCGGCGGAAGTAGCCGTTCTCCCCGCCGGTGGCCTTCATCGTCTCGATGAGCTGCAGGCCGGTGTAGGAGGTGTTGGTGAGCCGGGCGGTGTCGGCGCGCAGCTTCTGGGTGTGGGTGGCGCGCAGCCGGACGACGATCCGCATCGCGACGACGTTGAGCAGCGCGATCCCGATGCCGATGACGGTCAGCTGGGGGTCGTAGCTCCACAGCAGGAGCGCGTAGAGGACGACGACGATGCCGTCCACGCCCGCGGCGGCGAGGTCGCGGGCCAGGGTTTCGGCGACCGCGTCGTTGGACTGCAGCCGCTGGACCAGGTCGGCGGGGCTGCGCTGGGCGAAGAAGGTGACCGGCAGCCTGAGCAGATGGCGCAGGAAGCGGGCGCTGGTGAGGGTGGAGGAGATGATCCGGCCGCGCAGCAGGTTCGCCTGTTGCAGTCCGGTCAGTACGGCGGTGAGCACCACCATCGCCGCCATCGACGCGAAGAGCGGCCCCAGCAGCGAGGTCTGGTTGCCGATCAGGAACATGTCGATGTACGTACGGCTGAGCGCGGGCACCGCGGCGCCGACCGCGACCAGCAGCAGGCTGGCGAGCAGCGCGGCCAGCAGGGTGCCGGTGGTACCGCGCAACCGGGCGGGCACGGCGCCGAGGACGCCGGGTTTGCGGCCGCCCTTGCGGAAGGACTCGGACGGCTCGAAGACCAGGGCGACGCCGGTGAAGCTGGTGTCGAAGTCCTCCGTCGCCACGAAGCGGCGGCCCTTGTCGGGGTCGTTGATGTGGACGCCGCGGCGGCCGAGGCGGCGGCCCGTGCCGTCGTAGACGACGTAGTGGTTGAACTCCCAGAAGAGGATGGCCGGTGCCGTGACCTCGGCGAGCGCGGCCGGTTCCATCTGCATGCCCTTGGCCGTCAGGCCGTAGGAGCGGGCCGCCTTGAGCAGATTGCTGGCGCGGGAGCCGTCGCGGGAGACGCCGCAGGCGATCCGCAGCTCTTCGAGCGGGACGTGCTTTCCGTAGTGGGCGAGGACCATGGCCAAGGACGCGGCCCCGCACTCCACGGCCTCCATCTGCAGGACGGTGGGCGTGCGGACGGTCTTCGGCTTCCCGGTCTTCGGTGCGGGCGGCGCACCGCGCCGGGTACGGCGGGTGCCGGGCGCGGGCTCGGGACGGTGCCGGCCGCGGCCGGGCGGCGGGAGTTGCTGCTGCCGGGCGGCGGCGGAGTCGTGGGGTGCGGTCACGGCAGCAGCCAATCGACCGGGTGCTGCGCGGCCAGGTGGACCGCTCCGGTGGCCAGCGTCATGGAGTCCACGGCGTAGGGCGGCCCGCCGGAGGTCGACCAGGCGTAGCCGGACTTGTTCTGCGGGGCGGCGTCGAGCCGCACCAGGACCGCGACGGGCGGGCCGGCTTTCGAGAACTGCTCACCGAGCTGGCTGTTGCCCAGGAAGGCGCCGATCCGCTGGCGGGTCTGGGCCATCCGGCCGACGGCCTGGACCCGGCCGCGCAGCACGCCGTACCGCTGGTTGGGCACGGACTGGACGGTGAGGTCCACCGGGGCGCCGACGGGGACGGTGGCGCCGCTTTCGGCCGGTACGTACAGCGTCGCCGTCAGGTGGTCGTCGGCGTGTGCGACGCGTTCCACGGAGGCCACGTCCGCTCCGGTGGTGACGACCGAGCCGATCGTGGCGACCATCGTGGTCAGCCGTCCGGCGGCCAGGGAGCGTACGACGGTGGTGCCCTGCGCGGTACGGACCTTCAGGACGGGGGCGCCGGCGGCCACCCGTCGGCCCTCCTCGGTGAATACGGCGGTGACCTGGCCCGCGACGGGGCTCTGCAGGACGTAGCTGCCCTGGCCGTAGGTGAGGATTCCGGGTGCGTCGAGGGTGGCGGAGACGGTTCCGGTCACCGCCCAGACGGCCGCGGCGATCACGACGAGGACCGTGACGATCAGCACGAGCCAGCCCTGTGGCCGGGCGAAGCGCACCGGCAGGTCGATCTCCTCGGGCGACTGCAGCTTGGAAAGGGCCTGTTGGCGGAACTGCACGACACTCTTCCCTCAACTGCGGTGTTCTGTCAGACGGATGGCGGCCGGGTGCCCCGGGGCCCGGACGAGCCGGGCGGATCCGGGGCACACGGCCCGGCAGGTCGGCAAGGAGGGGGCGCCGACCTGCCGTTGTCACCGTTCAAAGCCGGCTGTGCCGCTCAGCGGCACAGAGGGGGCTCAGAGACCGGAGACGAGGCCCGTGACGGCGCCGGTGTTCACGCCGGTGGTGCCCTGGACCAGGCCGGTGACCTCGCCGACGAGCGGGGAGACCGGGGCAACGGAGTCAACGGTGCCGCTCACGGAACCGACCACGCCGCCGACGAGGCCACCGGACACGTTGTCCAGGTCGGCGTCGGAGATTTCCTGGGTCTGAACCTGGGGGGTGGAGTTCATGATGTTTCCCTTCGGATGAATATCTCGAAAAAGCTGCGGCCGAACCGTCCGGTGGGCTGGTCCGACCACGGCAGCGGGAGTCCGGGCCCGAAATCGGGAACCGTTGGTGTGACTCCCGCAGTGCGAAGGATCAAAGCATGCAGGCGCGTTGTGCGGCTAATCCGACTTCCGTCGAACCGAACGTCGAAGCTCCGCCGAATTACGTGTCGTGCACGCACATCCATGAATCGGTGGCAGCTTCTTCACAACTCCTGCGGTTTCCTCTCCGGGGATGCGTCGCACCCTCGTTCGACGAACAGGACATTCCCGCATCAAACCGATGACGCGCAGGTCAGCGCAGGTATCTGGCGCCGGAGTCCGTGTGCCGACTGCACATTCGGTGTGCAGATTCCTTGAAGGCAGTCAATTTTTACGGCACTTGACCACCCGCCGGCTCCAGAACTCCACAGGCCATCCCCAACGAACCCCGCCGAATGTTGCAAGAGCTTTAACTGCGCCCGATTCACCCAGATTTCCCGCCCCGGCATTGCGGCCGTAGAACGTATTGAACGGAATCATCAGCACTATCCGTGCGTCATTCCGAAGCAATCGGATCGACCGCATCGAGAACGGACATAACCGCATAACGGCACGGCTTCCGACTCGGCGGAAAAGGGCGATTTACCGCCGGTATCACCCCGGTGGCAGCCCGCTTCCGGGTGGGGCACCGTGAAGGGGACCCGGCAACGGGGACCTGAAGGGCCGGGCACGCCGGGAAGGAGCCGCCTACGTGGAGCCCGTCGAGGCGCTGGAGCGCATCGCCTTCCTCCTGGAGCGCCAGGGGGCGGCGACCTACCGCGTACAGGCCTTCCGCACCGCCGCCACGACGATCGCCGCCCTTCCTGACGACGAGGTGCGCACCCGCGCCGACAACCACTCGCTGGGGCGGCTGAAGGGACTCGGGCCCAAAACCACCCGGGTGGTCGAAGAGGCGCTCGTGGGCGTGCGGCCCGAATACCTCGCCCGCCTGGAGGACGAGGTGGGCGGCCCGCTGGTCGAGGGGGACGGGGGAGCCCGGCTGCGGCAGGCGCTGCGCGGCGACTGCCATCTGCACTCGGACTGGTCGGACGGGGGCAGCCCGGTCGAGGCGATGGCCAGGGCCGCCCGCGACCTCGGTCACGACTGGTGCGCGCTGACCGACCACTCCCCCCGGCTCACCGTCGCCCGCGGACTGACCGCCGAGCGGCTGCGGCGGCAACTGGCGCTGGTGGCGGAGGTCAACGAGCGACTGGCGCCGTTCCGGCTGCTGACCGGGATCGAATGCGACATCCTCGACGACGGCACCCTCGACCAGGAGCCGGAACTCCTGGCCCAGCTCGACGTGGTGGTCGCCTCGGTGCACTCCAAGCTGCGGATGGACAAGGCACCGATGACCCGGCGGCTGCTGGCCGCGGTCCGCAATCCGCTGGTGGACGTCCTCGGCCACTGCACCGGGCGGCAGATCACCGGCAAGCCGCGCCCGGAGTCACAGTTCGACGCCGACGCGGTGTTCGCGGCCTGCGCCGAACACCACACGGCCGTGGAGATCAACTGCCGTCCCGACCGCTTCGATCCCCCGCGCCGGCTGCTCCGTCAGGCGCTGGCGGCCGGGACCCTGTTCGCCATCGACAGCGACGCGCACGCGCCGGGCCAGCTGGACTGGCAGATCTACGGCTGCGCCCGCGCCGAGGAGTGCGGCGTACCGGCGGACCGGGTCGTCAACACCTGGACACGGCGCCAGTTGGCCACCTGGACCAACACCGGCCGCACACCGCGCCGGTGAGCCGACGACCGGTCAGGCGGGCGGCGGCGCGGCGGCGGGCGCGACCGGGGTGAGCCGCAGCACCACGACGTACGCGACGACCACCGCGACGATCACCAGCGGCATGACCGTGAGCCCGTTGCTGCCCATCAGCAGCGTGGCCAGCAGCACCGAGCTCATCGGCAGCCGGAGCATGGCCACCGCCATCGCCCCGACCCCCATCGCGAACGCCGGGGTGAGCGACAGGCCCGGCAGATGGGACAGCGCCACACCGCCCGCCTCCCCGATGAACAGCGCCGGAAAGATCGGACCGCCCCGGAAGGCGCTCAACGAGGCGCAGTACGCCAGGCTCTTGCACAGCACGAGCATCAGCAGCACCGCCACCGAATAGCCGGCGCCACCGTGCACCAGCGACCCCAGCGCCGACTGCCCCGAATAGAGCACCTCGGTGGCGGGCTTGCCGGTGGCCGCCGCGAACCCGACCGCCAGCCCACCGACCACCAGGCCCATCAGCACCGTCGCGGGCAGCCGGTGCCGCGCGACGCGTGCCTTCAGCAGCCGCGCGAGCCGCCGTACACCGGTCGCGAGGAACGCGGCCGCCAGCCCGATGACCACGGCCCAGCCGAACTCCCCGGCCATCGGCTCCGCGGCCGTGGGGACGTCGTCCAGCGCGAGCGAGTACGTACCGAGGCCGGTCCAGTCCCCCAGCCCGGTGAAGATCAGGGCCCCCAGGCCGGACGCGAGCAGGCCGGGCAGCAGCACCATCCCCAGCATCGGACCGCCCAGCCCCACCACCTCCATCAGCAGGAAGGCGCCCAGGAGCGGGGAGCCGAGCAGGGCGCTGATCGCCGCGAAGCTGCCGGCGGCACCCACGACGGGCAGGGTCCGCTCCGGCAGGCCCAGGTTCATCAGCCGTACGGCACACATGGCCAGCCCGCCGCCGAGGGCGATCAGCGGCGCCTCCGGGCCGAGCACCACGCCGAAGCTGAGGGACGCCAGGGCGGCGAGCACGATGCCGGGCAGGGCGGCGGGCGGCGGTGCGCCGCCGAGCGCCAGCCCGTCGGCCGGCTCATGGCCGCCCTTGCCGGGCAGGTAGCGGATGATCGGCCCGACCAGCAGACCGGCCACCGCGAGCATCGACACCGGCCACCACAGCGGTGTCCCGGCGAAGCCCAGCGCCCGCGGCAGATCGTGCTCGATCAGCGGTTCCAGGGCATGGACCAGCGCGAGGAAACCGAAGGAGGCGGCGCACACCGGTACGCCGATCACCGCCGCCACCAGCAGAAGCTTCAGATACCCGCGGGTGCGCACCAGCGCGTAGGGATCCTGCGGCACCGTGGCCGGCGCCTCGCCGACCGGGCCGGTGGGGCCGACCGCCATCGCCTCGCCTCCTCGCCGCCGCGACGAGCCTGCCACGGCCGACTCACCTCGGCGGGCACGACGCGGGGCCGGACACCCGAACGCCGCGATCTCACCCCTGCGCGGCCGCGGCCTCCTGGAGGGCGGCCAGGACCGGGCGGAACAGCGGATGCTCCTCGGCTCCACGGCGTACCGCGGCGAAGACCCGGCGGGTGGGCACCACCCCGTCGACCGGCCGGACCACCACCCCCGTCAGGTCCACATCGCGCAGGGCCGAGCGGGGCACGAGGGCCACGCCGGCCGCGGCGGAGGCCAGGGCGACCACCGCCCGGAAGTCGTCGGAGGAGTGCTCCAGGCGCGGCTCGAATCCGGCGTACTCGCAGGCCAGGACGACCACGTCATGGCAGGGGTTGCCCTGGTACGGGCCGATCCAGGGGTCCTCGGCGAGATCGGCGACCGCCACCTGTTCCGCTTGTGCCAGGCGGTGGCCGGTCGGCAGTACGGCGTCGAACGGCTCGGCGTACAGCGGCAGACGGGTCAGCCGTGGGTCGTCCGCGCGGGGCGCGCCCCGGTATTCGACGGCCACCGCCACATCGACCTGCCGGTCGAGGACCATCCGCAGGCTGGCGTCGCCCTCGGCGTCCTGGACGCGGACCTGTATGCCGGGCGCGGAGCGGGCGAGGGCGGTGAGCGCGGGCGCGACGACCAGGCCGATGCCGGTGGCGAAGGCCGCGACGGTCACCGTGCCCGCCTCGCCCGAGCCGTACGCGGCCAGCTCGGACTCGGCGCGCTCCAGCTGGGCCAGGACCGCGTTGGCGTGGGAGAGCAGGATGTCGCCCGCGGCGGTCAGCCGCACACCGCGGGCGCTGCGCTCCACCAGGCGGTGGCCGGTCTCCTGTTCCAGGGCGGCCAGCTGCTGGGAGACCGCCGAGGGCGTGAGATAGAGCGCGGCGGCCGCGGCGGTGACCGTGCGGTGGTCGGCCACCGCACGCAGGATGTGCAGCCGTCGTGCTTCGATCATGCGGCTATTTTCGCAGGCCGCGCCCGCTGGTCTTCACACGCCGGAAGCGGGCTCCGCCTCGGCCGCCATGTCGGACCGCGCCGCCACGAAGGCGTCCACGGCGCGGTGGACGTCCTCGGTGGAGTGGGCGGCCGACAGCTGTACGCGGATGCGCGCCTGGCCCTGCGGGACCACGGGGTAGGAGAAGCCGATGACGTACACCCCGCGCTCCAGGAGCAGCTCCGCCATCCGGGCCGCCTCCGACGCGTCACCGATCATGACGGGGGCGATGGCGTGGTCGCCGGGCAGGACGTCGAAGCCCTCCTCGGTCATCCGGGAGCGGAACAGCGCGGTGTTCGCGTTCAGCCGTTCGCGCAGGTCGCCGGCCGACTCCAGCAGGTCCAGGACCGTGAGCGAGGCGGCGGCGATCACTGGGGCGAGCGAGTTGGAGAAGAGGTACGGGCGGGAGCGCTGGCGCAGCAGCGCGACGATCTCGGCGCGGGCCGCGACATAGCCGCCGGAGGCGCCGCCCAGGGCCTTGCCGAGGGTGCCGGTGATGATGTCGACGCGGTCCATCACGTCGTGGAGTTCGGGGGTGCCGCGGCCGCCGGGGCCGACGAAGCCGACCGCGTGCGAGTCGTCGACCATCACCATGGCGCCGTAGCGGTCGGCCAGGTCGCAGATCTCGCGCAGCGGCGCGACATAGCCGTCCATGGAGAAGACACCGTCGGTGACGATCAGCTTGCGTCCGGCGCCCTCGGCCTCCTTCAGCTGGCGCTCCAGGTCGGCCATGTCGCGGTTGGCGTAGCGGAAGCGGCGGGCCTTGCACAGCCGGATGCCGTCGATGATGGAGGCGTGGTTGAGGGCGTCGGAGATGACCGCGTCGTCCGGGCCGAGCAGGGTCTCGAAGACGCCGCCGTTGGCGTCGAAGCAGGAGGAGTACAGGATGGTGTCCTCCTGGCCCAGGAAGCCGGCGATCCGCTGCTCCAGCTCCTTGTGGACCTCCTGGGTGCCGCAGATGAAGCGGACCGAGGCGAGGCCGTAGCCCCAGCGGTCGAGCGCTCCGTGGGCGGCCGCGACGACCTCGGGGTGGTCGGCGAGGCCGAGGTAGTTGTTTGCGCAGAAGTTGAGGACCTCGCCGGGGTTGCCGCCCGCGGTGACCGCGACGGTGGCGGACTGCGGGGTGCCGATGACGCGCTCGGGCTTGTGCAGTCCGGCGGCGCGGATCTCGTCGAGGGTGCCGCGCAGTTCGTCGCGTACGGAGTCATACATTGGGGTGCTCCTTGAGGGTGCGGTGGGCGAGTGAGCCAAAGGGGCGCGCCGGTGTCGAGAGGCCGGCCGCGCGGAGGCCCGACGGAGGAGGGCTGAGCACGGTCGGTCTCTCGACACCGGCTTTGGCGCCCCGGAGGCGAACCGAGCCTAAAATTCAAGCAGTCCAGTCGAGGATGATCTTGCCGCTGCGGCCGCTCGCGGCGTCGTCGAAGGCGGCGTCGAAGTCCTGGTACGGGTAGCGACCGGTGATCACGGGTGCCAGGTCGAGACCGCCCTCCAGCAGCACCGACATCGCGTACCAGGTCTCGAACATCTCCCGGCCGTAGATGCCCTTGATCGTGATCATGGAGGTGACGATCCGGGCCCAGTCGACGGCGAAGTCCTGGGCGGGCAGGCCGAGGACGGCGATCCGGCCGCCGTGCGTCATGTTGGCGATCATGTCGCGCATCGCCTCGGGCCGGCCGGACATCTCCAGGCCGATGTCGAAGCCCTCGCGCAGCCCCAGCGCGCGCTGCCCCTCGGCGATCGTCGCGTCGGCGACGTTGAGGGCGAGGCTGACGCCGACCTTGCGGGCGAGTGCCAGGCGCGACTCGCTGACGTCCGTGATCATGACATTGCGGGCGCCGGCGTGCCGGGCGACGGCCGCGGCCATGATGCCGATCGGTCCGGCGCCGGTGATCAGTACGTCCTCGCCGACCAGCGGGAACGACAAGGCGGTGTGCACGGCGTTGCCGAACGGGTCGAAGACGGCGGCGATGTCGAGGTCGACGGGGCTGCGGTGGACCCACACGTTGCCGGCGGGCAGCGCCACGTACTCCGCGAAGGCGCCGTCCCGGCCGACGCCGAGGCCGACGGTGGCCCGGCACAGGTGGCGGCGGCCGGCCAGGCAGTTGCGGCACTTGCCGCAGACCAGGTGCCCCTCGCCGCTGACCAGGTCGCCGGGCTTGATGTCGGCCACCTCGCGGCCGGTTCGCACCACCTCGCCGACGAACTCGTGGCCGATGGTCAGCGGTGTGGCGATCGACTGCTGCGCCCAGCCGTCCCAGGCCCGGATGTGCAGGTCCGTACCGCAAATACCGGTGCGCAGGACCTTGATCAGTACGTCACCCGGCCCACAGTCCGGCTCGGGGACCTCCGTGAGCCACAGTCCCGGCTCCGCCTTCTGCTTGACCAGTGCCTTCACCGCGCCGGCTCCCGTGGGTAGGTAAGAGTGCTGTGACCTGCCGGGAGGCGTATATCGGCCACCCGGTCTCGATCTAGAAATCTTCCGTATGCCGGGCTTCTGGTCCATCGAGGTTTTCTTAAGCAGGGCCACAGCTGCCCTTTACGCCCCACCGGACCCGGGGCTCCCTGCGGTCGCGGAGCCCGGGGAGTGTAGGGCTTCGCCAACGCGAACGGCGGAATTCATCACAGGTTGAGTGGCCGTGAGACCGCAGTGGGCGGCGCTACGTAGGACTGGGTGAGCAACTCGCACGGGTGCTGACGCGACGCACCGCGGCCTCCCGTGTGCTTCGTCCCTGTGCGTCCCTGGAGGTCAGTGAATTGAGCCACCGACATGTGAACAAGCGGACGGGCGTCGTCGCCGGGGCGGCCGCGGCCGCCATCGCGGCCGCGGCGATCCTGCTCCCCGACGCCAATGCGAGCACGGACCGGCCACCGGTCCCCCGGACGTTCGGCGCCCACGCGGCCACCCAGCTGGCGACGTCCCTCAAGGCGGACCTCGGGGACCAGGCCGCCGGCTGGTACCTGGACGGTGCGAACGGCCACCTCGTCATGAACGTCCTGTCGGAGGACGACGCCGAGAGCGTCCGGGCCAAGGGCGCGGTCGCCAAGGTCGTCCGCAACAGCATGACCGCGCTGAAGGCCGGCACGCAGACCCTGCGCGAGACCGCCGCGGTGCCCGGCACGGCGTGGTCGATCGACCCGAAGACCAACAAGATCGTGGTGCTGGCCGACAGAACGGTCACCGGCGCCAAGATGGCCACGCTGACCAAGGCCGCCGGCGGTATGCGCGAGCTGGTCACCGTCAAGCGGTCCCAGGGCGAGTTCCAGCGGTACGACGGCGGGGGCGCGGGCAGCGCCGCGGGCAGCGGAGGCGCGGGCGGGAACGCCGGCGGGAACGCGGGCGGCGCGAATGCGGGCGGTGCCGCGGGCGGCGGGAACGCGGGTGGTCAGAACGCCGGTGGCGCCGCGGGCGGCGGGGACGCCGGAGGCGGCGGCGCGGCCGCCGGGCCGATCGGCGGCAGCGCCATCTTCGGCGGCAACGCCCGCTGCTCCCTGGGCTTCAACGTCACGGTCAAGGGCGCCCCCGCGTTCCTCACGGCGGGGCACTGCGGCAACGACTCGCCGACCTGGTCGGCGGACCAGGGCGGCGGCCAGCCGCTGGGCACGGTCGCCGACTCCAAGTTCCCCAAGACCGACTTCGCGCTGGTCACCTACGACGACACGGCCGCCCAGCCGCAGAGCGCGGTCGACCTGGGCAACGGCAGCACCCAGCAGATCACCAAGGCCGCGGAGGCCGCCGTCGGCATGAAGGTGCAGCGGTCGGGCTCCACCACCGGCCTCCACGACGGCACCGTCACCGGCCTGGACGCCACGGTGAACTACGGCAACGGCGACATCGTCAACGGCCTCATACAGACGGACGTCTGCGCCGAGCCCGGCGACAGCGGCGGCTCGATGTTCTCCGGCGACTCGGCCGTCGGACTGACCTCGGGCGGCAGCGGCGACTGCACCCAGGGCGGCGAGACCTTCTTCCAGCCGGTCACCGACGCCCTGGAGGCCACGGGCGCCGAGATCGGTGCCGCAGGCGGCGGAGGCGGCGCGGACGCCGGAGCACAGGATGCGGGCACCGGTACGGAGGACCCCGGCACCGGCACCGAGGACCCGGGCACCGGCAGCGGTGCGGACGACCCTGGCACGGCCACCGAGGACCCGGGAACGGGCACCGAAGACCCCGGCGCGGGCATGGACGACCCCGGCGCCGACCCCGGCATGAGCGGTGGTGATGCCCTGAACTGACCACTCACTCCCGGAGGTTCGCCTTCCGCGACGGCCCCGCCCACCCCCCTTATCCCCTGTGGGCGGGGCCACTGAGAACCACGAGACCCCTGGGCGAGGCGGAACCATAGCGACCGCCGACGGAGCGGTGCCAGAATGACCGGCCCTACTCCGACCCTTCCTCAGGGGCACCATGGCGTCGAACGAACTCGATTCCCATACCCCCGTCACCCCCGTGATCCCGGTCTTCCACGGAGCCGGGCATCTGCTCCGTCTGATAGCCGACCTGGTCCGCAGGCCGCGCCGCCGGGAGTGCCCGGAGCCGGTGCGGCACCGCGGAGTGGCCCAGGGACGCGAGGGCCTGCCGGTGGTCTGCCTGGTCGGCGGGGACGACCACGCCCAACTCGCCAAGGGCATCAGCCACTTCCTCGGCCACGCCGACCCCCGCCGGGTACCGCACGTACTGCACGACCTGCAAGCCGGTGCGCAGCCCGCCGACCCGGAGTCCGTCGACGCGGTGCGCCGCACCCTGGAGCGGCTGGCGCAGGGCTTCGCCCTCAGCGTCAACGGCAGCGACGGACGGGTCCGCTTCCGCCGGTTCGGGCTGGTCAACTGGCTGGCCCAGGTCGGCGCCGACAGCGGCCGGAGCCATCCGGGCGATGTGGAGGGCAATGACCACACCCTGCTGCAGGCCCTGCGGGAGCGGGAGTTCCGGCGCCGGCGGCTGTTCGGGCTGCTGCGCTCCCCGGAGACCGAACTCGCGGTGGACGGCAAGGTGCCGTGGTGGGTGTGGCTGTTCGCGGTCCACGTCTTCCCGCTCGCCTGGTGGCGGATCCGCCGCGGCCTGGGCCGCGAGTACCGCTGGCTGCTCAACCAGCCCTACCTCGCACCGCGCGACCCGGGCACCTTCACCGGGTTCGCCGAGCGGCTGACCGCGCCCCACAACGAGGTCGAAGACCCCGAGCAATTACGGAAGTTGATGGTCAACGCGTTCCTGGAGGATCTGCGCATCGCCTTCCGCCGCCGCATCTGGCGGCCCCGGACGGCCCGGCGCACCGCGTACTGCGTGGCGCTGCTGGACGGCCTGGGTCCGGACAACTGCGGCTATACGCTGCTCCGGACGATCATCGACGTACGCAACGAGACCGGCGCCTTCGACCCGCTCCTGGTCGTCGCCTGCGGCGCCGAGCCACCCGCCGAGGGCACCGGCGTCCGCGCCGACTGGGGCCGACGTGAGCTGTGGCGGCTCTCCGACCGGCTCTACGGCGGCTGGCGGGACACCTTTCTGCACCAGGGCCGGGCCCGCAACCGCGCGCCCTGGTACCTGCCGGTCAGCGTGCCCCGGCTCATGCCGCCCACCGAGGAGAGCTACGAGCTGACGCGGCGGCTGGAGGTCGCCCAGGACGCCCGGCTGCGGATCCCCGAACCGCCGCTGTGGGCCCGCCGGATGGTGTCGGTGGTGGCGGCCTGCTCCGCGGTCTTCGCGCTGCTGGGGACGGGCGGGCTGGTGCTGGGCGCCGAGAGCGGCTACCGGCAGGCGCACTGCGGTCTGAGCCGGTTCGACGAGGACGCCGGCACCCTGCTCACCGCGGAGACCGGCGAGTGCATCGGGGTGGCACGGCACGGCTTCACCTTCCACTCCCCCGACCCGTCGCTCGACCGGACCCTGCAGACCATCTACGCCCAGAACACCCGCGCCGAGGAGGCGCACCAGGCGGCGCCGGAACGTCCCTTCGTCACCCTCGTCCATCTGTCCGCGCTGCTCAGCGTCTCGGGCAAGCCCTCGGGGCAGCTCGCCTACGGGCGCGAGGCGCTGCAGGGCGCGGCGAGCGCCCAGTCCCGGCAGCTGCGCAGCACCGGTGCCACCGAGCCGATCCTGCGGATCTTCCCCGCCAACGCCGGGTCGGGGATGCGCTTCGGCACGCGGGTGGTGGACATCCTGGAGCGGCTCCAGCAGCAGGACCCCTCCCTCGTCGGGGTCACCGGGCTCGACCAGAGCCGGGAGGCGACCAACCGGACGATCCGGCGGCTGACCGCTGTGGGGCTGCCGATGGTGGCCACCACGCTGTCCGCGGACACGCTGGTGCGGCAGTCCCCGATGTACTTCCAGGTGTCGCCGCAGAACACCCGTGAGGCGGAGGTCGCCGCGGCGTACGTCGACCACCTCGTGGGACGGAGCGCGGGCAGGTCGGCCCGGCATGTGCGGATCATCGGTTCCGCCGATCCCAGCGACACGTACAGCAAGACGCTCGGCGACGATGCCGCCAAGCGCTTCCGGGCCCGCGGGTTCCAGGTCGAGCGGACGGTGTTCACCCCGCCCCCGCCACCGGGTGAGGATCCCTCGTCCGACGCCCCCGGCCCGGGGACGGTCGGCCAGCGAAGCTGCTCCTACGAGGGGGTGGTGTTCTACGCGGGGCGCTCGGAGGACTTCGAGGCGCTGCTCGGCGGGATCAACGAGTCCTGCAACTCCGATCCGCCCACGCTCATCGGCGGCGACGACGTGGCGCGGCTGGCCGCCGACGCGGACCGGCGCGAGCACTACCCCGGAATCCCCTACGACTTCCTGGACTTCACCCTCGGCTCGGCGCACTGCGACGGCACCAGCGAGCTGTACGCGGAGCTGAGCCGGCTCTTCCCCGACGAGTGCGCGAAGGTCCCCAACTCCTCCCTGGACGGCCATGCGGCGCTCGGCTTCGACGCCGTCAAGCTGTACATCAACGCGGTCAAGCAACTGCGTGAGGAGGCCGCCCAGATGCCGCTGACACCGCCCGCGGTGTGGCATGCGATCAGCGGCGTCCACGGCGACGCGGCGCTGGACGGGGAGAGCGGGATCATCAGCTTCGGCGGTGATGTGGACCGCCAGGTCCCGTTGGACAAGCTGCTGTCGGTGCAGCGCATCGACGGTGTGGGCCGGCCGACCCAGGCCGGGTTCTGCGGCCGGGTCGGCGGGAAACGGCAGTCGGCGTGGTGCCCGCCGCTGGAGCCGGAGCAGGGCCGCTGAGGTGGCGGGGGTCAGTCCGCGGTGACGGTGAAGATGCCGCCCTCGGGGTCGCGGATCACCGCCTGCCGGCCCGCGCCCTCGGCGCCCGGTGTCACGGGGGTGACGGTGCCACCGGCGGCGACCGCGGCGGCCGTCACCTTCTCGATGTCACGGACCGGGAAATGGACGTGCCAGCGGGGGCGCACCCGCGGGTCCGGGGCGGACTCCACGGCACCGCCGTGCAGGGTGGCGACGATGTGCGTACCGTCGCGGACGATCACCTGGTCGTGTTCGTACGTCACATCGCAGCCGCCGGGCTCCTCGGAGGCCCAGCCGAAGACCTCCGCGTAGAAGATCGCGGCTTCGAAGGCGTCACGGGTGCGCAGTTCCAGGCTGGCGGGCGCGTTGCCCTGCCCGACCGACCAGGCGAGCATCTGGCCCTCCCAGAAGCCGAAGGTGGCGCCGTCCCGGTCGGCGGCGAGGGCGGCGCGTCCGGGGCCTATCTTGAGCGGGCCGACCGCGACGGTCGCACCGCGCTCACGGATCCGGCCCGCGGTGTCGTCGGCGTCCTCCACCGCGAAGTACGCGGTCCAGGCCACGGCGATCTGGAGGCTCTGGGCGAGGGCACCGATACCGGCCACCGGCTCGCCGTCCAGCAGGGCGATGGAGAACTCGTCGCCGAGACTGGCCCGGCGGAACCGCCAGTCCAGGACCGCGGAGTAGAACCCCTGCGCGGCCTCCAGGTCGCGGGCCAGCAGGCTGACCCAGCACGGAGCGCCCCGTACCGGGGTCGTGGGCCGATGGGCCGACATGACATCTGCCTCCTGTCGCTCGCGCCCTCTCCCACTGTGCCAGCGACACCGCGGGGCCGCACCAAGGGCGCATCTCGTCGGGCAGCGCGGTTGTGCCGGTCTTGATCAGGCTCGATGCTGTAGGTACTGAACCGGGCTGGGTTGATGCCATGAACGCATGGAACGCGGCCGAGAGCGCCGACTTCCGTGGTCCCCTCGACGTCACCAGGGCGGCCACAGTGGTTCTGGATGCCCGGGATCTGGTCATCGGCTGGAGTCCGGCGGCCCGGCGGCTCCTCGGGTACGCACCGGCCGAGATCATCGGCCGCCCCTTGGAGACCTTCCTGCCGGCCGCCGAGGCGGCCGGTCCCGCGTGGGCCGAACGGGCCCAGGAGGCGTCGCCCAGCGGGAGCGAGCCCCGTACGGCGCGGCACCGGGACGGCCGGCTGCTGCCGGTGGCGATCACCACCTGCGCGCTGAGCGCCCCCGCCGACGCGGGCGCCGCCCCGTCCCGCATCCTGGTGGCGGCCGCGCTGGACGAACAACAGGTGTGGGACTCCCAGCAGTCGATGCTGCACGGACTGGCCACCCAGTCCCCGGTAGGCCTGGGCATCTACGACCGCGATCTGCGGCTGACCTGGGCGAACACCGCGTTCGTGCGGGAGATAGGGCACCCGCTGCGGGAGTTCCTCGGCGCTCGGGCCGACGCACTGTACCCCGACGGTGAGTTCGTGACCGAGGGGTATCCGCGCACCCTCATAGAGGTCATGAGCAACGTCCTCGACACCGGCGAACCCATCCTCGACCTGCACTTCGTCGGCCAGCAGCCCTCCGATCCGGGCCCCGATCACGTCTGGTCGTGCTCCTACTACCGGCTGCAGGACGCCCGCGGGCAGGTGATCGGGGTGTGCGAGGACGCCTTCGACATCACCGAGCGCTATCAGGCGCAGCGCCGGCTGAACCTTCTGGTGGCGGCCGGTACCCGGATCGGTACCACGCTCGACATGACCGTCACCGCCCGGGAGATGACCGAGGTGGCGGTGCCGGACTTCGCCGCCATGGTCACCGTCGACCTGGTGCAGTCGGTGCTGGAGGGCGCGGAGCCGGATCCGGGCAACGGCACCCTGCCCACGCTGGTCCGGGTCGCCACCCGCCGCGCCGACGACCCGCCCGGCGCCCCGCCGCACGACCCGTACCGCGTCGCGTACCCGCCCGGTTCGCTGCCGTACCGCAGCCTGTCCTCCGGCGGGATGGTGCGCGGGGAGAGCAGCATGGTCGTGCCGCTGCGGTCCGGCGGGACTGCGATGGGCCTGGTGACCTTCAGCCGCGGGGAGCTGCCCTCGCTCTTCGACAAGGGTGAGGTCGAGCTGGCCGACGAGCTGGTCACCCGAACGGCGGTGTGCCTGGACAACGCCCGCCGCTTCACCCGGGAGCACACCGCCGCACTGACCCTCCAGCGCAATCTGCTGCCGCAGCATCTGCCCGAGCAGTCCGCGGTGGATCTGGCCTACCGCTATCTGCCCAGCGACGAAGGGGCCGGCGTCGGCGGCGACTGGTTCGACGTCATCGAGCTCTCCGGCACCCGCGTCGGGCTGGTCGTCGGCGACGTGGTCGGCCACGGCCTGGAGGCGGCCGCCACCATGGGGCGACTGAGGACGACCGTACGCGCCCTGGCCCGGCTCGACCTCTCCCCCGACGAGCTGCTGAGCCGGCTCGACGACCTGGTGGGGCAGACCGCCGAGGACCGGGCGGACCGGATCGGCACCGATGCCGCCCCGGACGATGTCGCCACCGGCGTGACCTGCCTGTACGCGGTCTACGACCCCGTTTCACGGCACTGCACGATGGCGCGGGCCGGCCATCTGCCGCCGGCCGTGGTCGACGCGGACGGCCGGCTGTACTTCCCTGATCTGCCGGCCGGCCCGCCACTGGGCCTCGGGGGCCTGCCGTTCGAATCGCTGGAGCTCGAACTGCCGGTGGGCAGCCTGATCGCGCTGTTCACGGACGGGCTGGTCGAGGCCCGCGAGCGGGATGTGGACGAGGGGCTGGAGCTGCTGGGCCGGGTGCTGGCCGACCACCGCAGACCGCTGGACGAGCTGTGCGACCGGGCCCTCGCGGAGCTGCTGCCGGACGGCCCGGCCGCCGATGACTCCGCGCTGCTGCTGGTGCGCACCCACGAGCTGGACGCCCGGCAGGTCGCGGCCTGGGAGCTGCCCGCCGAGCCGGCCGCGGTGGGCCGGGCCCGGGAGCTGGCCACCGGGCAACTGCGGGAGTGGGGCCTGGAGGAGCTGTCGTACACCACCGAACTCGTGGTCAGCGAACTGGTCACCAACGCGGTACGGCACGCCGAGGGCCCGCTGCATCTGCGCCTGCTGCGCGACCTGACGTTGCTGACCGAGGTCTCCGACACCGGTCACACCTCCCCGCACCTCCGGCACGCCGCCAGCGACGACGAGGGCGGGCGGGGGCTGTTCATCGTCGCGCAGCTCGTCCAGCGCTGGGGCACGCGCTACACGCCGTACGGCAAGACGATCTGGACGGAGCAGGCGTTTCCACCGCGCTATCCCGGGGCCCGGAGGCCGTCGGTCAGGCCGGCACGCGCTCAGGGCCGGTCCGATGGGTCGCCCTAGGGGGTGCGGGTGTTCGAAGCCGGTCCCATGATGGAACCAAGCGAGGTCCCGGCGACCCGGCGGGCGCGGACGAAGGAGGACCTGTGACGACCAATGGCAGAGAGCAGTCGGCCCAGCGCCGGCCGACCCAGCTGTACACCGGTAGCGAGCGGCCCTACGACCCGGAGGACCTGGTGAAGGCCTCCGGACGCGAGCCCACCCCCCAGAGCCTGGAATGGGCCAAGCGCCTCATCGCCGAGGAGGGGCCCGGCGCCATCGAGCGATATCTGCCGTGAATCACTGAGGCCGGCACCCGTCCCGCCTGCGGGGTGCGGAGCCATACGGAGGGACATCGACGTGCCGACGGCCGGCACGTCGATGCCGTGCGCTGCGGCGGGGCCCGCCGTGCGCAAAACCGCTTGCGAGGGTCCGCACCGGCCGGGAAGATCACCTCGGCCGTCTCCCCCGGCCGCGCCGGAGCGTTCCGGCCCCGGCGGACGGTCCGCTCCCTCGCGTCCTCCCTGTCCGCAGGAGCACGCCCTCCCTCCCGAAGGATCCGTCGCCGCCATGACCACCGAACGCCCCTCCCCGCCCGTACGCGCCGGCGAGCGGGAGACCCTGCGGGCCTATCTCGACTTCCACCGGGCCACGCTCGCCATGAAGACCGACGGCCTCTCCGACCAGGAGCTGCGCCGCCGGTCCATGCCGCCCTCCACGCTCTCCCTGCTCGGCCTGGTGCGGCACATGGCCGAGGTGGAGCGCTCCTGGTTCCGCCGGGTGATCAACGGCGAGGACGTCCCGCTCGTCTGGTCGGCCGACGGCGACTACCAGGCGGCCTACGACGCCGACGGGTCCACCCGCGCCGAGGCCTTCGCCGCCTGGCAGTCCGAGGTGGCGCACTCCCGCCGCATCGAGCAGGCGGCCGCCTCCCTCGATGTGACGGGTTATCAGCCCCGCTGGGGAGAAGAGGTCTCCCTCCGTCTGGTGATGCTCCATCTGATCCACGAGTACGCCCGTCACAACGGCCACGCCGACCTCCTCCGGGAGGGCATCGACGGCACCGTCGGCGCCTGACGCGGCCCGACGGCGTCCCGTTCCGGGCGCCTGGGGTCCGCGTGCGGCGGATCAGCCCAGTTCCAGGCTCGTCACCCCGAAGGTGCGTTGCCGGTCGGGCGGCGGGACCGGCCCGGCGTACATGCGGACGGTGTGGGAGCGGGGAGTCAGACCGCGGCTGGTGGCCAAGGTGTGGGCGGCGCGCCGGGGTTCGGGCGCGTCGAGGAAGACCTCGGTGGACGGCTCGACACAGGCGGTGAGGGCGTCGAAGAGCGCCTCGGCGGCTTCGGGGGTGTCGGCGAAGAGCGGACCGACGCGGTGGCCGGTGTGGGCCGGCCGGACGACTCCGTAGCCGGCGATCGCGCCGTCACGGACGTATGCGCGGGCGATGTGGCCGGGAGCCGTCAGCCAGCGGGCGACGAAGGCCCGCCGGTCGGCGGGGAAGCAGCGCCGGTCGTAGGCGGCGAGGGCGTCGAGGTGGCATCCGGTGACGGGGACGACGTGCGGGGACACCGTGCCGGGGCGGGTGGGGTGTCCCCCGTAGCGGATGGTGTCGTGGGCGGGGGTGAACCCGGCGCGCCGGTACGTCGGTTGCTGGGCGGGCACCGCGTCCAGGCCCACGGTCCGGGCGCCGGCGTGCGGGACGGCGGCGCGCCACGTGGCGAGCCCCAGGCCCTGCCCGCGGTGGTCGGGGTGGACCAGGTAGTAGCCCAGGAAGGCGTAGCGGTCGGAGTAGTTGACGACGGAGACCGCGGAGACGGTCCGTCCGGCGCGCCGGCCGAGGAAGAAGCCGGCGGGGTCGGTGGGGTGGAAGCAGGCGGTGTCGTCGCGGCCGGGGTTCCACTGTTCGTCGGCGGCCCACCGCACCACCTGGTGCCAGTCGTCCGACGTGGCGGGTTCGACGGTGAGTTCGCCGGCGGCGGTCGGCTGGGGGTGCGGGGCTTCGCCTGTCGGGGGCATGCCGGGGATCGTCCCTTCTGGTGGGGTCAGGGGGCGGGATGGTGCGTACGCGGACAGGCCCTAGATGAGGTCCATGGCCGCGACCTCGTCGGGGCGGCCGTAGCTGACCGGGCCCTGGAAGCGCCGCCGGGCGGTGGCGAACCACCACACCGTCGCGATGATCAGCACCACCGTCAGCGCGATGGGCGCGTAGTTGAACGAGGTGGGGGTGATCGGTGACGCCTGGGGCAGCATGAACAGCACGTTGCTGACCAGGATCCAGGTCACCGCGATCGCCGCGACGGGCTTGCCGTAGCGGCCGAGGTTCCACGGTCCGGCCTGGAAGTCGTCCAGCCGCAGCCGCAGGAAGATCGGTACCGCGTAGGCGAGGAACAGCCCGACGACGTTGACGCTGACCACGGCGGTGAAGGCGGTGTGCGACCACCAGCCGGGCAGCACCAGCACCAGCGGGCACGCCGCCGCGAGCCAGACGGCCTTGACGGGGGTACGGGTGCGGGCGGAGACCGAATGCCACCACCGCGAGCCGGGCATCGCACCGTCGCGCGAGAAGGCGAAGATCTGCCGGGTATTGCTGGTCATGTTGGCGAGTCCGCAGAACAGCATGGCGCCGATAACGATCAACAACAGGAACTTCGCGGTGCTTTGGCCGAGCGCGTCGACGAGAATCTGCACCGGCGGTGCTTCGGCGGCCGCGGCATGGCCGTAGTCGCGGATTGCGTACACCAGAGCGAGCATCAGGATCAGCCCGGTGATCGCGGAGCAGGTGATGGCCCGCATGATGCCCCTGGGCGCGTTGACCGTCGCCTTCACCGTCTCTTCGGACATGTGGAAGCTGCCGTCGAAACCGGTGAAGGTCCAGCTGGTGACGAGCAGGCCCAGCATTCCGCCGTACATCGCGTGGGTGAAGCCGGTGTTGTTGACGAAGTGGGTCACGAAGGAAGGCGACTGATGGTGGTCGGGTATCAGGGTCAGCGCGCCGACGATCACCACCAGGCCGATCAGCAGCCACCATACGGAAATCCGGTTCACCAAGGCGACCAACCGCACCGTATAGGTGTTCGCCAGCGCCTGGACGAGAAGGATGGCCGCGGTGATGCCGACCGTCTGCTGCGGTGTCGGTTCGTAGGACGGCCACTGCATGGCGATGAACGCCTGGATGAAGGTGGCGGCGGCGAAGTTGGTGGCGGCCGTGCCGCCGACCTGGCCGACGAAGTTCAACCAACCCGTGTACCAGGACCAGGCACCCTTGTGCCGCTTGGCGAGCTTGCCGGCCGAGAAGTAGAGCGCGCCGCTGGTCGGGTAGGCGGAGGCGATCTCACCCATCGCGGCGCCGACGAACAGCACCATGATCGATACGGCGACCCAGCCGAAGATCAGGATCCGTGGGCCGCCGGCGTTCATCCCGAAACCGAAGGAGGAGAAGATCCCGGAAATGATGTTGATGATGGTGAAGGAGATGGCGAAATTGTCGAACGCCCGGAATCTGCGGGTCAGTTTCCGCGGATAACCCATGGCGTGCAGTGTCGCGTCGTCGTCGAGAGTGACGGGACTCGACGGATGGTGGGGGGATTTCGAGCGAGTAAGAGAGGTACGCTCGGACACAACCGCAACCTTTCTGGGGAATTCGTGGGGAGAATTGATCGGGCTGAGCGGATCGAACGTTCGGTGCGCTTGCGGAGAAGGTGTGGAGGCGGCTGAGAACGTTTCCACGGAAGTGCCCGCGACGCCTACCGGAAAACGGCCCACGGCAGCGCCCGGCACACTCCTCAGGTGCCGTGCGGTACCGGGAGTCCGCAGGAGCGTCTGGCCCTGGTCAATTGCTCGGCCGGATCGCCGAACGCACTCCAGGGCATGCGTGAGGCATAGGGCCCCATCGCCGTGAAGACCTCCCGCGCCTCGAATTCATGTTTCGCCATGAACAGCGCGTGTGCCAGGTACGCCAGGTCCAAAACCGGTGTGAAGCGGTAATCGGCGACCCGCGGAAACCAGTTGCGGTAGATGCCCATGGCGGTGCTGATCCACTGGGGCTGCTCCCATGTGCGGTCCGCGAGCAGGGCGGACGGGTTGTAGTCCTCGACCAGCGCCACCAGCGGCAGCAGCCGCAGCGGCGAGTGGGCCGGGGCCCGCTGGCTCAGGAACGCGGCGACGTCCCAACTCGCGCCGGACGAACCGCCGTTCCGGGTGAAGAAGTACGACAGGAAGCGGTGGTGCGCCTCGCGGTGCCAGGAGTCGAGCCGGAGGATGTGGGCGAAGAGGTACCACGGACCGGTCGGCGCGGTCAGCAGCCCCTGCGGCGCGGGGTCCTGGTGGCGGTCGAGGCGGGCCAGTGCCAGCTGGGCGACCCAGGGGGTGGGGTCCTCGGGCAGCTCCTTCGCCGCCCGCTCGCACGCCGCCTGCGCTATCCGGGCCAGCGCCCCCTGCCTCCGGTCTCCGGCGTCGGCCATGCGCAGGGCGCGCAGCATCGCCACCCGCGCCCAGAGCAACGCCGCCTCCGGGCCCGGCTCTTCGGCCAGCCAGCGCTCCGCCAGGTCCGAGTCGGCGGCCACGGACGCCAGGACGAGCGAGCGGTGGGCACGCAGCTCGAAGTCCTCCCGGGCCTCCTTCAGCACCTCGTGCGCGCTGAAGTACCGGCCGGCCCTGACGTCCATGCACGCCCGCGCCAGCGCCCGGTCGTCGGCCGCCGGACTCCACACGTACTGCCCCTCGAAAGAGCCGGCCGCCATGGTCCCCTCCCGGTCACGAAGGCGTCATCCCCCACACCGCATTCCAGCCGCGCCGAATTCAACTGGACCCCGTCACCGGTCAAGTGACAGCGGGGCACACCCTACTCACCCTCAACTCATTGCGAAAACAGTCGTCTGGAATATCTGGTTCCGCACCGTTTCGCCGCGATGAAATTGAAAAGGAAACCACTTTCCGGCCGCCCTCCCGGAAGCCCCTCCGCTTTGCCGCCCCTCGGAGTCACGGCCACTACAGGTCATTTATTTGGCATATTCACACCTTCACGAGCCCTCCACAAGCGGACATCAACAACCGACACCCCTCCGCATAGGCCAAGTTGAGCGCGACCCAGCGGGCCGGTGGAGGCTGGAATCGAGCCCCCGGGGCGGCGGTCGCGCCGACGACACACAGTGGCCGGAACGACGCCCACCGCGCGGCACGCGCCGAACGGCCGGTCGGACGCCTGCCGGGCGCCCCACCACGACAACGCCCACAGGTACAGACCATCCGACGGGCATCCGTCCATCACAGCCGACCGGCCGATGGTTTTGAGCCATGCCGGACGGGCGGGCGGCGCGGCATGGAAGCCAGGGCGGGCGGGCGCCATCTGACAGCGTTCCCTCAATTTCCCGTGCGCTTACGGAAGGAAACAACGGCCCGCCCGGACGCGGCCTGCCGCTGTGCCGCCCGCCGCGGCTCCGCGCAAACACGGAATCGGCTCAAGAGCAACCGAAATTAGCGGAAGCTACTTTCCGGAACCGCTCGATCACATGTAGCGTTCGACTGGACCGGAGGCCGCGGCATCGCACCACGTCATGGCCGACCACGGGCGTGGACGCGAGCGTTCCCACGGCACGAACGGAGCGATCGCCCCCGTTGGGCGCACCTGCGACGGAGGTGCCGGCTCGCCGTCCACCGCCTCGAACCCGGACTGCGTCGCGACTGCTGCGCAGCACCTGCACACCTTGAACGTCGAGCACCGCCATGTCTGTCCGTACACGCCTGCTTTGCAAGAGGAATGGGCCCAGATCATGTTTATGAACTCCTCGACGACCCCGCTTGCGTGGCGACCGGAGACCGGCTTCGGCCGTCCGGCGATAGCCGGGCCCGGCGAAGGGCCACCCCTGGCGGTCGACCGGCTCCCCGACGGCAAGTGGCAACTGACCCTGCACGACCTGGAACCCGTATCGGTGCACCGGCTGCCCTCGGACGAGGTCCACATCATTCTGGCACCACCGCGTGAGGAGCCGTCGGGCGCCATGGAACCGGCCCCGGCCGGCCGAGTCGCCCGGCCCGAGCCGATCCAGATCGACACCGCGGCCCGGACGGTCTTCATCAGAGGCCGCCAAGTCTGCCTGCCACGGCTGGAATTCGATCTCCTCGCCCACCTGGTGCTGCATCCCCAGCGCGCCTTCACCCGGGAGCAGCTGATGGCCGCGGTCTGGCCCAGCTGCCAGTCCAGTACACGCACCGTCGATGTCCACATCGCCCGGCTGCGCCGACGCCTCGGTCCCGGGCTGCGCGACTCCATCAGCACCGTTTTCGGTATCGGTTACAAGTACCTGCCCGTCACGTAACCGGACGGCGGCGGGCGGCGGACGCCGCTCGTACGCGCAAAGGGCCGGTGGCCTGGGAGGGGGACCTCGGCCACCGGCCTTCGGGCTCAGCGAAACTGCGGGTCCGCCCCCGGTCCCGACGCGGCCGCGTTGAGGTGCGGGGGCGTGCCGGCCGGCGGCTCCTTGCGCACGAACGCCCGTCGCAGCGCGTGGTAAGGCTGCTCGGGGTCGAAGAAGATCTCGCGCATACGGGACAGTTCCTGCTCGCGATAGGCGTGCAGCGGGCGTTCGGCCTCGTCACGCTCCCGGGTGGCCTTCTTGCCGGCGATACGGGCCTGGACCGCGGGCGAGGACGCCAGCCGGGCCGCCAGGTGAGCGGTCCGGGGCGCGAACTCCTGGGGCGGGCAGTCGACGAGCCGGTCCACCAGCCCGAGCCGCTGCCCGGCCGCGGCGGTGACCGGCAGGGCGCGTGCGGTGAGTTGCCCGGCCACCTCTGAGCCCACCCGGCCCGGCAGGGTGTACGTCCAGTACTCCGAACCGTAGAGGCCCATCAGCCGGTAGTGCGGGTTGAGCACCGACGCCGAGCGGCACCACACCTCGTCCGCGGCGAGCGCCAGCATCACCCCGCCGGCTGCCGCGTTGCCGCCCAGCGCGGCGACCACCAGCCGGTCGGTGGTGGTCAGGACGGCGTGCACCAGGTCGTCGATGGCGTTGATGTTGGCCCAGGACTCCTCGGCCGGGTCGGCGGCGGCCTCGATGACGTTCAGATGGATGCCGTTGGAGAAGAAGTCCCGGCGGCCGCCGAGGACCAGCACGGATGTGGGCCGGGTACAGGCGTGGCGGTAGGCCGCCAGCAGCCGCCGGCAGTGGTCGGTGCTCATGGCGCCGCCGGGGAAGGAGAACTCCAGGAATCCGGCCGGGCCGTCCTCGCGGTAGCGGATGTCGCTCCAGGTGCGGGGGCCGTCGTCGGGATCGAGCGGGGCCGGGACCTCGGGGAGCGGCGGGAGGCCCGCGCCCAGCGCGAGCGTGGCGGGCAGGGTGAAGGTGCCGGGCTCCCCCGGGCGGCGCGGCGGGCGCAGTTGCGGGATCCACACCGCCCCGTCGGCCGTCGCCCGGCAGATCGCGCCACATCGGGTGGCGAGCAGCTCGCCCGGTCGGCCGGTCAGGGTGTCCTCCGGGTGGCCGCCGTGCAGAAACCAGGTGTCGCCGAGCAGTTCGTCGCGTACGCCGGGCTGGGAGTCGGCCGCGCGCAGGGTGCGTACGACGGTGTCGGTGGGGTCGCGGTGCCAGTCGATCCGGCGCTGCTCCTGGCGCAGCGGCGGCCGGGGGCGGCCGGGCTTGGCGGCGTCGGGCAGGGCGTCCTGGGGCTGCGGGCGATGGCTGCCGGACGCCACCCGGTCGACGGCCGAGAGCACCGCCTCGACCGCCGCGTCGGCGATCTCGTTGCGGTAGAGATCGCTCTTGCCCACTTCGGGTACGGGGCAGTCGGCCGCGGCCCAGACATCGCCGGCGTCCATCTCCTCGTTGGCCTGCAGGACCGTGACGCCCCAGCGGTCCGCGCCCAGGTGCACCGCCCAGTCCACCGAGGACGGCCCGCGGTCGCCGACGGGCCCCGGGTGCACGATCAGGCAGGTGTACGCGGACCACACCTCGCGGGGCACCGCCGTCTTGAGCATCGGCGCCACGATCAGTTCGGGGGAATGCCGGCGTACGACCTCCAGCAACGGGGTCTCGCGGGTCACCAGCTCCACCCGCACCTGGTGTCCGCCATCGCCGAGTTCGGCGTGGACGCGCTGTGTGAGGCTGTTGAACGCGCCGGCGATGAGCAGAATTCGCACAGCAGACTCCCCTGGGGCCGGGACCGATGAGCGGGTAACCGGTAGTGATCGTTCCACCGTGGTGTCCGACGGCCTTTGGACGTGCGCGGCAGGTCACCCGATCGGCGTCCGCCGTGCGGCGCAATACGGTCGCAATCCGGCGTAATACCGGCGTAGGTACCGCACGGGATTGATACCCGCCAATGAGTCGAACCATAGAAATTCGGGCGCGACATGACTGTGGGTCATTTGGTTCCCGTCATTGATCAACTCGACGGAATCTCGCCAAAGTTGGCGCGCGGGCTGCGCTTCCACCCGCGTCGACATTGCCTTTGATTGACATTCACTTGGTAACACTTTTACCTTCATGGTGGCGGTATCAGCGCAGGTCAGCGCTGTGCCGCATCCGTCTTCCGCACTCTTCCCGGAGGTCTCCCATGGAACAGCTCATCAAGAAGATGGCCCAGGACAACGTCTGGCAGAACTGGCTCGCCGCCAACTCCGCACAGCAGGCCGCGAAGAACGGCTGCATCAGCGCGGCGCCCAAGTCCGGCTGCATCAGCGCCACGCCGAAGGCCGGCTGTATCTCCTGACGCCGTATCCGCTGAGGGACCCGGGAGGGGGACCGGTGGCGCTGCCTGCCACCGCCCCCTTCCGGGCACCGCGCCCCGCATGCGCCCCCTAGGGCACCGTTCTCCGAGCCTTGACGAGGAATCCATGGATGGTCAGCCGACCGCCGAGGTCATCGAGCAGATCCGCGACATCCCCATCTACCGCGAGTCGCTGGCGAAGGGTCACTTCCCCATACTCGACAAGCCGGAGATCGCGCGCGGCTTCCCCGACAACTGGATGACGCCCCATCTGGCCGCGGCCCTGGAGGCCGGCGAGGCGGAGTTCGTACTGTCCACGGGCACCAACCACGCCCGCATGCAGATCATCCGGCCCCCGTACTTCCTGCTGCGCTCCTACTACCAGTTGTGGAGCGAGCACCCCGACATCGCCGACACCTGGGAGTCGGGCTGCCGGCGGGTCTCGCTGACCACCGTTCTGGCGACGGAGCACGTGGCACGGGTCAACGCCGCCCGCAGCGGCGTACCGCCCCGGCCGGTGCCCACCCTCGACGACCGGCGGCTCGACGAGCGCACCTGCTATCTCAACCTGCGGCTCGATCCGGCCCTGTGGGAGCGCGACGAGGTCGTGCGGATGCTCGACGAGATCCAGACCGCCCGGCAGGCGCACCCCCGCGGCTGGTACCACCTCGACTGCTCCGGCTACCACCTGGCGCATCTGGTGCGCAAAGTCAGCGAATGGGGGCTGTGGGACGACTTCCCGCCGCCCGCGAGCATCATCCACGCCTACGAATACACCCCGGTGAACGTCCGGCGCTTTCTGCACCAGCACTTCGCCTGCCCCGTCATCGACCTGTTCGGCAGCACCGAGCTCGGCTATCTCTACTTCAGCGACCGACGCGGCACCTACCGGCCGCACCTCGACAAAATGAGCGTCGAACTCCACCCGGTCGCACCGGAAAGCACGATCTACGAGCTCATCGTCTCCAGTGTGCGCAACCCCTTCATGCCCTTGATCCGCTACCGCTCGGGCGACTGCGTACGCACCCTGGACGGCACGCCGGACCCGTCGAAGATCGCCCAGTTCTGCGGCCGCCAGAAGGAACTGCTGAGCACCCCGCGCGGACCCGTCGCCCAGGGCGATCTCGACCGGTGCATCGGCGAGGCGTCCTCGCACGTCTTCGTGCACCAACTGCGGCTGACCGGCGAGGGTGCGGCGCTGCTGGCGTACACGACGTTCAACGGCGCGCCCCTGGGCGACGCGGAGGCCGCGGAGCTGGAGCACGGCGTCGGTGAACTGACCGGACGGCGCTGCCGGATCGAGCACCGCGCGCACATCCCCATCGGGCGGTCGGGAAAGTACGCCTGGCTCGCCGACGGCGCCTGACCCGCGCACCGCACCCGACCCCACGTTCGCACAGGAGAGTCATGACCAGCCGCCCGCGGATATCCGCCGACGATCTGAGGGACCTGCTCGGAGACGCGTTGTACACCGAGGTGGTCGACCATTTCACCGCCAAGGACCCGGAACTCTCACCCGAGTTCGTGACGCGGCAGGTCACCGAATGCCTGCGGTACCTCTACCTCGTCTCCCGCCACCGCGATCAGCTCGGCGGACTGTTCCTGCCGGTCGAGCAGGAAATCGACGAGATATGGCACTACCTCATACTGCAGACCCGTGAATACCGTGCCCTGTGCGAGGAGCGGCTTCCGGGACGGTGCTTCATCGAACACCGCAGCATCGCGTACGAGGACTACCAGCAGGAGCCGGGCCGGGAGCAGGCGCTCGAAGAGGCCCTGCGCTGGATCCCGTTGTACTGCCGGGAGTTCGGCCCGTTCGACGAGGGCGCACTGCCGCACTGGACGATCGTGCGCTTCCTGCACCAGCAGATGAACCTGTCCCTCTCGGACATCGCGGCGCTCGAACCCGTGTCGACCGCTTAGCAGACACCGTCCCGATCGGAAAGGAACCATGACGGCTAGGAACGGTGCGCCGGCCACGCGCGACCTCCCCGAACAGCGGCGCATTCTGGCCGTGCTGGTCTTCTCCCAGATCCTCAGCGGTGCGGGCCTCGCCGCGGGAATCACCGTCGGCGCCCTGCTCGCCGAGGAGATGCTCGGCTCGACCGGTCTGGCGGGCGTGCCCAGCGCGCTGTTCACCGCCGGGTCCGCGTTCGGTGCCGTGGGCATCGGCCGGATCTGCCGGCGCTGGGGCCGGCGCCCCGGACTCGCGCTCGGCTACGGCACCGGGGCGCTCGGCAGCCTCGGCGTCGTCGCGGCGGCCGCCGTCGACAGCGCTCCGCTGCTCTTCCTGGGCCTGCTGGTGTACGGGGCCGGCACCGCGACGAACCTGATGGCGCGCTACGCGGGAGCGGATCTGGCCTCCCCCGCGCGCCGCGGCCGCGCGGTGAGCACGGTGCTCTTCGCCACCACGTTCGGCGCGGTGGTCGGCCCCAACCTGGTCACGCTGACCGGTCGGCTCGCGCACTCCTGGGGCATCCCGCGCCTCGCCGGGCCGTTCATACTGGCCACCGCGGCGTTCGGGGCGGCCGCGGTCGTCCTCGCCTTCCTGCTGCGGCCCGATCCGCTGCGACTGGCCCAGACGCTGGCCGAGAAGGCGTCCCCACCGGCCGACGCCGCGGCGGCGGACGACCGGCCGGCCCCACCCCCGCAGCGCGGGCGGGTGGTCATGGGCACGCTGGTCATGGTCCTCACCCAGCTCGTCATGATCGCGATCATGACGATGACCCCCGTGCACATGCGCGCGCACGGGCACGGCACCCAGGAGGCCGGGTTCGTCATCGCCCTCCACGTCGGCGCGATGTTCCTGCCGTCGCCCCTGACCGGGCTCCTGGTCGACCGGGTCGGCCGGCTGTGGACCGCCGCCGCGTCCGGGGTGACCCTGCTGGCGGCCGGTGTCCTCGCGGCCACGGCGTCACCGCACTCCGTACCCGCGCTCGCCACTGCGCTGATGCTGCTCGGCCTCGGCTGGAACTTCGGCCTGGTCAGCGGCACCGCCATCGTCACCGACGCACTGCCGCCCGCCAACCGGGCCGCGGCGCAGGGGCTGGTGGACGTCGGCATATCCGTCGCCGGCGCGGCCGGCGGCGCGTCCTCGGGGCTGGTCGTGGTGGCCGGGGGCTTCACGACGCTGGCGCTGTCCGGCGGCATCCTCGCACTGGCGATCGTCCCCCTCGTCGCCTGGGCCGCCAGACGGCCTGCGGCCCCCGTCGCGGCCCCCGCGGCCCCGCGGGCGGAGACGGAACGGGCCTGAACCCGGCCGGCAGCGACGGCAGGCGGGTATCCGGACGTCACTTCGGACGTCTGCCGCAACATCCAAGAATGTCTTGAAACTTGATGTCATTTCTCGTTAGCACACGGGAAACCTATGTGGTGCACTATTGGGGGACGTTTTAGTCGTGTGGACGATCCACGGGGGAGCGATGACGCGGAAGGGCACCGGCATACCCTGCACACCGGCGCTGCGCGCCTGCCGCTTCGCGCTGGCCGTCCTCGCCGTGATCCTGGCGTTTCTGCTCGGTGGCGCGTCAACGGCCGCCAGTGCGCCCGCACTTGCCACCGCAAAAGCCGGCCAGCCCGCGGGCACCAAGTCCGCCCAGCCCGCCGGCGACACCAACGAGGAAAAGACCAAGCGCGAGAACGAGCGCGGCAAGGCCCGCGGCTCCGCGCACACCGCCGTCGGGGTCCCCAGGCACGGCGGCCGGCCGCTGCCGTACGGCCAAGTCGACCGGCTGCGCCACGGCGCCGAGGACACCGACCCCGCTCCCGCACACAGCTCGACCAAGGCCGCGTCGAGACCGGAGAGACTCCCCGTCCTGCACTGCGTCTTCCGCTGCTGAGGGCGGTCGTGGCGGTCTTGCCGCACCATCCGCACCTCGCATGTTTCCGCCACCACCCCACAGTGGCAACCCTCATCAGCAGGAGACCTCCCAGTGGAGACCTTCATTCAGCACGCCCGGGGTCTGATGGCCCATATCGCCGACCGGCGTGAGGAGCAGGAGACCTACGGCCGCCTCGCGGCCGGGCAGTCGCCCCTCGCCCTGTTCATCACCTGCTCCGACTCCCGTGTCGTGCCGTCCCTGATCACCGGCGCGCGGCCCGGCGAACTGTTCGAACTGCGGACGGCGGGCAACGCCGTCCCCGCCTACCAAGAGGGCATGGCGGCCTGCGCGGAGGCCGCCACCATCGAGTACGCGATGCGCGTGCTGCAGGTGGCCGACATCGTGGTGTGCGGCCACTCGCACTGCGGCGCGGTCGGCGCCAAGGCCCGCGGCGAGGACCTGACCGGTGCGCCCGCCGTCCGCGACTGGCTGGCGCAACAGCTCTCCGACCAGCTGCCCGACGACGCGGAGCCGACCGTCTCCGCCGCCGTCCAGCAGCATGTGCGCGAGCAGCTCGACCGGCTGCGCGGCTACCCCTGTGTCCAGGAGCGGCTGGCCACCGGCGAGGTGAACCTGCACGGCTGGTTCTACGAAGTCCACACCGGCATGGTGGCCGCCCACCATCCGGCCACCGACCTGTTCCTCCCGCTGTGAAGGCACAGGTGACCCTCATGAAGAAACTCACCTCCTTCCGCGCGGACTTCACCGCCTCCCTCGTCGTCTTCCTGGTCGCCGTCCCGCTGTGTGTGGGCGTGGCGGTCGCCTCCGGCGTACCGGCCGAGCTGGGGCTCGTCACCGGTATCGTCGGCGGACTGCTCACCGGTCTGCTCCCCGGCAGCAGCCTGCAGGTCAGCGGCCCGGCCGCGGGCCTGACGGTGCTGGTCTTCGAGGCCGTCAAGGAGTACGGCGTCAGCACGCTGGGTGCGCTGGTGCTGGCCGCGGGTGCCCTGCAACTGGTCATGGGCGCACTGAAGTTGGGGCGCTGGTTCCGGGCGATCTCGGTCGCCGTCGTCCAGGGCATGCTGGCCGGCATCGGCCTGGTGCTGATCGCCGGACAGCTCTACGCCCTCACCGACGCCAAGGCGCCGGGCAGCGGACTGGCCAACATCGGCTCGCTGCCGGGCCTGGTCGCCGACACCGCACGGTCCCAGACCGCGCTCAGTGCGCTCGCCATCGGCGCCGGCACCATCGCCGTCCTGGTGCTGTGGCCCCGCTGGCGGCGCGCGGCACGGATCCTGCCCGCGCCGCTGGCCGCGGTGGCGCTCGCCACCACCACGGTCTGGGTGCTGGACCTGCCGGTCGCCCGGGTCAAGGTCAGCGGGCTGCTGGACGCGATCCAGCCGCCCGGCCTCGCCGACCTGGGCCGGCTGGCCGACATCGGGGTGATCGGCACGGTGTTCGCCTTCGCGTTGATCGCCTCGGCCGAGTCCCTCTTCAGCGCCGCCGCCGTCGACCGGCTCCACGACGGGCCGAAGACCGACTACGACAAGGAGCTGATGGCCCAGGGCGCGGGCAACGCCGTATGCGGTGTGCTCGGTGCGCTGCCGATGACCGCGGTCATCGTGCGCAGCGCCGCCAACGTCCATGCGGGCGCGAAGACCAAGGCCTCCCGGGTGCTGCACGGCGTCTGGCTGCTGGTGTTCGCCGCGGCGTTCCCGGCCGCGCTGGGCGTGGTGCCGCTGGCCGCGCTGGCGGGCGTCCTGGTGTACTCGGGCTGCAAGCTGATCCCGGTGCGCGCGCTGCGGCCGCTGTGGCGCGAACACCGCGGTGAGGCGGTCGTACTGATGGTCACCGCCATCGCGATCGTCACGGTGAACATGTTCGAGGGCGTCCTGATCGGTCTGCTGATGGCCGTCGTGAAGACGGCCTGGGAGACCTCCCATGTCCACCTGGAGGTCGACACCCCGGCCGACGAGGACGAGCCGGTGCTGGTACGGGCCGTCGGCAACGCCACCTTCCTGCGGCTGCCGAAGATCCTCGACCAGCTCGAGGCACTGCCCGCCGACCGCGATGTGCGGCTCGACCTGAGCGGGCTGCGCCATCTCGACCACGCCTGTGGCGCGGCGCTGACGAACTGGGAGGAGCAGCACCGCCGTAGCCGTCAGACGGTGGAGCTGGTGTCCTGACCACGGGTCCCGTCCGGCCGCGCCGTAGGGGCGTGGCCGGACGGGACGTCGCGGCGCAACCTCCCGGCGCCGGCGCCCGGTTGCTCAGCCGGGCGC
>NZ_JBHYJC010000050.1:0-51810 GCF_042749045.1 Streptomyces sp. NPDC059008 | reverse complement strand
AAGAGACAGGCCTGTTGTGTGGACGTAAAGCGCAGCAGTCCACACAACAGGCCCCGCAGGACCGCCCCCGGCACCCACCACCGACACGGCGTCCCCGGCCCACAACCCCCTCCGCTCCCGCCGAAGGCGGGAAAAGAACAACAGAAGAGGCACGGCGGGCCACCCGGCAACGTGGGAAGCGCCTCACCCCGCGTGCAGCATCAGCCCGATCCCGACCACCATCAGCCCGGCCGCCGCGATCCGCGGCAGGCCGAACCGCTCCTTGAAGAAGAGGGCGCCGATTGCCGCGCCGACGATGATGGAGGACTCGCGCAGGGCGGCGATGGGGGCCAGGGCGGCGCGGGTCTGGGCCCACAGCACCAGGCCGTAGGCGAAGACCGACAGGACGCCGCCGGCCAGGCCGCGTACGGCGATGGGGCGCAGCTCGGCGAGGAGCCGCCGGCGGCGGGTGGCGAGGGCGTAGGCGGGGATGGCGAGGCCTTCGAGGATCATCAGCCAGGCGATATAGCCGAGGGGGGTGCCGGAGGCGCGTACGCCGAGGCCGTCGACGGTGGTGTAGGCGGCGATGGACAGGCCGGTGGCGAGGGCGGCGACGAGGGCGGGCCAGTGGGGTCGGGCGCCCGAGCCGCGGATGCCCCACAGGGCCACGCCGACCAGCCCCGCGGAGGCGAGCGCCACACCGGCCAGCGCCCAGCTGTCGGGGATCTCGTGCACGAAGACGGCCGCGAGGACGGTGACGACCAGGGGGGCGGTACCGCGGGCGATGGGGTACATCTGCCCGAAGTCGCCCAGCTGGAACGACCGCATGAGCAGCGCCTGGTAGACGACGTGCAGGACGACGGAGGCCAGCAGGTAGGGCCAGGCGCCGGCGGCGGGCAGCGGGGTGAAGCCGGCCAGGGCGGCGCCGCAGACGGCACCGCCGCCGCCGACCAGCGTGAAGGCCAGCAACTGGTCGCGTATGCCGTGCGCGATGGCGTTCCAACTGGCGTGGGTGACGGCGGCCAGCAGGACGGCCGCGACGACGAGGGGGGTCACTCGGAGCGCTCGCGCACGCCGGTGGTCCGCGGTGTGGGGGAGGCGTAAACGGTCATGGCCCGCACGCTAGCGAAAGGTGTACCGGCCATGCGAAGCGGATTCCAGCCGATGAGACGAGGCGGGGGACCCGTGGGGTCCCCCGCCGCCGCTCAGTTCGCGGTGAGGATGGCGCGGACCACCGGGCCCGCGTTGGTGCCGCCGTGGCCGCTGGCCGGGACGACGGCCGCCGCGGCGAGGTCGTCGCGGTAGGCGGTGAACCAGGCGTTGGGCTTCTTCTGGCCGTCGACCTCGGCGGAGCCGGTCTTGGCGCCGATGTCACCGCCGACGCCGGACATCGCCTGGGCGGCCGTACCGGACGTCGCGGTCAGCTTCATCAGCGACTTCAGGGCCGCGGCGGTGCCCGGCTTCATCGTCCGGGGGGCCTTGGCGAGCGTCCGGTTGTCCAGCGACGGCGAGACGATGTACGGCTGGTGGAAGGAGCCGGCGCGGACCGTCGCGGCGAGCGTGGCGACGTTGAGCGGGTTCATCCGCACCCCGCCCTGACCGATCAGCGAGGCCGCCATCTGCGCGTCCTGCTGCACCGGCACCGCGCCGTCGAAGGTCGGGATGCCGGTCTGCCAGTTCAGGCCGATGCCGAAGACGTCCCGGGCCTCCTTCGTCAGGTCGTCGTTCTTCAGCTTCTCGGCCTGCGAGATGAAGGCGTTGTTGCAGGACGCCGCGAAGCTCTGCGCGAAGGTGCCGGTCTTGATCTCGGTCTTGTCGAGGTTCTGGAACTTCCAGCCGCCGACGGTGACGTACTTGGGGCAGGGGTGCGGCTTGTCCGGCGCGGTCATGCCCTTGTCGATCAGCATCGCCGAGGTCACGATCTTCATCGTGGAACCGGGGGCCAGCGACCCCTGGGTGGCGAGGTTGAAGCCCTTCTCCGGGGCGTTGGCGATCGCCAGGATCTCGCCGGTGCTGGGCTTGACGGCCGCGGCGGCCGCGGACTTCTTGCCCTTGACCGCCCGCTCGGCCGCCGACTGCAGCGTGGCGTCCAGGGTGGTCTTGAGGGTGCCGGGGGTGCCCTTGGAGAGCACCTTCAGCGTCTTTTCGGGCTGCTGCTCGGCCGGCTTGGCGCTCTTGGCACGGTGGATGAACAGCTCCACGCCGGGCTTGCCGCCCGTCTTGTCGCCGTACTTGTCGCGCAGGCTGTCCAGCACCCCGGCCAGCGTCGGGTGCGCCTTGGGGGTCAGCTCCTTGCCGTTGCGGTCCACGGCCTTGATGGGGGGCGCCTCGGCCTCGCCCGTGCGCAGCTCGTCGCCCTTGGCCAGGTCCGGGTGCAGCACCGTCGGCCGCCAGGCGATCCGCGGCTCACCGGTGGTCTTGTCGCGCTGCACCGTCGCCGACGTGCGGTACGAGTAGGTCGCCTTGGCGCCCTTGTAGTCGATCTGCGTGGTGACGGTGTACGGGACCTTGTCGCCGGCCGGGGTGCCCGGCGTCACCGTCACCTTCGAGAACTTCGCCTGCTTGCTGAAGGCCGCGAGCGCGCTTCGGGCCTCCTGGGGGCTGTCCGTCAGCCCGGCCGCCTTCGCCGCGTCGCCGGACTGCCAGGCGGTCAGGAACTCCTGCCCCGCCGTCTGCACCTCCTTGGCCGACAGCGGACCGGTCGGAACCTCGGGCCCGGAGTCGCCCGGCTTGGCGTCCGCCGACCTGACCTCCTGCGGGGAGTCGTCGTCCGAACCGCCGAACAGCGTCAGACCGCCCACGACTCCCGCCACCAGGGCCACCGATCCGCCGATCAGCCCGTACCTCACCTCACGGCGCATGCCACCGATCCCCTCCCAGGAGTCTCGTCCTTGAATACGCACACAAGAACGTGCATCGCACTCTAAGGGACACGGGGAAATCGCCGAGTCTCGATCCGGGCACGGTCCGGTGACGCGCTGTTGTAGGGCTGTTACGGAATTGTCGAACTCTCCCGTGACCCGCGCCCGGCCGCGCGTGGCCCCCGCTCAGACCCAGCTGTCGAACCACATCCGCTGGTGCCAGGCCGACTTGGGGATCGGCATCCCCGTATAGAGCGGATAGAAGTAGATGAAGTTCCAGATGATCAGGAGCGCCAGGACGCCGGCGCCCACCGCGCCGATGGTGCGGCGGCGCTCCGTCGAACCCGGCGGGCCGATGATCGCGCCGATCATCATCGCCAGCGCCAGACACAGGAACGGGACGAACACCACCGCGTAGAAGAGGAAGATCGTTCGTTCCTGGTAGAGGAACCAGGGCAGATAGCCGGCCGCGACGGCGCAGGCGATGGCCCCGGCCCGCCAGTCCCGCTTGAACAGCCAGCGGTAGAGCACGTACAGCAGCGCGAAGCAGGACGCCCACCACAGCAGCGGGGTGCCCAGCGCCAGCACCTCGCGGGCGCAGCCCTCGGCCGCGGTGCAGCCGTCCTGGCCGGCCTTGGGGTCCTCGTAGAAGTACGACACCGGGCGGCCCAGGACCAGCCAGCTGAAGGGGTTGGACTGGTAGGTGTGCGGGGTGGTCAGTCCGGTGTGGAAGTTGTAGACCTCGGTCTGGTAGTGCCACAGGCTGCGCAGCCAGTCCGGCAGCCAGGTCCAGCCGCCCAGCCGGCCCTCGGGGGAGGTCGCCCAGTCGCGGTAGTAGCCGCCCTTGGTGGCGATCCAGCCCGACCACGACGCGAGGTAGGCGGCGAGGGCGACCAGGACCGTCGAGCCGAACGCGGGCAGCACGTCGCGGCGCAGCGTCGAACGGAAGGGGTGGCGGGCACCGGCCGTACGCCGGGCCGCGACGTCCCACAGCACCGACATCAGGGCGAACGCCGCGAGGAAGTACAGCCCGTTCCACTTCGTGGCGGCGGACAGGCCCAGGCACAGGCCGGCCGCGATCCGCCAGGGCCGCCACCCCAGCCGCAGCCGGTCGCCGACGGAGTCCTCCGGCCGCGCCACTCCTCCCCCGTTCTCGGCTTCGCTCGAACGGGAGGTGCCCCCAGGCCCGATCGGCAGCGCCGCCGCCAGCCGGCCCCGGCTGCGGTCCCGGTCCACCAGCAGGCAGCCGAACGCGGCCACCACCCAGAACATCACGATCAGATCGAGCAGGGCGGTGCGGCTCATGACGAAGTGCAGCCCGTCCACCGCGAGCAGCGCGCCCGCCAGGCAGCCCAGCGCCGTGGACCGCATCAGCCGCCGCCCGATACGGCAGATCAGCAGCACCGACAGGGTGCCCAGCAGCGCCACCGTGAACCGCCAGCCGAACGGGTTCATCCCGAACGCCCACTCGCCGAGCGCGATCAGCCACTTGCCCATCGGCGGGTGCACGACATAGGAGTGCTCCGGCGAGAGCATGATCTGCGGCGGGTGGGCGACCAGCGCGTCGTTGGCGGTCTTGGCCCAGGTGCCCTCGTAGCCGTACTGCAGCAGCGACCAGGCGTCCTTGGGGTAGTACGTCTCGTCGAATATCACCTTCCGCGGGCTGCCCAGGTTCCAGAACCGCAAGGCCCCCGCGACCAGCGCCACCAGCAGCGGAGCGGCCCAGCCCGCCCAGCGGGTGAGCCGGGCCGCGGCGGCCGGGCCCGCGCCGAACACCGCCCACAGCCGGCCGCTCGGCTCCGGGAAGCCGGGCACCAGCCGGGTCCGGACGTCGGCCTGCGGGCGGGCCGGATACCCGAAGCGGCGCAGCCGCCGCTGCCACACGGGGGGCGCCTGGGCCGGCCCCGGGGCGCGGTGCGCGGCGGCGTCGGTCGCGGTGGTGTCACTCGTCACCCGGCCCATCGTAGGGAAGGGCCCTGTGGACCGGCGCGGAGCGCCACCCGCTGATGCCGACCGGCCCGGCGCGTCCTGGGAGGATGGGCGGGTGACTGGAACGCTGGTACTTGCAGGGACGCCCATCGGCGAGATCGCGGACGCGCCGCCGCGGCTCGCCACCGAACTCGCGGCCGCCGACGTGATCGCCGCCGAGGACACCCGCCGGCTGCGCCGGCTGACCCAGGCGCTGGACGTGACACCGGCCGGCCGCATCGTGTCGTACTTCGAGGGCAACGAGGCGGCCAGGACGCCCGAGCTGGCCGATGCGCTGTCCGGCGGCGCGCGGGTGCTGCTGGTCACCGACGCCGGGATGCCCTCGGTCTCCGACCCCGGCTACCGCCTGGTCGCCGCGGCCGTCGAACGCGGCATCAAGGTCACCGCCGTACCGGGCCCCAGCGCGGTGCTCACCGCCCTGGCCGTCTCCGGCCTGCCGGTGGACCGCTTCTGCTTCGAGGGCTTCCTGCCCCGCAAGGCCGGCGAGCGGCGCTCCCGGCTGCGCGAGGTCGAAGGCGAGCGGCGCACCCTGGTCTACTTCGAGGCGCCGCACCGGCTGGACGACACCCTCGCCGCGATGGCCGAGATCTTCGGTGCCGAGCGCCGCGCCGCGGTCTGCCGCGAACTGACCAAGACCTACGAGGAGGTCAAGCGCGGCCCGCTGGGCGAGCTGGCGGCCTGGGCGGCCGAGGGCGTCCGCGGCGAGATCACCATCGTCGTGGAGGGCGCCCCCGAGAGCGGGCCCGAGGAGCTGGACGCCGGGGAGCTGGTGCGCCGGGTGCGGGTGCGCGAGGAGGCCGGGGAGCGGCGCAAGGAGGCCATCGCCGCGGTCGCGGCGGAGGCCGGGCTGCCCAAGCGGGAGGTCTTCGATGCGGTGGTCGCAGCGAAGAACGCTATGAAAACGCCCACATCGGAGGGGTGAACCGACCCTTCGGAAGGTAAATGGCTGTCCTGAAAGGTAAAGCGAAGGGCGGCGCGGTCGGACCTTTTATATGCCTACTGCCAAATCTGGGCCAATAGGGTCCACGATCCGATGCGTTTCGGCCGGGATAGGCGTCCACTGGGGGTGGGACGAACGGTTCCCGGACGCCTTGTCCAGCGGACAAGAGGAGCGCACATGAGCGAGATCGTGAAGACCACTGGTATCCCAACCAGCGGAGTCCACCCCGGCCCCAGGCCCGAGCCCGCAGCGCACGAGGCCTATTCCTTTGCCTGCATGAAGTGCGGGCACGGCTGGGAGCAGGCGTACGAGATAGTCCACCAGACCGACGGCAAGGGCGAACTGCACGTCGTCTACTACGCGGACGGCGAGCGGGTGCCCTCCCCGCTGACCCGCCCCACCTGCCTGAACTGCGGCAGCAACGTCGTACGCATCATGCGCTCCGGCCAGGTGTCGATGGTCTCCGACGCGATCGCGAGCATGCACCAGCGCCAGCCCGCCGGCGAGAAGAACGGGAAGAAGAAGCACGTCCCCAAGGAGCGCACCGGCAGCACCGCCGAGGGCGCCCCGGAGGCCGGCCGGCACCACTGGCACCTCTCCGACCTGCTGCACCCCTTCCAGCACCACCGCAGGTGAGGCCTGGGGCCTGTCCGATGGGCCATGGCCGGGTCCGTGACCCTGACCCATCGGACAGACCCTGGCCGCGGCCCTCGTAGGATCGCGGCCATGGCCCCGCAGGACAAGAACACCCCGCCGCCGCTGCCCGAACCGCTTCGGGTGGCGGTCGCGGACTCCCACACCCACCTGGACATGCAGGATGCGACCGTCGAGGAAGCCCTCGCCAAGGCCGCCTTGGTCGGGGTGACCACCGTCGTCCAGGTGGGGTGCGACCTCGCCGGCTCGCGGTGGGCCGCGGAGACCGCCGCGGCCCACGAGGCCGTGCACGCCACCGTCGCGCTGCACCCCAACGAAGCGCCGCGCATCGTCCTCGGCGACCCCGACGGCTGGTCGCGGCAGGGCGCCCGGGAGGCCGGCGGGGACGGCGCCCTGGACGCCGCGCTCGCCGAGATCGACAAGCTGGCCGGACTGCCGCAGGTCCGCGGCGTGGGCGAGACCGGCCTGGACTACTTCCGCACCGGGCCCGAAGGCATGGCCGCCCAGGAGCGGTCCTTCCGCGCCCACATCGAGATCGCCAAGCGGCACGGCAAGGCCCTGGTCATCCACGACCGCGAGGCCCACGACGACGTGCTGCGGATCCTGCGCGAGGAAGGCGCACCCGAGCGGACCGTCTTCCACTGCTACTCCGGCGACGCCGCGATGGCCGAGGTCTGCGCCGCGGCCGGCTACTTCATGTCCTTCGCCGGCAACGTCACCTTCAAAAACGCCCAGCCGCTGCGGGACGCGCTCGCCGTCGCCCCGCCCGAACTGGTCCTCGTGGAGACCGACGCACCCTTCCTCACCCCCGCGCCGTACCGCGGACGGGCCAACGCCCCGTACCTCATTCCGGTCACCCTGCGGGCGATGGCCGAGGTCAAGGGGATGACGGAGGACGCACTGGCCACCGCGATCGCCGCGAACACCGCGCGCGCCTTCGGCTACTGAGCCCGAGGGGGGTGGGCCGCGCGGCTCCCGACGGCCCGCCCACCGCGGCACAGGGCCATCCGGGGTACCCCGAATTGACTACTTCGCGTAACTGATCGACTTTGGAGAGTCACCACCTCTCCGCTACATTCCGGCCGTCAACCGCATCCGGGCATGTGGAGCGCGCCGTGAGTCAGTCACCAAGCAGCCACCGCGCCGCGCGCGGCCGTCGCAGGCGCCGCGCCGAACCCCCCGAAGCGCTGCGCCGGGTACTGCCCCGTGCCCTGGTCGTGGCCTTCCTCGCCGGCGGCACCACCGCCTTCATCGCGCACGACAAGGCGGTCCGGCTCAGCGTCGACGGCACCCCCCGCACCCTGCACACCTTCGCCGACGACGTCGACGACCTGCTCGCCGACGAACAGCTCGACATCGGCGCCCACGACATCGTCGCGCCCGCCCCCGGCACCGAGCTGACCAGCGGCGACGAGATCCATGTCCGGCACGGCCGGCCGGTCGTCCTCACCGTCGACGGCCAGCGCCACCAGGTGTGGACCACCGAGGACACCGTCGACGGCGCGCTCCGCCAGCTCGGCGTGCGCGCCGAGGGCGCCCATCTGTCGGCCTCCCGCTCCCGGCGCATCGAGCGGCACGGCATGGAGCTGGCGGTCCGCACCGAACGCTCCGTGGTCTTCGTCGCCGACGGCCGCGAACACCGGGTGCGCACCAACGCCGCCACCGTCCGCGAGGCCCTGGCGGAGGCCGGACTCGCACTGCGCGACCAGGACACCACCTCGGTGCCGCCGGACAGCTTCCCGCGCGAGGGCCAGACCGTCTCCGTCCTGCGCATCACCGGCTCCAAGAAGGTCCGCGAGGAGCCCATCGCCTTCCGTACGGTCAAACGGGCCGACCCCTCGCTGACCCGCGGCACCGAAGCGGTCGTCCGGCAGGGGCGGCCCGGGGTGCGGCGGGTCACCTACCGGCTGCGCACCGTCAACGGCGTCAAACAGAAACCGAAGCGGACGCACACCGAGGTCGTACGCGCCCCCCGCCCGCAGATCGTGCACATCGGCACCAAGGAACTGCCCGACTCGGTGAGCGGCGCCGACCACCTCGCCTGGGACGCGCTGGCGCAGTGCGAGGCGGGCGGCCGGCCCGACGCCGTCGACGCCTCGGGCACCTACGGCGGGCTCTACCAGTTCGACGTCGGCACCTGGCACGCCCTCGGCGGCAGCGGCCGCCCCCAGGACGCCCCGGCCCAGGAGCAGACCTTCCGGGCCAAGAAGCTCTACATCAGCCGGGGGGCGAGCCCGTGGCCGCTGTGCGGCCGTAAGCTTCACGGGTGAACGAGCGCAGCGAGGCCCTGGCATGAGCAAGAGCACCACCGACGATTCCGGCCCCCTCCTGGGCCCCGCCGACATCCGTGAGCTGGCCGCCAGGCTGGGCGTACGTCCCACCAAGCAGCGCGGCCAGAACTTCGTCATCGACGCGAACACCGTCCGCCGCATCGTGCGGACCGCCGACGTGCGGCCCGACGACGTCGTCGTCGAGATCGGTCCGGGCCTGGGCTCGCTGACGCTGGCGCTGCTGGAGGTCGCCGACCGGGTCACCGCCGTCGAGATCGACGAGGTGCTGGCCGCCGCGCTGCCGTCCACCGTCGAGGCCCGGATGCCCGACCGCGCCGACCGCTTCGCGCTGGTGCACAGCGACGCCATGCACGTCACCGAGCTGCCCGGCCCCGCGCCCACCGCGCTGGTCGCCAACCTCCCCTACAACGTCGCGGTGCCCGTGCTGCTGCACATGCTCGCCACCTTCCCCTCCATCGACCGCACCCTGGTCATGGTCCAGTCCGAGGTCGCCGACCGCCTCGCCGCCCGCCCCGGCAACAAGGTCTACGGAGTGCCCTCGGTCAAGGCCAACTGGTACGCCGAGGTCAAGCGGGCCGGCGCCATCGGCCGCAACGTCTTCTGGCCCGCCCCCAACGTCGACTCCGGCCTGGTCTCCCTCGTACGCCGCGACAAGCCGGTCGAGACGACCGCCTCCCGCGACGAGGTCTTCGCCGTCGTCGACGCCGCCTTCGCCCAGCGCCGCAAGACGCTGCGGGCCGCGCTGTCGGGGTGGGCCGGCTCCGCCGCCGCGGCCGAGGCCGCACTGCTCGCCGCCGGGGTCTCCCCGCAGGCCCGCGGCGAGGCGTTGACCGTCGAGGAGTTCGCCCGGATCGCCGAGAACAAGGAGGCGGGCAAGTGACGCAGTCGGTGACGGTGCGCGTACCCGCGAAGGTCAACGTCCAGCTGGCGGTCGGCGCCGCCCGCCCCGACGGCTTCCACGACCTGGCCAACGTCTTCCTCGCCGTCGGCCTGTACGACGAGGTCACCGCCACCCCGGCGGACACCCTGCGGATCACCGCCGAGGGCCACGACGTCGACCAGATCCCGCTGGACCGGACGAATCTGGCGGCCCGCGCCGCCGAACTGCTCGCCGCCCGCCACGGCATCGAGCCGAACGTCCACCTCCACATCACCAAGGACATCCCCGTCGCCGGCGGCATGGCCGGCGGCAGCGCGGACGCCGCCGGTGCCCTGTTGGCCTGCGACGCCCTCTGGTCCACCGGCGCCACCCGCGCCGAACTCCTGGAGATCTGCGCCGAGTTGGGCAGCGACGTCCCCTTCAGCCTGGTCGGCGGCGCCGCCCTGGGCCAGGGCCGCGGCGAGCTGCTGACGCCCCTGACCGTCGGCGGCACCTTCCACTGGGTCTTCGCGGTCGCCGACGGCGGCCTGTCCACCCCGGCCGTCTACCGCGAGTTCGACCGTCTGACGGCGGACACGGACGTGCCCGAGCCGGAGGCGGCACCCGAACTGCTCGCCGCCCTGGAATCCGGCGACGCCACCGCTCTCGCCGCGGCCCTCACCAACGACCTGCAGCCTGCCGCGCTCTCGCTGCGCCCCGACCTCACCGCCACCCTGGAAGCCGGCACCGCCGCCGGCGCCCTGGCCGCACTGGTCTCCGGCTCGGGCCCGACCACGGCGTTCCTGGCCAAGGACGTGGAGTCGGCGCAGCAGGTGGCGACGGCACTGCTGGCGTCGGGCACCTGTCGGGCGACGCGGGTCGCGGAGGCGCCGGCAGTCGGCGCGACGGTCCTGGGGTGACGGGCGGGGGCCGGGAGCCTGCTCCCGGCCCCCGCCGCGCGCTCCTACTCCGCCCCCTCCTCCTCGATCGGGCGCACGAACTCCAGTGTCCACGTCTCTTGGAACTCGGGCTGGGGCGCGACGAGTTGGATCTGTGCGCCACGATGTCCGGCGCGCCAGGCGAGCCCCTTGTCCGACAGGACCTTGATCCCGCCGACGACCCCTTCGAACGTGAACTGCGCCCATTCGGCGCGCGGAACGCTGTTGACGTAGAGCTTTTCCTCGGCAACCACGAGGCCGGCTTGGTCGTGATAGGCGAGTCGGATCACATACGGCGCCCCCGGTACGGGCTCCGTCGGCTCGATGATCCACTCCTGCTCGATGGGGAGGGGGTTGAGCCGGTCGGTGATGACCGGAGCGCCGTTCTTGACGGCGTACTCGGTGGCTGTCACCAGGCTGGTCGGGCCGATGATGTGAGCGTGGATCTTGTAGATGCCGGGCCGTACAGGGATCGCAGTCATGCGTGGAACTCCCTATCTCTCACGGTTCGCTCGCCGCTGGCGTCTCGCCACCGGGTCGGACCCACTCTCTCCGTTCACCAGGCGCTATAAAAGGTGATAAATAGCCAAGCAGTGTACAGTTCAGGCAAATCGGACTAAATTGCGAATGCGTCTGTACGGCAGGGCGTTCGCCCGCGCTGCGCACCTACCCCGGCACGCTGGGCGGATGGTCACCCACAAGAGGTAGAGGGGCGTGAAGGGGCCCAGGGGGCGCGGGCGGGCGCCGTTCCCGTTGCCGCCGTACGCCAGGAGCGCTCAAGTGTCCGGCAGCGCGGCGCCTTCCGCGGCTTGGTCGCGCGGTCACGGGACGCCGACTCCGGTCCGCGGCAACGGCCGGACCCGATCACGCCCTCACGAAGAGCGACCGGCGCGCACCGCGCCCCCGGCAGCCTCGGTCAGCACCCCCGCCACCAGCCGCCCCGCCTCCACCGCGTGTGCCGCGGTCGTCGGGACGCAGCGGTTCGTCGTCGGGTCGAACTCGGTCATGATCACGCCCGCGTGGTCGGTGGCCGGTTCCTGGAGCGCCGCGGGACGGCCCGCGGTGCGCAGGGCCTCCGCCAGATCGCGGGAGTGGCGGGCGTCCAGGACCACGTCCCGGCTGCCGTGGACGAGGTGGACCGGGACGGCCGGGTCCAGGCCCGCGGCGAGGTCGGTCAGCGGCGCGGAGCCGGTGGTGCGGGCCGGCAGGTCGTAGCGGCCCGCGAGGCCCACCACCGCGCTCGGCCGCCATCCGTCGGCGACCTCGGGCCGCAGGGCGACGCCCAGGGTCGCTCCGGCGCCCGCCGACCACCCGGCCAGCGCGAACGACTCCCCGTCGCCGCCCAGCCCGCCCGCCTCCTTGCGGACGAAGCAGAGCGACTCCAGCAGATGCCCGCGCCCGCCGTCCGCGGCGTCCGGACGCCAGTCCGGTACGAGGACCAGCAGGCCCCGTGCCGCCGCGGTGCGCGCCAGAGGGGCGAGGACGTCCCGCTCGTCGGGGCCGGCGCCGTGCCAGAGCAGCACGGTCGGTGCCGGGCCCGGTGTTCCCGCCGGGCGGTAGAGGTCCAGTCGCTTGCCGCTGGGGCCGTAGACCAGCCCGCGTTCCGTCTCCACCGCCGTACCCGTGTCGGATGTCATGGTGATCACGCTAGCCAACGGGCGGGGAGCTCCGCTCCGGACCGGCGGTTTCCGCACGCCGACTACGCTGGGAAGGTCGATCGACCCGAAGCGCAGGAGTGAGATGGCCGTCAACCTCGTCAATCTGGAAGCCGTCAGCAAGGCGTACGCACTGCGCGCGCTGCTCGACGGTGTCTCCCTCGGCGTCAACGAAGGGGACCGGATCGGCGTCGTCGGACGCAATGGCGACGGCAAGACCACCCTGATCCGGATCCTCGCCAAGCTGGAGGGCCCGGACGAGGGCCGGGTCACCCACGCCGGGCACCTGCGCCTGGGCGTCCTGACCCAGCACGACTCCCTCGACCCGGCCGCCACCATCCGGCACGAGGTCATCGGCGACCTCGCCGACCACGAGTGGGCCGGCAACGCCAAGATCCGCGACGTGCTGACCGGCCTCTTCGGCGATCTGCACCTGCCCGGCTTCACCCAGGGCCTGGACACCGTCATCGGCCCGCTCTCCGGTGGCGAGCGCCGCCGCATCGCCCTGGCCAAGCTGCTGATCGCCGAGCAGGACCTGATCGTCCTCGACGAGCCCACCAACCACCTCGACGTCGAGGGCATCTCCTGGCTGGCGCGGCATCTGCAGGAGCGCCGCTCGGCGCTCGTCGTCGTCACCCACGACCGCTGGTTCCTCGACCAGGTCTGCACGCGGATGTGGGACGTCCAGCGCGGCGATGTGCACGAGTACGAAGGCGGCTACAGCGACTATGTCTTCGCGCGGGCCGAGCGGGAGCGGATCGCCGCCAGCGAGGAGGCCAAGCGGCAGAACCTGATGCGCAAGGAGCTGGCGTGGCTGCGGCGCGGCGCTCCGGCCCGTACGAGCAAGCCGCGGTTCCGCATCGAGGCCGCCAACGAACTGATCGCGGACGTCCCGCCGCCCCGCGACAGCGCCGAGCTGATGAAGTTCGCCAACTCCCGCCTGGGCAAGACGGTCTTCGACCTGGAGGACGTGACCGTACAGGCCGGGCCCAAGGTCCTGCTCAAGCACCTCACCTGGCAGCTGGGCCCGGGCGACCGGATCGGCCTGGTCGGCGTCAACGGTGCCGGCAAGACCTCGCTGCTGCGGGCGCTGGCCGAGGCGGCCCGCACCCAGGGCGAGGCGCAGCCGGCCGGCGGCCGCATCGCGGTCGGCAAGACCGTCAAGCTCGCCTACCTCTCCCAGGAGGTCTCCGAACTCGACCCCACCTGGCGCGTCCTGGAGGCCGTCCAGCGGGTGCGCGAGCGGGTCGACCTGGGCAAGGGCCGGGAGATGACCGCCGGCCAGCTCTGCGAGAAGTTCGGGTTCACCAAGGAGAAGCAGTGGACGCCCGTCGCTGATCTCTCCGGTGGTGAGCGGCGCCGGCTGCAGATCCTGCGGCTGCTGATGGACGAGCCGAACGTGCTCTTCCTGGACGAGCCGACCAACGACCTGGACATCGAGACGCTGACGCAGCTGGAGGACCTGCTCGACGGCTGGCCCGGCTCCCTCATCGTCATCAGCCACGACCGGTACTTCATCGAGCGCACCACCGACCGCGTGCAGGCCCTGCTGGGAGACGCCACCCTCCGCATGCTCCCGCGCGGCCTGGACGAGTACCTCGAGCGCCGCCAGAAGGTCATCGAGGCCGCCACCCCGGCGCCCGCTCCGCAGGCCGCGGCCCCCAAGAAGGCCGCCGCCGTCAACCGCGCCGCCCAGAAGGAACTGCAGAAGATCGAGCGCCAGTTGGACAAGATCGGCGACAAGGAGGCGAAGCTCCACGCCCAGATCGCCGAGAACGCCACCGACTTCGAGAAGGTCGCCGAACTCGACTCCAAGCTGCGCGAACTCGCCGCCGAGCGGGACGAGTTGGAGATGCGCTGGCTGGAGCTGGCGGAGGACGCGTAGAAGGCAGGTCCCCGGGGCGGGTGGGAGGTCCCTAGGGGGGAGGGGAACACGTCCCGTAGGGGTGGCGAGCGCCCCCTTCGGGGCCACAACGGGGTGGGGGCGGGAGGTATTCCCGGGGGGAGGTGTTCCCCGGGGTGTGGTCAGAGGTGCCCCCCTGGCCCCGACGCCGCCCGCGGCGGCGGCAGTTGGCGGTCCCGGTGCGGCGGCAATCGGCCGGCGCGTGAGGGCGGCAATCGGCCCCGATTGGCCGGGATTCCAGCATTCCGGGGGTCTTCTCCCCGGTAGTGGGCGCGCTCGGCGATCTGAGCGTGTAGCTTCCCGGGGACGAGCGGCCCGGCCGGGGCCGCGCCGGGGCCGCCGAAGTGGAGGGGTTGCTCGATGGGCGTGCGGCTCATGGTGGTCGACGATCACCGTCTGCTCGCGGAGGCGCTCGCCTCGGCGTTGAAGCTGCGCGGACACCGTGTGCTGGCCGCCGCCGCGCCGAGCGCGGGGGCCGCGGACCTGGTGGTGAGCCGGGCGCCGGAGGTGTGCCTGCTGGGTACCGCCCAGCCGGCGGAGCCGGGTGCCTTCGACCCGGTGGTGCGGATCAAGAAGGAGCGGCCGCAGGTCGCGGTGGTGGTGCTGGGGCCGGTGCCCAGCCCGCGCGGTATCGCCGCCGCCTTCGCGGCCGGGGCCTCGGGGTACGTGCGCAACGACGAGCGGATCGAGGGCGTGGAGCGCGCCATGATGAAGGCGCGGGCGGGGGAGTCGGCGGTCTCGCCGCAGCTGCTGCAGCAGGCCTTCGAGGAGCTGCTGCACCCCGCGGCGCAGCCGGACGACGAGGGCGCGCGGCTGCTGGAGCTGCTCACCCCGCGCGAGGTGGAAGTGCTGATGCGGGTCGCGGAGGGCGAGGACACCCGGCTGATCGCGGCCGGGATGGACATCGCGCCGAGTACCGCGCGTACCCACGTCCAGCGGGTGCTGATGAAGCTGGAGGTGGGCTCCCGGCTGGAGGCCGCCGCGCTGGCGGCGCGCACCGGGCTGCTGGACCGGGCGGGCGGCGGCCGGGGCACCTCGGCGACGGCGGCGGGAGCCGGTGAGCAGGTCCCGCCGCCGCGGTAGGCGGCCTCAGCCCCCGGAGGGTTCTTCCCCGGTGCCGTCCGCCGACTCGGCCGCGGCCGGCGGGACGGCCGGGCGCAGCTTCAGCCACACGAGGAAGAACAGGCCGAGGGCGAGCATGCCCAGGCCGGTCCAGAGGTTGATGTTGATGTCCTGGGCCTTCTTCAGGTCCGCGTCGTCGGCCATCAGGCCGGCGATGGTGACGATCACGCCGTAGACGACGAACAGGCCGCCGATGATGCGCCGTACGTCGAAGAGTCGCGCGGCGGTCGCCGATGCGCGCTCCAGCTCCTCGACCTCGTGCTGGTAGTCACTCATGGTGGGTCAACTCCGCTGTTCGGGCAGGTGCGGGCGGCTTTTAGAAGGAGAACGGGATGTAGCAGACGGCGGCGAGGACGATCGCTCCCCAGCCCAGCAGGGCGGGCTTGCGGTACCAGGCGTCGTCGCCCTCGGCCGGGAGCTCTTCCATGCCGGGGATGGGGGTCCCCCCGGTCGAGCGAAGCCTCGACTGGGGGAGGGTGCCGTAGACCAGGCCGGCCAGCGACTCGGCGGGCTTGGGCCTGGTGGCCAGGGTGACCGCGAACATCACCAGCGCGCCGACGACGAAGGCGACGATCGAGGAGACGAAGTTGGCGCCCTGGTCGGAGGGGATCGAGATGACGCCCTGCTTGTAGAGCCAGAAGTAGTTGACCATCGCGGCCGCGGTTCCGGAGAGCAGTCCCCAGAAGCCGGCCGCGGCGCTGGTCCGCTTCCAGAACATGCCGATGATGAAGACGACGAACAGCGGCACGTTGAAGAAGGAGAACAGCGTCTGGAGGTAGTTCATGATGTTGCTGAAGGACGCGGCGATGAAGGCGGTGCCCATGCCGATCAGCACGCCGACCGCGGTGACCACCCGTCCGGTCTTGAGGTAGTACGCGTCCTCGCGGCCCTTCTTGAGGTACGCGGCCCAGATGTCGTTGGTGAAGACCGTGTTGAAGGACGACACGTTGGCGGCCATGCCGGCCATGAAGGCGGCGAGCAGCCCGGTCACCGCGATGCCGAGGACGCCGTTCGGCAGCAGGTCGCGCATCAGCACCGGGATGGCGTCGTTGTACTGCAGTCCGTCCTTGGACTTGCCCAGCGTCGGCTCCATGACCAGCGCGATCAGGCCGGGTACGACCACCACCATCGGTATGAAGATCTTGGGGAAGGCGGCGATGAGCGGGGTGCGCCTGGCGGCGGAGAGGTTCTTCGCGGACAGTGCGCGCTGCACCTCGGCGAAGTTGGTGGTCCAGTAGCCGAAGCTCATCACGAAGCCGAGGCCGAGGACGATGGTGAGCCAGTTCGCGCCGAGCGGGTTGCCCTCGCCGATGCCGGTGCCCTTCCAGGCGGTCAGGAACGCGTCGCCGTGCGAGGAGGTCAGCGAGTCGGTCAGCCCGTCCCAGCCGCCGACGCGCTTGAGGCCGACGATGGTCAGCGGGATCAGCGCGGCGAGGATGACGAAGAACTGCAGCACCTCGTTGTAGATCGCCGAGGACAGCCCGCCGATGGTGATGTAGGCCAGGACGAAGAAGCCGGCGACGACGATCGCGACCCACTCGGGCCAGCCCAGCAGCGCTTCCAGCACGATCGCCATGGCGTACAGGTTCACGCCCGCGATCAGCACCGAGGAGACGGCGAAGATGACCGATGACAGCAGGTGCGAGGAGGGGCCGAAGCGGTGCAGCAGGAACTCGGGCACCGAGCGGACCTTGGAGCCGTAGTAGAAGGGCATCATCACCAGGCCGAGGAAGACCATGGCGGGGATGGCGCCGATCCAGTACCAGTGGACGGTGTAGGCCCCGTACTGCGCGCCGTTGGCGGCCATGCCGAGGATCTCGGTGGCGCCGAGGTTGGCGGCGACGAAGGCCAGGCCGGTGACCCAGGCGGGCAGCGACCGCCCGGAGAGGAAGAAGTCCAGGCTCGTCCTCACGCTGCGCCTGGCGGCGAATCCGATGCCGAGGACGACGACGAAGTAGAGGGCCAGGATCGTGTAGTCGAGCCCGTTGGTGGGCAGTCGTAGCCCTTCGGCCAGGGTGATCATGGTGGGTACTCGCTTCTTTGCGCGACCAGAACGCACAGAAAGCTACGCCCGGGCGGTCAGAAACTGAATACTTTTGTTCGGTTGAGTTGTTGGATCGTGATGGGCCCGGGCGGTATGCCCCGTGCATTTGCGGGCCGTCGGCCGCGACGGCCCCGCGTTGACGCATCTGTTTAGTTGTGCTTCATTGTGTTTGTTTGTGTTTGGTCGGCGTGTGGTGTGTGAGGAGCTCCCGGTGAAGAAGACGACGACCCGGCTCGCGGACGGGCGGGAGCTGATCTACTACGACGCCCGCGACGACGCGGTGCGCGACACCGTCGACCAGCGTCCCCTCGACCCCGTCGCCACCTCCTCCGAGATCCGCCACGACCGCCTCCTCGGCGACTTCGTCGCCATCGCCTCCCACCGCCAGGCCCGCACCTACCACCCCCCGGCCGACGCGTGCCCGCTGTGCCCCTCCCGCGACGGCCGGCACTCCGAGATCCCCGCCGCCGACTACGACGTCGCGGTCTTCGAGAACCGCTTCCCCTCCCTCGCCGGCGGCAGCGGCCGCTGCGAGGTCGTCTGCTTCACCTCCGACCACGACGCCTCCTTCGCCGACCTCACCGAGGAGCAGGCCGCCCTGGTCCTGGCCGCCTGGACCGACCGCACCGCCGAGCTCTCCCAACTCCCGGGCGTGGAACAGGTCTTCTGCTTCGAGAACCGCGGCGCGGAGATCGGCGTCACCCTCGGCCATCCGCACGGCCAGATCTACGCCTACCCCTTCACCACCCCGCGCACCGAGCGGATGCTGCGCGCGCTCGCCGACCACCGCGAGGTCACCGGGGGCAACCTCTTCGACGACGTCCTCGCCGACGAACTCGCCGACGGCCGCCGGATCGTCCTCGAAGGCGAACACTGGGTGGTCTTCGTGCCCTACGCCGCCCACTGGCCCTACGAGGTGCACCTCTACCCCAGGCGCCGGGTCCCCGACCTGCTCGCCCTCGACGAGGCCGCGCGCACGGAGTTCCCCCAGGTCTATCTGGAAGTCCTGCGGCGCTTCGACCGGATCTTCGACCCCGCGGACGGCGGCGCACCGACGCCGTACATCGCCGCCTGGCACCAGGCGCCACTGCACGCCGAGGCGCGCGAGGACTTCGCGCTCCACCTCGAGCTTTTCACCATTCGCCGCACTTCCGGCAAGCTGAAGTTCCTCGCGGGTTCCGAATCCGGCATGAACGTGTTCATCAACGACGTGCCGCCGGAGGCCGCGGCCGAGCGACTGCGAGAGGTAGCGAGCGAGTGAGCAAGAAGTACCTGGTCACGGGTGGGGCGGGATATGTCGGCAGCGTCGTTGCCGCACATCTTCTGGAGGCCGGCCACGAGGTGACCGTGCTGGACGACCTGTCCACCGGCCACCGCGTGGGCGTCCCCGAGGGCGCGCACTTCATCGAGGGCCGTATCCAGGACGCCGCCAAGTGGCTCGACGCCTCCTTCGACGCGGTGCTGCACTTCGCCGCGTTCTCGCAGGTCGGCGAGTCGGTCACCGACCCCGAGAAGTACTGGCGCAACAACGTCGGCGGCACCATGGACCTGCTCGCCGCCATGCGCGACGCCGGCGTCCGCAGGCTGGTGTTCTCCTCCACCGCGGCGACCTACGGCGAGCCGGTGAGCACCCCGATCACCGAGACCGACCCGACCGCCCCGACCTCGCCGTACGGCGCGAGCAAGCTCGCCGTCGACCACATGATCAGCGGCGAGGCCGCGGCACACGGCCTGGCCGCCGTCTCGCTGCGCTACTTCAACGTCGCCGGCGCCTACGGCAGCTGCGGCGAGCGCCACGACCCCGAGTCGCACCTGATCCCCCTCGTCCTCCAGGTCGCCCAGGGCAGGCGCGAGGCGATCTCCGTCTTCGGCGACGACTACCCCACCCCCGACGGCACCTGCGTGCGCGACTACATCCACGTCGCGGACCTGGCCGAGGCGCATCTGCTGGCTCTGGACGCGGCCACCTCGGGCGAGCACCTGATCTGCAACCTCGGCAACGGCAACGGCTTCTCGGTCCGCGAGGTCATCGAGACCGTCCGCAAGGTCACCGGCCACCCGATCCCCGAGATCACCGCCCCGCGCCGCGGCGGCGACCCCGCCGTCCTGGTGGCCTCCGCGCAGACCGCCGTCGACCGGCTCGGCTGGCGGCCCAGCCGCGCCGACCTCGCGGGGATCGTCGCGGACGCCTGGGCGTTCGCGCAGTCGCAGTCCGGCCCGTCCGGCGACTGAGGACCCGGGTGCGGGGCGAGCCCCGACGGCAGCCAGAAAGGACGAAGGTTCGTGACACAGACGGCGCACGGCGCACCCCGGACGACGGTGGCGTTCGGCGAGGTATACGGCACCGAGCCCAAGGGCGTCTGGGCCGCCCCCGGCCGCGTCAACCTGATCGGTGAACACACCGACTACAACGACGGCTTCGTGATGCCGCTGGCCCTCCCGCACACCACCCTCGCCGCCGCGGCACCCCGCACCGACGGGGTGCTGCGGCTGCACTCCGGCGGCGCCGACGGCGGGATCGTCGAGCTGCGCATCGACGCCCTGCGCCCGGCGCCCCAGGCCGGCTGGGCCGCCTACCCGGCGGGCGTCGTCTGGGCGATGCGCGAGGAGGGCCTGCCCGTCGGCGGCGCGGACCTGCACTACGACAGCACGGTGCCCACCGGCGCCGGGCTCTCCTCGTCCGCAGCCCTGGAGATCGCCACCGTCCGCGCGCTCAACGACCTCTACGGCCTCGACCTGCCCCCGCAGGACCAGGCCCGGCTCGCCCAGCGGGCCGAGAACGCCTTCGTCGGCGTCCCCTGCGGGATCATGGACCAGACCGCCGCGGCCTGCTGCACCGAGGGACACGCGCTGTTCCTGGACACCCGTGACCTCACCCGCCGCCAGGTCCCCTTCGACCTGGCGGGGGAGGGGCTGCGCCTGATGGTGGTCGACACCCGGGTCAAGCACGAGCTGGGCGACGGCGCGTACGCCGAGCGGCGCGCTGGCTGTGAGCGTGGCGCGCGGGCGCTCGGGGTGCGCGCACTGCGTGATGTGCCCTACGCACAACTGCCCGAGGCGCTGGCGAAACTGGCCGACGAGCCCGCCGTCCAGGCCCTCGTACGGCATATCGTCACCGAGAACCAGCGCGTCGAAGCGGTCGTCGCCTGCCTGGACGCCGGCCGCACCCGCGCCATCGGGCCGCTGCTGACCGCCGGCCACGCCTCGCTCCGCGACGACTTCAAGATCTCCTGCCGGGAACTCGACCTCGCCGTCGACACCGCCAACGCGGCCGGCGCCCTCGGGGCCCGGATGACCGGCGGCGGGTTCGGCGGCTCGGCGATCGTGCTGGTCGAGGAGGCGGCCGCGGCCACCGTCGGCGCGGCGGTCACCGAGGCCTTCGCGGCCGCCGGGCACACCGCGCCACGGATCTTCGAGGCCGTCCCGAGCGCGGGAGCGCGCCGCGTCAAGTAGGGCGCGCCGGACGGCGTGCGGCCAACGCGTGACGGCCAAATGGCCCGGGCGCGGGAGCAGTTTCGCCAATCACCTTCCCTTGTCGCACCCCGTCCGTACTCTGAGATCCTGCGCCGGTGGGGGCCGGTGCCGATCAGGGGGGCGAGACCGTTTCGGGTACGACGCCCCGGGTGGGGGTAGCCATGCCCGCACGGCGGCGGCCGTGCGGCTGAGGCGATCTTCAATCCGGGCGTCGTGCCCGCTATGGTCCGTTCACCGAGACAGGGGGTCTCTGTGCAACGCATCCGGGTTCTGGTGGTCGACGACCACCGCATCTTCGCCGAATCCCTGGCAGCCGCGCTCGCCGCGGAACAGGACGTGGACGTCGCGGCCGCCGGCAGCGCGCCCGCGGCCCTGCGCAATCTGGACCGGGCGGCCACCGAAGGCCGCCGGTTCGACGTGGTGCTGGCCGACGCCGACCTCGCCGCACCGCTCCTCGCGGTGCCCGCGCAGGCGCCGGGACCGGCCCGCGACACCGTCCCGCGCAGCTGCCCGCGCGACGGCATCGCGCTCGTCTCCGGCCTGCGCACCAGCCACCCGTACCTGCGCACGGTCGTCCTCGCCGACCGCGACGACCCGCGCCGCGCGGCCGCCGCCCTGCAGGCCGGCGCCTCGGGCTGGGTCGCCAAGGACTGCTCGCTCTCCCGGCTGCTCGCCGTGATCCGCGGCGTCCTGCGTGATGAAACGCATCTTCCGCCGGCCCTGCTGACGGGAGTACTGCGCGAGCTGACGGCCGCCCGCAAGCACCGCTCGGAGAGCGAGCGGCTGGTGGAGTCGCTGACGCCGCGTGAGCGCGAGGTGCTGCGCTGCATGGTGGCGGGCCTGGGGCGCAAGGCGGTCGCCGAGCGGCTGTTCCTCTCCCCGCACACGGTCCGTACCCACATGCAGAACGTGCTCGGCAAGCTCGGCGTGCACTCGACCCTCGCGGCGGTGGCGCTGGCCCGCCGGGCCGGAGTGGGCCCGGTCGAGCTGGAGGCAGCGGCCGCGGCCTCGGTGCCGGTGCCCTGAGGCCGCGGCCGGGCGTGGCCTCAGTCGTCGGTCAGTACGGCCACGCCCCGGGCCGCCAGCGTGACCCGGTCGACGGTGCCGCCCCGCGCGCCGTCCGCCGCCAGCGCCTCGCGCATCGGCTCCGGCAGCCCCACCTCCACGGTGTCCGTGCCGTGGTTGAGCAGGAACAGATACCGCCCGCCGGCGCCCTCACGGACGGTGGCCTGGACGCCGGCCGGCAGCCCCGGCACCACCGGTGCCACGCCGGCCGCCCGGCGTACGTCGTCCAGCAGCGCCCGCATCAGCACCGGTTCGGGCCGGGTGCCGAGGTACCAGACGGTGCCCCGCCCGTAGGTGTGCCGGGTCAGCGCGGGCCGCCCGGCGAGGTCCCCGTCCGCGAAGCGGGCGAGCGCCTCGGCCCCTTCGAGGTCGACGGCCTCCGACCACAGGTCGGCCCGCCCCGCGTAGGCCCCCTCGACCGCCACCGTACGGCCCGCGTCCAGCGGCCAGAACTCCTCCACCCGCAGCCCCAGCAGCTCCCGCAGCGGCGCCGGAGCGCCGCCGGGGTGCACCCGGTCGTGCTCGTCGACGATCCCGGAGAAGAACGACACCACCAGCCGGCCGCCGTCGCGTACATACGCCGTCAGCCGCTCGGCGTCGCGCGCGGTCAGCAGATACAGATTGGGCACCACGACCAGCCGGTAGCCGTTCAGCTCCCGCTGCGGCGGCACCACGTCGCAGGCCACGCCCGCCTCGAACAGCGGCCGGTAGTGCTCCAGCGCGATCCGGGAGTGCTCCAGCGCGGTCGACGGCTTGGAGTCCAGCTCCAGCGCCCACCAGCTGTGCCAGTCCGCCAGCAGCGCCACCTCGGCCCGCGAACGGGTTCCCTCGATGCCCGCGAGCGATGCCAACTCCCGGCCCAGTTCGGTCACTTCGCGGAAGATCCGGGTATCGGTCCCGCCGTGCGGCAGCATCGCCGAGTGGAACTTCTCCGCGCCGCCCAGGGACTGCCGCCACTGGAAGAACAGCACCGCGTCCGCGCCCTGGGCGACGGCCTGCCAGCTCCACAGTCGCATCGCCCCGGGCGGCTTGGGGCCGTTGCGGGGCCGCCAGTTGACCGCGCTGGGTGCCTGTTCGAGCAGCATCCAGGGCTGCCCGGAGCGCGCCGAGCGCATCAGGTCGAAGACGTAGCCGGCCCGGACGTGGTCGTCACCGGCGTAGGGGTCCTGGTAGAAGTCCAGCGCCATCGCGTCCATGTGCGCCGACCAGGCGAACGCGTCGACCGGTTTGTGCTGCGGCATCAGGTTGGTGGTGACCGGGACCTCGGGCGTCAGCCGGTTGAGCACCTCCTTCTCGGCGAGGTAGCAGGCGCGCAGCGCCTCGTCGCCGAAGCGCAGATAGTCCAGCTGCTGCGCGGGATTGGGGAAGGTGGGCGCGGTGCGGGGCGGCAGCACCTCGTCGAAGTCGCCGTAGCCCTGCGACCAGAAGGCCGTCGACCAGGCGGCGTTGAGCGCCGTCACGCTTTCGTAGCGCTCGCGCAGCCAGCGCCGGAAGTCCGCGGCGGACACCGCGCAGTAGCACTGGCGGGTGTGGCAGCCGTACTCGTTGCCGATGTGCCACATGGCGAGCGCGGGGTGGCCGGCGTAGCGGGTGGCGAGCTGCTCGACGAGCCGTACGGCGTGCGCGCGGTAGACGGGGCTGGAGGGGCAGTAGTGCTGCCGGCCTCCGGGCCAGCGGCGCTGCCCGTCGGGGCCCTCGGGCAGGATCTCGGGGTGCGCGTGGGAGAGCCAGGGCGGTGGTGAGGCGGTCATCGTCGCCAGGCAGACGGCGATCCCGGCGCCGGCCAGGTTGTCCATGACCCGGTCGAACCAGCCGAAGTCCCACTGCCCGGGCCGGGGTTCGACCCTCGCCCAGGAGAAGATCCCGGCGGTGACCATGGTGACGTGGGCCGCCTTCATCAGCTTCAGGTCCTCGGCCCACACCTCCTCGGGCCACTGCTCGGGGTTGTAGTCGCCGCCGAATTGGATGCCCATGGATCCCCCTACGGATCGAAGCTCGGACGGGGCGTCGCGGGCCGCCGTCGGCGGGCCCCGCTCATGACGAGTTCTTGTACACGCTCCAGCCGCCGTCGACGACGAGGCTCGCGCCGGTGACGAAGGACGCCTCGTCGGAGAGCAGGAAGGCGATGGCGGCGGCGACCTCCTCGGGCCGCCCCAGCCGCCGCGCCGCCGTCTCCGCGGCGCTGGCCTGCCGCTGCGCCTCGCCGATGCCGTCCCAGGCCGCCGTGAGCACCGGGCCCGGCAGCACGCTGTTGACCCGCACCTGCGGCCCGTACTCGACCGCCAGCTGCCGCCCCAGCCCGGTCAGCCCGGCCTTGGCCGCCGCGTACGCGGGCCGCCCCGGCAGGCCCACCAGCGCGTGCACGGACGAGGTCAGCACCACCGCGCCGTGGCGTTCTCGCAGGTCCTCAAGGGTGGCGCGGACGCCGAGGAAGGAGCCGGTCAGGTTTACCGCGAGCTGCCGGTCCCACTCCGCGAGCGAGGTGGCGTCGGCGGCCGCCACATGGGGCAGGAAGGCGTTGCTGACCAGCCCGTCCACCGGGCCGTAGCGCTGCCGTGCGGCCTTCGCCGCCCGCTGCCAGTGGGCCTCGTCCGCCACATCGCAGTGCTCGTACGAGGCCCGGCCGCCGGCCGCCCTGATGCGCCGTGCGAGGTGCTCGCCGCGTGCGTCGTCGATGTCCAGCAGCAGTACGCCGGCGCCCTCGGCGGCCAGCCGGTCGGCGATGGCCGCCCCGATCCCGGCGGCGGCCCCGGTCACCAGGACCGTGCGGCCCTCGAACCGCTTGCCGTACGGGCCGCTCGGCGGGTGCGGTGGTCGCTGCTGGCTCATGGCGCGATCCAAGTGCACAAGGCGAGTGGTGGGCAAGGGGACGTGGTACGAGAGGGGCGCGCGTCAATTCAGGGGGCGCTCTTTAGATGCTTGTGCGCCGTCATATATGGCGCGTAACAGTCTGTCGCGCGCCGTCGTAGATCCCTCCCGGAGGTGTGTGCCTCCGACTCTGCCACCTCGGACGCGAGCGCCCGCGCCGTATGCCCGGGAGCGCGCGCCCCTCACCCACCTCGGAAAGTCGGCGGACCTCCGGCCCGGAAGCCCGCCGGGCGCCGCCGCCCGCCGGTGCGTGCCCACCCTGCGCCGTCGCCGCGCGCTATGCGGGGGTGTTGTCGAACGGGCCGGTCAACCGCCTCAGCAGTCCGGCCAGTTCGCCGCGCTGCTGGCGGGAGAGTTCGGCGAGAATGGCACGCTCCTGGACCAGCAGTCCGGCCAGCGACTGGTCGGCCTTGTCGCGGCCCTCGGCGGTCAGCCTGACCAGCACTCCCCGCCGGTCGCTGGGGTCCGGCAGCCGCTCGACGAGGTCCTTCTTGGCCAGCCGGTCGATGCGGTTGGTCATCGTCCCGGACGTGACCAGCGTCTGCGTCAGCAGCGCGCCGGGGGAGAGCTGATACGGCGCCCCGGCCCGGCGCAGCGCGGTCAGCACGTCGAACTCCCAGGGCTCCAGCCCCACCTCGGCGAACGCGATGCGGCGAGCCCGGTCGAGGTGTCTGGCCAGCCGGGAGACGCGGCTGAGGACCTCGAGCGGTTCCACGTCGAGGTCCGGGCGCTCACGGCGCCATGCAGCGACCAGTCGGTCGACCTCGTCCTCCATGACGATCAGTGTAGAGGGTCTGTCGACATGAAGTCTCTTGACGTCAAGATATATTTCGCTGGACTATGGGGCATCGTCGGCGGAGGCTCGGTTTCCAGCCGAGACGGCCCGAACCAGACCGTGCCAGCTTTGAGTCGGCCCTGCACCAGCAAAGGGGTTCAGAACATGCACGACGCGCCCATCTGGGATCCGCAGCAATACCTCCGCCACTCCGGGCACCGTACCCGCCCCTTCCACGACCTGCTCGCGCGGATCCCGGAACTCCCCCGGCGGCAACGCCCCGCCCGGATCGCCGACCTGGGCTGCGGACCGGGCAACGTCACCGTCCAGCTCACCACCCGCTGGACCGACGCGCACATCACCGGATACGACAACTCCCCGGAGATGCTCAAGGAAGCCGAGAGCCACGCCGGCCCCACCCCGGGCGGCGGCCACCTCGACTTCGCGCCCGCCGACGCCGCCGACTGGACTCCCGACGAGCCCTACGACCTGATCGTCTCCAACGCGGCACTGCAGTGGGTCCCCAACCACCCGGACTCCTTCGCCCGCTGGGTCGACGCCCTCACCCCCGGCGGCACCTTCGCCTTCCAGGTCCCCGGCAACTTCACCTCGCCCAGCCACGCCCTGCTCGGCGAACTGTGCGACAGCCCCCAGTGGCGCGAACGCCTCCCCACCCACGGCCGGCGCTTCGTCCACATCCTGGAGCCCGCCGAATACCTCGAGCGCCTCACCGACCTCGGCTGCACCACCGACGTGTGGGAGACGACCTACGTCCAGCTCCTGGAAGGCGACGACCCGGTCCTCGACTGGGTCAAGGGCACCGCCCTGCGCCCCGTCCTGACGGAACTGGAGAACGACCCGCTCGCCCGCGAGGCGTTCCTCGCCGAATACCGCGACGCCCTCCGCAAGGCCTACCCCACGGGCCGGCACGGCACGGTCTTCCCCTTCCGCCGCATCTTCGCCGTCGCCCAGAAACGGACCGGCTGACCCCCGCCCCTCCTGCGACCTCCCCCGAGATCCCCCACCGTGCTCACCGGCCTCGGCGGCGCGGGGAGACCTCAGTTCTTGCGATGCCCTATCAACCGCGGCTTCGCCTCCAGGTTGCCCAGGCCGTGCCAGGCCAGGTTCACCAGGTGGGCCGCCACCTCGGCCTTCTTCGGTTTGCGGGTGTCCACCCACCACTGGCCGGTCAGGGCGACCATGCCGACCAGCGCCTGGGCGTAGAGCGGGGCCAGTTTCGGGTCGAAGCCACGGGCCTTGAACTCCAGGCCCAGGATGTCCTCGACCTGGGTGGCGATATCGCTGATGAGGGAGGCGAACGTACCCGTGGACTGGGCGACGGGGGAGTCGCGGACCAGGATGCGGAAGCCGTCGGTGAAGGTCTCGATGTAGTCCAGGAGCGCAAAAGCCGCCTGTTCGAGCAGCTCACGGGGGTGGCCGGCGGTCAACGCGCCGGTCACCATGTCCAGCAGCTGGCGCATCTCGCGGTCCACGACCACCGCGTACAGCCCCTCCTTGCCGCCGAAGTGCTCATAGACCACCGGCTTGGAGACGCCGGCCTTGGCCGCGATCTCCTCGACCGACGTGCCCTCGAAGCCGCGCTCGGCGAAGAGCGTGCGACCGATGTCCAGCAGCTGCTGCCGGCGCTCCGCACCGGTCATCCGCACCCTGCGGGCACGCCGGGTGCCCGCAGACGCCGAAGGCTTGCCCTTGTTGCTGCTCGTACTGCTGCTGTTGTCGATCGCCACCCGTCAATCATGCCTTCCTCGACTACCGAGGGGAGGTACCCCCGGCGGCCATCTCCTTGCGCCGGGCGTCGATGCGCGAGGCGTTCGGCCACCGCACGTCGTACGCCCAGCCCGCCTTCTCGAACCAGCGGATCAGCCGGGCGCTGGAGTCCAGCTGCCCCTTCAGCACACCGTGCCGGGCGCACGTCGGGTCCGCGTGGTGCAGGTTGTGCCAGGACTCGCCACAGGACAGCACCGCCAGCCACCAGACGTTGCCGGACCTGTCGCGGGACTTGAACGGGCGCTTGCCCACGGCGTGACAGATGGAGTTGATCGACCACGTCACGTGGTGCAGCAGCGCCACCCGCACCAGCGAGCCCCAGAAGAACGCGGTCAGCGCGCCCTGCCAGGACCACGTCACCAGACCGCCCACCAGTGGGGGGATCAGCAGCGACACCGTCGTCCACACCACGAACTGCCGGGAGATCGCCCGGACCGCATCGTCCTTGATCAGGTCCGGTGCGTACTTGTGCTGCGGGGTCTGCTCCTCGTCGAACATCCAGCCGATGTGGGCCCACCACAGGCCCTTCATCAGCGCGGGCACCGTCTCGCCGAAGCGCCACGGCGAGTGCGGGTCGCCCTCGGCGTCGGAGAACTTGTGGTGCTTGCGGTGATCGGCCACCCAGCGCACCAGCGGACCCTCCACCGCCAGCGACCCCATGATCGCCAGCGCGATCCGCAGCGGGCGCTTCGCCTTGAAGGCGCCATGCGTGAAGTAGCGGTGGAAGCCGATCGTGATGCCGTGGCAGCCGATGTAGTACATCGCGGTCATCAGCCCCAGATCCAGCCAGCTCACCCCCCAGCCCCAGGCCAGCGGCACCGCGGCCACCAGCGCCACGAACGGGACGGTGATGAAGAGCAGGAGCGTGATCTGTTCGAGCGACCTGCGCTGCTCGCCACCCAGCGTCGCGGACGGCAGCGGGCCACCGGCGGCCGGATCAACGGACGAACCGGCAGGAATCGGTGATTCTTCTACGGCTTCAGGGCCAGCGGTCATGGTGTCCCTCGTCGGGGGGCTCGGGGGCACGGCTACGGCTACGGGACCGTAACCTACGGTTTCGTAAGTATGGCAGCGACACCGCCACGGGCAAGGCCGTGACAGGCCTCACACCCACACCACCCGCCACAGATGCCCACCCATCGGACGGTGTGATCCGCTGACAGCGGGCAGATCTATCCTGGGCAACGTCGGACAGCGCGGTCCGCAACCCGCCCGCATCAGACCTGCCCACCCGTCGCCCGCCACCACCCCTCCGCGAGTCGCGGCGCGACGTCCCTGAATGCCGCAAGGAGCCGCACCAGTGAGCAGTGCCGACAACAACCCCGCCGAGATCACGCCCGCCGACAGCCCCGAAGCCGGCCCGAGCGACAACGTCGCCCTGCGCGCCGACATCCGCCGCCTCGGCGACCTCCTCGGCGAGACCCTCGTCCGGCAGGAAGGCCCCGACCTCCTCGACCTCGTCGAGCGGGTCCGCGCCCTGACCCGCTCCGACGGCGAGGCGGCGGCCCGCCTCCTGGGCGACACGGACCTGGCAACCGCTGCGAAGCTGGTACGCGCCTTCTCGACCTACTTCCACCTCGCCAACGTCACCGAGCAGGTCCACCGCGGCCGCGAGCTGCGCGCCCGCCGCGCCGCCGAGGGCGGCATCCTCGCCCGCACCGCCGACATGCTCAAGGACGCCGACCCCCAGCACCTCCGCGAGACCGCGGCCCACCTCGGCGTACGCCCCGTCTTCACCGCACACCCCACCGAGGCCGCCCGCCGCTCCGTCCTCACCAAGCTCCGCAAGGTCGCCGAACTCCTCGACCGCACCGACGCCACCGAGCGCCGCCGCGCCGACCTGCGCCTGGCCGAGAACATCGACCTCATCTGGCAGACCGACGAGCTGCGCGTCGCCCGCCCCGAGCCGACCGACGAAGCCCGCAACGCCATCTACTACCTCGACGAGCTGGGCCGCGGCGCCGTCGGCGACGTCCTCGAAGACCTCGCCGCCGAGCTGGAGCGCGCCGGCACCGAGCTGCCCCCCGGCACCCGCCCGCTCACCTTCGGCACCTGGATCGGCGGCGACCGCGACGGCAACCCCAACGTCACCCCCCAGGTCACCTGGGACGTCCTGATCCTCCAGCACGAGCACGGCATCACCGACGCCCTCGAACACGTCGACGAGCTGCGCGGCGCCCTGTCGAACTCCATCCGCAACTGCGGCGCCACCGACGAGCTGCTGGCCTCCCTCCAGCACGACCTCGAACTCCTCCCCGAGATCAGCCCCCGCTACAAGCGCCTGAACAGCGAAGAGCCCTACCGCCTCAAGGCCACCTGCATCCGGCAGAAGCTCGTCAACACCCGCGACCGCCTCGCCGGTGACACCCCCCACGTCCCCGGCCGCGACTACCTCGGCACCGCCGAGCTCCTCGACGACCTCACCCTCATCCAGACCTCGCTGCGCGCACACCGCGGCGGCCTGGTCGCCGACGGCCGCCTCGAACGCACCATCCGCACCATCGGCGCCTTCGGCCTGCAGCTCGCCACCATGGACGTCCGCGAACACGCCGACGCCCACCACCACGCCCTCGGCCAGCTCTTCGACCGCCTCGGCGAGGAGTCCTGGCGCTACGTGGACATGCCGCGCGACTACCGCCGCAAGCTCCTCGCCAAGGAACTGCGCTCCCGCCGCCCCCTGGCCCCCACCCCGGCGCCCCTCGACGAGGCCGGAGCCAAGACCCTCGGCGTCTTCCGCACCATCGGCAAGGCCAAGGAGACCTTCGGCCCCGAGGTCGTCGAGTCCTACATCATCTCCATGTGCCAGGGCTCCGACGACGTCTTCGCCGCCGCCGTCCTGGCCCGCGAAGCCGGCCTGATCGACCTGCACGCAGGCTGGGCCAAGATCGGCATCGTCCCGCTGCTGGAGACCACCGACGAGCTCAAGATCGCCGACCGGCTGCTCGACGAAATGCTCGCCGACCCCTCCTACCGCCGCCTGGTCGCCCTCAACGGCGACGTCCAGGAAGTCATGCTCGGCTACTCGGACTCCTCCAAGTTCGGCGGCATCACCACCTCCCAGTGGGAGATCCACCGCGCCCAGCGCCTGCTGCGCGACGTCGCCCACCGCCACGGCGTACGACTGCGCCTCTTCCACGGCCGCGGCGGCACCGTCGGCCGCGGCGGCGGCCCCTCCCACGACGCGATCCTCGCCCAGCCCTACGGGACGCTGGAGGGCGAGATCAAGGTCACCGAGCAGGGCGAGGTCATCTCCGACAAGTACCTGGTGCCCTCCCTGGCCCGGGAGAACCTGGAACTGACCGTCGCCGCCACCCTCCAGGCGTCCGCCCTGCACACCGCGCCCCGTCAGTCCGACGAGGCACTGGCCCGCTGGGACGCGGCCATGGAGACCGTCTCCGAGGCCGCCCACGGCGCCTACCGCCGTCTCGTCGAAGACCCCGACCTGCCGACGTACTTCCTCGCCTCCACGCCGGTCGACCAGCTCGCCGACCTGCACCTGGGCTCGCGGCCCTCCCGCCGCCCCGGCTCGGGCGTCTCGCTCGACGGACTGCGCGCCATCCCCTGGGTCTTCGGCTGGACCCAGTCCCGCCAGATCGTCCCCGGCTGGTTCGGCGTCGGCACCGGCCTCAAGGCCGCCCGCGAAGCCGGACTCGACCCCGTCCTCGACGAGATGCACGAGCACTGGCACTTCTTCCGCAACTTCCTGTCCAACGTCGAGATGACCCTGGCCAAGACCGACCTGCGGATCGCCCAGCACTACGTCGACACCCTCGTCCCCGACGACCTCAAGCACGTCTTCGACGTCATCAAGGCCGAGCACGAACTCACCGTCGCCGAAGTCCTGCGCGTCACCGGAGAGAACGAACTCCTCGACTCCAACCCGGTCCTCAAGCAGACCTTCCACATCCGCGACGCCTACCTCGACCCGATCTCCTACCTCCAGGTCTCCCTCCTGCACCGCCAGCGCACCGCCGCCGAACGCGGCGACGAAGCCGACCCCGTGCTGGCCCGCGCACTGCTGCTCACCGTCAACGGCGTCGCCGCCGGCCTGCGCAACACCGGCTGACCCCACCCCGCACACACGACGGCGGCCGGCCCCTCACCCGAGGAGCCGGCCGCCGTCGTCGCCACGTCACACGCCCTACATCGCGGCGAACGCCGCCCCCAGCAACACCGCCCCCAACAAACCCATCACCCACGCCGTACGCCGCATCCGCATCCCCCCGGCCACCACCAGCGCCGCCAGCAACAACGACCCCGCGAACGGCACCCACGCATGCAACACCCCCGCCGGCCCCGACCGCACCGCATGCGACGAACCCGGCTTGAGCACCACCTCGACCCGCTCACCCTTCTCCGGCGCCGCCGCCTGCGCGATCGACACCTTCCGGGACCCCCGACCCTCCCCCTCGGGCACAAACGGACCCGTGCACCGCTCACCCGCACACGCCGACACCGTCATCGCACCGCGCTCCCGCCCCTTGACGAGCATCGCGTACTGCGCCGTACCCCACGACGTCCACACACCCGCCACCAGCAGGAGCAACGCCAGCAGCCCCATCAACCCCATCCGGGCGACGAGCAGCACCCCGTAGGCACTCTCACCCACCCGCCGGGAACGGCTGCGTCTGGAACTCGTGCGCGTACTGCTTCTGGGCATGGCGGCGATCCTTGGCCATCCACCAGTACCCGGTCAACCTCGGGCAACAGTTCGTCAGAGCCTGACCCGCACTGTCCCATTCACGTGTTGTACGTGCTCTGCGCCCGTTCCAACCCCTCCACGATCAACGTCTCCACCGCATCCGCCGCACGATCCACGAAGTAATCCAGCTCCCGGCGCTCCGCCGAACCGAAATCCTTCAACACGAAATCCGCCACCTGCATACGACCCGGCGGGCGCCCGATCCCGAAACGCACCCGGTGGTACTCCGCACCCAACGACTTCGTGATCGACTTCAGACCGTTGTGACCGTTGTCACCGCCGCCCAACTTCAGCCGCAGCGCACCGTAATCGATATCCAACTCATCATGAACCGCCACGATGTTGGCCACCGGGACCTTGTAGAAATCCCGCAACGCCGTCGTCGGCCCACCCGACAGATTCATGAACGACAACGGCTTCGCCACCACCACCCGGCGACTGCCCGGCCCCGGCGGACCGATCCGACCCTCCACCACCTGCGCCCGCGCCTTGTGCGCCTTGAAACGCCCACCCATGCGCTCGGCGAGCAGATCCGCCACCATGAAACCCACATTGTGGCGATTGGCCGCGTACTCCGGCCCGGGATTCCCCAGCCCCACCACGAGCCAGGGGCCGTCTGCGTCCGTCATCTCCACATCTCCTTGCGCCAGGCCAGTGCGGCAGGCCATTGAAACAACCCAACCGCCGCCCCGTGCCGCAACGGCACAGGACAGCGGTTGGAAAAAGCGGTGACGAGGCGAGGATCAGGCCTCGGCGCCCTCGGCACCCTCACCCGCGGCGGCCTCCTCGGCCGGAGCCTCGGCCTGCGCCGACACGACCTGCAGCACCACAGCGTCGTCCTCGACGGCCAGCGAGACACCCGACGGCAGGGTGATGTCCTTGGCCTGCACCGACGAACCGGCGTCCAGACCCGCGATGGAGACCGTGACCGACTCCGGGATGTGGGTGGCCTCGGCCTCGACCGGCAGGGTGTTCAGCACGTGCTCGAGCAGGTTGCCACCCGGGGCCAGCTCACCCTCGGTCTGGATCGGCAGCTCGACGGTGACCTTCTCGCCCTTCTTCACGGCCAGGAAGTCCACGTGCACCAGGAACCGGCGGATCGCCTCACGCTGCACGGCCTTGGGGATGACCAGCTCGCTCTTGCCGTCGAACTCCAGACGCAGCAGCGCGTTCGGGGTCTTCAGGGCCATCATCAGCGCGTGGCTGTCCACGGCGACGTGCTGCGGCTCCGCACCGTGACCGTAAATGACACCGGGAACCTTCGCCTCACGACGCAGACGGCGGGCAGCACCCTTACCGAAGTCGTTCCGGACCTCACCGGCAAGCTTGATCTCAGCCATAACAGCACTCCTCGTATCGCAGAAACATCTGGTGGGCGTCACCCGGCCCACGACAGACCTGCTACGAAGAGCGCGTCGATAACGGACAGCCACCACAAAAGGGCGGCCTCCCTCGCCGAGCAACTCCACGAGTCTACCCGGCCGGAAGGCCGCCCCAAAGTCGATCAATCAGTACGAGAGATCACTCACTGCTCGTCGAACAGACTCGTCACCGAGCCGTCCTCGAAGACCTCACGCAGCGCCCGCGCGATCGTCGGCGCCATCGACAGCACCGTGATCTTGTCCAACTCCAGCTCGGACGGCGTGGGCAGCGTGTTGGTGAACACGAACTCGCTCACCTTCGAATTCTTCAGCCGGTCCGCCGCCGGACCCGACAGCACACCGTGCGTCGCCGTCACGATGACATCCGCCGCACCATTGGCGAACAGCGCGTCGGCCGCGGCACAGATCGTGCCACCGGTGTCGATCATGTCGTCGACCAGGACACACACCCGGCCCTCCACATCACCGACGACCTCATGGACCGTGACCTGATTCGCCACGTCCTTGTCCCGGCGCTTGTGGACGATGGCCAGCGGCGCACCCAGCCGGTCGCACCAGCGGTCGGCGACCCGCACCCGGCCCGCGTCCGGGGAGACGACCGTGAGCTTGTCGCGATCCACCTTCGCGCCCACGTAGTCCGCGAGGACCGGCAGCGCGAAAAGGTGATCCACCGGACCGTCGAAGAAGCCCATGATCTGGTCCGTGTGCAGATCCACCGTCACCACACGGTCCGCACCCGCGGTCTTCATCAAATCCGCGATCAGCCGCGCCGAAATCGGCTCACGGCCACGGTGCTTCTTGTCCTGACGCGCATAGCCATAGAACGGCACGACCACGGTGATGCTCCGAGCGGAAGCCCGCTTCAGCGCATCAATCATGATCAGCTGCTCCATGATCCACTTATTGATCGGAGCCGTGTGGCTCTGAATCAAGAAGCAATCCGCACCACGCGCGGACTCCTGATAGCGGACATAGATCTCACCGTTGGCGAAGTCGAAAGCCTTCGTCGGGACCAGGCCGACACCCAGCTGATGCGCGACCTCCTCCGCCAGCTCGGGGTGGGCGCGGCCGGAGAAGAGCATCAGCTTCTTCTCGCCGGTCGTCTTGATCCCGGTCACAGCAAATCTCCTCGAATCACAGTTTGCGTGCGCTCATCACGGTACGCCCCGCACGGCGCACCCGTTGCACGATCACTACTCGCCCTCGGGCTCCTGGCGAGCAGCCGAAGCGGCCTGCGCGGCGGCGCTTCCGGGCCGCTTCCGCGCGACCCAACCCTCGATATTCCGCTGCTGGCCACGCGCGACCGCCAGCGAACCCGGGGGCACATCCTTGGTGATGACCGAGCCGGCCGCCGTATAAGCGCCATCCCCGATCGTGACAGGAGCCACAAACATGTTGTCCGACCCCGTCCGGCAATGCGAACCGACGGTCGTGTGGTGCTTGGCCTCACCGTCATAATTCACGAACACACTCGCCGCGCCAATATTGGTGAACTCACCAATCGTCGCGTCCCCCACATACGACAGATGCGGAACCTTCGTCCCCTCGCCGATCGACGCGTTCTTCATCTCCACATACGCGCCGGCCTTCGACTTCGGACCGAGATCCGTCCCCGGGCGCAGATACGCATAGGGACCGACATTCGCCCCCGCGCCGATACGCGCACCCTCCGCGACCGTGAACGACACCACGGCACCCGCACCGACCGCCGTATCCGTCAGCCGCGCATGCGGACCCACCTCGGCGCCGGTGGCGACACTCGTGGCCCCCAGCAGCTGCGTCCCCGGGTGGACCGTCGCGTCCTGCTCGAACACGACCGACACGTCGATGAACGTCGAGGCCGGGTCGACGACCGTCACACCGGCCAGCATCGCCCGCTCCAGCAACCGCTCGTTCAGCAGCCGACGGGCCTCGGCCAGCTGCACGCGGTTGTTGATCCCGAGGATCTCGCGGTGATCGGCGGCCACGGCCGCACCCACACGGTGCCCCGCCTCCCGCACGATCCCCAGCACATCGGTCAGGTACTCCTCGCCCTGACTGTTGTCCGTACGCACCTTGCCCAGCGCGTCGACCAGCAGCCGGGCGTCGAAGGCGAACACCCCGGAGTTGATCTCCCGGATCGCCCGCTGGGCGTCGCCGGCGTCCTTGTGCTCGACGATCGCCGTCACCGCGCCGGTGTCCGCGTCGCGAACGATCCGGCCGTAGCCGGTCGCGTCCGGCACCTCGGCGGAGAGCACGGTCACCGCGTTCTTGTCCGCGGCATGGGTGTCACCGAGCCGCCGGAGGGTCTCGCCGGTCAGCAGCGGGGTGTCGCCGCAGACCACGATCACGGTGCCGTCGAGGACGACACCGCTGCCGCTCAGCTCCTCCAGGGCCGTACGGACGGCGTGGCCGGTGCCCTTCTGCTCGTGCTGCACGGCGGTGCGCACGTCCGGGTCGATCCCGGCGAGATGCGCCTGCACCTGCTCACGGGCGTGGCCGACGACCACGACGAGGTTCTGGGGGTCCAGCTCACGGGAGGCGGCGACGACATGCCCGACGAGGGAGCGGCCGCAGAGTGCGTGCAGGACCTTTGGGGTCGCCGACTTCATGCGGGTTCCCTCACCCGCTGCGAGAACGACGACGGCTGCCGGGCGGTTGGCGCTCACGGGGATGCCCTTCGGCTTCTTGGCTACTTCGGGTGGTGGTCATCCGAAGGATACCGGGGCGTATTGCGGCCGACACGACAGCGGGTCCTGATCTTGGGATCAGGACCCGAACTGAGCGGTTGTGGATCTAGCTCCCCCACCAGGACTCGAACCTGGAACAAATCATCCAAAGTGACCCGTGTTGCCGATTACACCATGGGGGATCACCGACGGCAGCCTACGTGGTTCGCCGCTTGGCCTCCACCACCATGCCAGACCACCACCCCTCGATGCGCTGGTATAGGTCGGCTCCCTGCAGCACCTTGACCACGAGACAGCCTCGGTACCCGTCGCCTACGTTCTTGCGCACGGTCTTGGGGTTGTGTTTCTTGAGCGTGGTCTTCCCAAGGGTTGAGGCGTCGATCCGTACGAGGTCGGCCCAGTATTGCTCGACCGCGGCCACGTCGGCGTTCTCGTGGACCATGACGTGGAATCGCAGGCGCTCCGACTCCACGCCGAGGAGGCCGAGCCATGCCAGGTACAGCACGATCATGTCCGGATCGCTGTTGATGAACGTGACGGTCTCGCGCCGGGCGTGTGGCTTGCTCTTCGTCCCTTCCGACCAGTACAGGCCGACGCCCACGAGGAAGAGCTCCCGGTCGGTCAGGGTGCCGATCTCGTTGTGCGCCGTGGTCTTCCGCCGCTGGCGCTCCTCGTCCCGCACCGCCAGCTCGTGCTCCCAGCGCTTGCGGACGGCGAGCCGGGCCTGTTCCGCGGGCGTCCGGCGCGGCGCAGGCTTCGGTAGATCCCGTACCCACAGCGAGATCGAGCTCTTCGAGCAGCCCAGTTCGACCTGGATCTGGTCGTAGGTCATGCCCTGCCTGCGAAGCTCGCGCGCCTTTTCGCGCAGGTCGTCCTTGGCGTTGGGGCGCTTGGTCCACTCCGGGACCGGGACGCCCTCCAGTAGGCGGTTCAGTAGGTCGTTGTTGTGGACGTGCAGCCGGTCGCGGATCTGGCGGCGGCTGAGGCCGGCGCGGCGGAGGGCGACGGCTTGGGGGCGTAACGCCTCGTAATCGGGGGGTTCCCGATGGGTGTTCGGCATGGGAACAGGGTGTCGCTCTCGCGGGTCCGAAAGAGTCGAAAATGTGGGCGATTCAACACTTCGGGGGATAACCGGCGGTAACGGCTGGTAATGGGCCAGAACTGTGCTGGGGAACTCGGCGGGGGAACCGGCGCGGGCGCCCGTACGCTGGTCGGTATGACCGCGACGGGGGCAAGTGAAGGTGTGGGGGCGCGGGGTGCGCCGGCGACGGGGCCGTGGTGGTGGGCCCGGCGGCGCAGTGCCGTACTGGACGTGTTGCTGGCGGTGGCCTCGGGCCTGGAGTGCATGTTCGAGGGCGTGCGGTTCGCGCAGGAGGCGCAGCTGCCGGAGTTGCTCGGACTGTTCTTCGGCCTGGTGGCGGGGCCGGTGCTGCTGGTGCGTCGGCGGTGGCCGGTGGCGGTGGTGCTGGTTTCGATAGCGGTGATGCCTGCGGAGATGGGCGGGCTGCTGAGCGTGGTGGGGCTCTACACGCTCGCCGCGTCGGATGTGCCGCGTCGGATCACCGCGTTGCTGGCGGGGATGACCGTGGCGGGGACGTTGGTGACGACGTTCCTCAGCATGCGGCAGGACATCGCGGCGCAGGAGGACTTCAATCCGCCGGTGTGGTTCGTGCCGGCGATGTCGCTGGCGGTGGGGCTGGTGCTGACGGCGCCGCCGGTGTTGTGGGGGTTGTACGTCGGGGCGCGGCGGCGGTTGGTGGAGAGCCTGCGGGAGCGGGCGGACGGTCTGGAGCGGGAGCTGTCGCTGCTGGCTGACCGGGCCGAGGAGCGGGCGGAGTGGGCCCGTAACGAGGAGCGGACGCGGATCGCGCGGGAGATGCACGACGTGGTGGCGCACCGGGTGAGTCTGATGGTGGTGCATGCGGCCGCGTTGCAGGCGGTGGCGTTGAAGGATCCGGAGAAGGCGTCGAAGAACGCGGGTCTGGTGGGCGATATGGGGCGGCAGGCGCTGACGGAGCTGCGGGAGATGCTGGGGGTGCTGCGGACGGCCGAGGGTTCGGCGGTGCGTGGCTCCGCGGGGTCGGATGCGCCGGAGCGGTTGGTGGCGGTGGCGGCTCGGGCCGTCGAGCGGAGCGGGCCGGAGGCGTTGTCGGCTGAGGTGGAGGGGGACGGGCCGTCGTTGGCGGGGCCCGTGGCCGGGGCCGAGGTGGACCCTGAGGGGCCGTGCCTGGCTGATCTGGGGGTTTTGGTGGGGGAGTCCCGGGCGGCCGGGATGGTGGTGGAGCTGTCGGTGGAGGGGGCCGGCGAGGGGGAGTCGGCTGCTGGGCGCCGGTATGGGGCGCGGGTGGAGCAGACGGTGTACCGGGTGGTGCAGGAAGCGCTGACGAATGTGCACAAGCATGCGCCGGGTGCGCGGGCGCGGGTGCGGTTGGCGCATCGGGAGGGTGAGCTGGCGGTGCAGGTGGAGAACGGGCCGTGTGAGGGCGGTGCGGCGGATGCGGGTCTGCCGAGTGGTGGCAACGGGCTGGTGGGGATGCGGGAGCGGGTGACGGCGCTGGGGGGCGTGTTCGTCTCGGGTCCGACGGAGGCGGGTGGCTTCCGGGTGTCGGCGGTGGTGCCTGCTGTGGTCGCGGCCGGGTGAGTCCTGGTATCCGGTGTGCCCGGTCGCGTCCGTCGGGCGGTGTGCCGGACGGACGGTGGGTCATCCGTTGCCGGGTGGGGTGATTCCCAGCCGGCTCGGTCGTGTGCCGAGTACGAGGGTGCCCAGTGCGGTGTCGATGTCGGCTCCGAGGTACCAGTCGCCGGTGTGGTCGAGGCTGTAGACGCGGCCTTCGGCGTCGATGGCGAGGGTGGACTGGCTGTAGGTGGTGCCGTCGGGGCCGGGGAGTTCCTCGCGGCCCAGTGGGGCGACGTCGGTTTCCAGGGCGCGTCCGAGGTCGCCGAGGGTGCGGGCGAGGTGGAGTCCGTGCAGGGGGTCGAGGGTGAAGGGGGTGGGGGCGATGTGCCGGCCGGGTCCGGGTCCGGCGATGCGCAGGCCGCCGAATTCGGCCCAGGCTTCGACGGCGGCGGGGAAGACGGTGTGGCGGTGGCCGGCGGGGGAGGTGTGGGCGCGGAGGGTGTCGGCCCAGTGTTCGGCCTGCTTTATGTCCCAGCGGCCGGGTTGCCAGCCGGCTTCTTGGAGGGCGACGTCGACGGCGGCGGGGAAGCGGGTGGAGCCGGTGCGGTCGTGGGTGGGGGTGCGGGGGCCGGGGGTGGTGGGCGGCATGGTGGCGGTCAGCTCCCTGTGGGCGTCGCGCCGATGGGCATGACGCCGAAGTGGGCGAGGAGTGCGTCGCAGGAGCGGCAGGGTGGGGCGTAGCTGCCGTGCTGGGGGTCGCCGTCCTCGCGGATGTGGCGTGCGGTGATCTTGGAGTGTTTCAGGGAGCGGCGGGCTTCGCCGTTGGTGAGGGGTTTGCGGGCGGCTCGTTTGGAGCGGTTGGCCTCGACGGCGGTGAGGTGGCGGGAGAGCAGCACGGCTTCGGGACATCGTCCGGTGAAGCGTTCGCGCTGGGCGGTGGGGAGGGCGTCGAGGAAGTCCTGGACGAGGGGGTGCAGTGCGGGGGGCTGTTCGGCCTTGCTCGCGGTGCAGGTGAGGGTGTGTCCGCGTACGGACAATGCGGCGCCGATGGTGGGGAGGATGCCGTCGCGTCGGTGGTGGAGGGCGGGCGCGCGATGGGTGTCGGCGGTGCCGCTCCAGCCGATGCGGGGGTCTCCGGCGCCGGTGCCTTGGCGTGCAGTGGTGCTCATGGTGGTGTGCGTTTCCCTCCCTGCAATCCCCCGGTTTGCGGGGGTCAGCCTGCCAAATGTGCTGGGTGTTCCGGTAGTCGGACGCACTGTCGGTGATCTCACGGGGGGCTGACGGGGTGTCGGTCGGCGGATAACGGGGCTGGTGGGCGGGGTGGTGCGCGGGGGGTGTGGGGGTGGTGGGCCGGCGGGTGACGTCGGTGTGTCGCCGTGCTGACGTGCGAGGGCGGGGGCGCGGGAGGGTGTTGCGGTACGGCATAGGCTGTGCCCCAAAGCCAGCTTCAGCCAGGGGGCAACCGCGATGACGACAGGTCGGCCAGGGCTGGGGGTACCACCCGGCCCCCAGGCGGCGGGACGTGCCGCACCACCGAATTCGGCCTATGCCGGGCAGGTCGTGCATTTTCCGGACCCGGTGCGTGCCGCGCGGTATCCCGCCGGGGTGCGGGTGGACGGGCAGGGCTTCGCGGAGTTCACGCCGTATGCGCGTGCCGCGGCGGAGATCGCCGAGCCGCCGGAGGGGTTCGGTGTCGACGAGCTGCGGTTGACGGACTATGTGTCGGCGAACGCCGCGCTGCATGCGCAGGGGCACGAGCTGTGGATAGATGTGCCGGCGGTGGCGACGCCGCATGGCTGGACCTGGCATCACGTGGCCGGTACGCGGCGGATGGAGCTGGTTCCGGTCGAGGTCAAGGCGCTGTTGCGGCATCACGGTGGGCTGGCGACGGCTCCGGTGGCGCACGACAAGCGGGGTACCCGGCCGTTGCAGGAGACCCGGCCGGTGCACTTCGGGTTGCCGCATCGCGATCTGTCGGTGGGTGAGGAGCAGGTGGTGCAGGCCGAGGAGGCGCTGGGCTATCGCCTGCCGGGTGCCTACCGTGCGTTTTTGAAGGCGGCGGGTGGGTGTGCGCCGGTGGGTGCGGCGCTGGACGCGGAGCTGGGGCTGCTGGTCGACCAGCCGTTCTTCACGGTGCGCGATGACGCGGCCGTCAATGATCTGGTCTATGTGAACAAGTGCCTGCGGGATCACTTCACCAAGGACTATCTGGGTGTGGCGTTCGTGCAGGGCGGTGTGGTCGCGGTGAAGGTGCGTGGCGAGGCGCTGGGCTCGGTGTGGTTCTGCCCGTATGACGATGCGCGGGATCAGGACGGCTGGTCGGTGCAGGAGCGGGTGGAGCGGCTGCTGTTGCCGTGCGGCGCGGATTTCGATGAGTTTCTGCAGCGGTTGGCGGGCAATCCGCCGGAGCTGGAGACCGTGGCGAACCTGATGGTGGACGGCGGTTTCGCGTACGCGGTGCCGGTGGGGGGTTGAGCGCGATGGTGACGTTTGCGCAGGCGCAGGAGCGCGCCGAGCGGTGGGTGAACGGCGATGTGCCGGCGCCGCAGCACCGTGAGGTGCGGGTGCGGGAGTTCGATCTGGGCTTTGTGGCCTGGGCCGAGGACCGGGACGGTGGGCCGGCGACGGATGGCGGCCGGGCCCGGCTGGTGATCGCGCGGGACAGTGGTGAGACGACGCTGTGGCCGGGGTTGCCGGTGGGTGAGGTGATCCGGCGGTACGAGGAGGAGTACGGCGCTTCGGTGGACGGTGGGCAGGGTGCGGCCGAGCCGGCGCCGCAGCGGATCGATCTGGAGGCGACGTCGTTCCTGCTGACGCCGCCGGAGTGGTTGCAGCAGGCGGCGGACGCGATCGGTGTCCCGGACCGGCGGGGCGGGGGTGCGGAGCCGGCCGCGCCGGTTCCCGCGCCGGCCGTGTCCCTTGAGCAGGCGCCGCCGGCGCCGCCGCCGGTGCCTTCGGCGTCGGACGCCTGGGCCGAGGTGAGTGTCAACGGTGCCGACGGCGGGGTCGCGCAGACCGGTGCGGATGCGGTGGAGGCGGGCCCGGAGCCGGCCGCTGCCGGTTCCGTCGGTTCCGGTGTGGACGCGACGCCGTGGGCGGCGGCGGACACGACGGGGTCGGACGCGGGGGCGCAGGACCGTTCCGTGGGGCTGCCCGAGACGGTGTTCGCGCCGCCGCTGGCCGGTTACGACGCGGAGGACGACGCTCCGGCCGCGCCGCGTGCGCGCCCGGAGGCGAAGACCGAGCTGCTGCACGGTGGCAGCCAGCTGCCCCGTACGCAGGTGGCGCCCGCGCTGGACCTGGGGGACGGTGCCGGGCCGGGCGGTGGTCCGGACGGTCAGGCGCGGCCGGCGGGCGGGCCCGGTGGTGCGCCGCTGCCGCCGCCGATGCCTCCGGCGCCGCCCGCGGCCGCGGGGCTGCCGAATCTGCCGCCGCCGTCCGGGGCGCCGGTCGCCGATGTGCCTCCTCCGCCGGGTGCCGGTGCTCCGGGTGCGTCCGGTCCCGGTACGCCGCCGGTGCCTGCGCCGCCCGTGGGCGGCGGGGTGCACGCCGCGGCGACGATGCTGGCCGACGGCTCGTCGCTGCCCGGTAACGCCGCGGCGGGTCCGCCGCCGCCTCCGCCCGCTCCGGGTCGGCCCGGGGCGGGCCGTGGTGGTGCGCAGGATCCGGCGAGGCTCGCGGAGGCCGAGACCGGCAAGGCCGATGCGCGCCCGGGCGGCGGGCCCGCGGCGTCCGGTCCGGGTGCGCCCGGCGCGCCGGCCGGTGGCTATGTGCCCACGCAGCTGGTCTCGCAGCTGGATGCGGCGGATGTCGATCTCAGCGCGGTGGACGGAACGGACCGGCCCGAGGGCGCGGGGGCCGGCGGGGCCGGCTCCGGCGCTACGGGTGCCGGTGGTCCCGGTGGCGGGGTGCACGCGGCCGCCACGATGCTCGCCGACGGTGCGTCGTTGCAGGCGAGCCTGGGCGGTGCCGGTGGTGCCGGTGGTGCCGGTGGTCCCGGTGTCCCGCCGCCGCCCGGTCCGCCCGGCGCGCCCAAGCCGCCCGGTCCGCCCGGCAGGTCCGGCGGGTCCGCGGCCGGGCAGGGCCCGGCGGGTCAGGGCGGCCAGGGCGGTCCGCCGCCTCCGCCTCCGGCGCCGCCCGTCGCGGGCGGTACCGGCGGCGGTGGGGTGCACGCCGCGGCGACGATGCTCGCCGGCGGTGCCGCGCTGGGCGGTCCCGGTGGGGCGGGCGCTCCCGCCGCGCCGCCGGCCGGCCACGGTGCCCCGCCCGCGGGTGTGCCCGCCCCGCCGCAGGCCGCGCCGCCCGGCCCTCCGGGTGCGTACGGCTATCCGCCGGCCCCCAGTGGTCAGCCGACCGTCGGTCCCGGCTACATGGCGGTGCTCAGCTATCGCGCGCCGGACGGCTCCGAGCAGAAGATCGTGCGCCGTTCGGCGCCCGGTACGCCGCATCCGGAGTGGCAGCTGCTGCACGAGCTGCGGGCGATGAACGTCCCGCCGCAGCAGGTGCTGGAGCTGCACACGGAGCTGGAGTGCTGTGATCTGCCGGGTGGCTACTGCGCCCGGATGATCCGGGACAACTGGCCGCAGGTGCGCATCAGCCACACCGCCGCGTACGGCAGGGACCATGCCTCGCGTCAGCAGGGCGTACGGCATCTGGTGGAGCATCAGGGCGAGTTGCACCAGGTCGCGGACGGTCCGGCGCGGCCGGCGCCGGTGCGGGTGCCGCTGCCGCACCCGTCCCAGGTGCAGCCGGTGCCGCCGGTTCCGCCGCAGGCGATCGGCCAGGAGCTGGAGCAGGCCTTCGGTCCGCAGGGGATCTTCCGCTTCGACCAGCGGGCGGTCTCCCGGCACGGTGTGCCCGATGTGGTGGCGCAGATGCTGGTGTGGGCCGGGTTGCCGGTCGACTTCGGGCCGTTCTTCTGGGCGCAGGCGCAGCCGGGCCGTCCGGTGCCGACGCTGGCGGAGCTGGCGGCGGAGCGGGGCGTGCAGCCGGCCGCCGACGCGGGCTCGTATCTGGTGATGGGCAACGACTTCGGCCGTCAGCTGTGTGTCCAGTACGGGACCGCGCACATCGTGGCGGTGCCGATGGAGGGCGGGCCGGGTGGCCAGCCGGCGGCGCCGCAGTTCGTCAACAGCGGGCTGCCGGAGTTCGTGCGCTGTCTGGCGATGCTGGGGCGGATGTGGCGGCTGCGTTACGGGCTGACGCCGGAGCAGGCGGGCCGGTGGACCGTCGACTTCCAGGCGCAGCTGGTCGCGCTGGATCCGCCGGCACTCGGTTCGCCGGAGACCTGGTGGTCGGTGCTCCTTGAGCAGATGTGGGACGGGCTGCTGTAGGCCATGTCCGCGCCGCGCGCCGTACGGGTGCGCGGTGCGGTGGGGGCACCGCCGTGGCGACGGGTCCGGGTGCTCGACCTGCGCGACGGGTCGGGCGCCGGGACCATGCCTGTATGGGCCGTCCGATACCCCCGCCGTACCGGGCGGGGCGGTTGCGGCCGCCGCGCGGGGTGGGGCCGCCCGGGCGCCGGTGGTCGTGGCTCACCTGGTTGCTGGTGTCGCTGTTGTTGCTGGTCGTACTGGTGGTGGCGGCCGGGGTCGGGCTGTACGTCCGGGCGGGGCGGGAGCTGCGGCACACCGACGCGCTGGCGGACTACGCCGCGCGGCCGGCCGCCGGCCGGGGGACGAACTGGCTGCTGGTGGGCTCCGACAGCCGCGCCGGGCTGACCCCGCGGCAGCGCGCGGAGCTGCACGTCGGCAACGGCCGGGTGCGGAACACCGACACGATCATGGTGCTGCACTACGGCGAGCACGGCCCCGCTCTGGTCAGTCTGCCGCGCGACAGCTACGTCCCCGTTCCCGGCCACGGCGGCCGGAAGATCAACGAGGCGTATGCGGACGGCGGCCCGCGGCTGCTCACCCGGACGGTGGAGCAGACGACCGGTCTGCGCATCGACCGCTATGCCGAGGTGGACTTCCTGGGTCTGGTGCGGGTCGTGGACGCGCTGGGCGGCGTACGGCTGTGCCTGGAGGCGCCGCTGAGGGACGAGCGGTCGGGGGCGGACTTCCCCGCCGGCTGCCAACGGATGGACGGCCGGCGGGCGCTGGCGTACGTGCGGGCGCGCTATGCGGACCCGGAGGGTGACCTCGGACGGGTGAAGCGGCAGCGGCGGCTGATCGGCGCGGTGGCGGAGGCGATGGCCGGCCCTGATGTGTTCCTCGACCCGGCCCGGCTCAAGCGGGTGCTGGACACCTCGCTGGCGGCGCTGACCGTGGACGAGGGCGCGGGGGCGGCGCACGTGCTGGACATGGGCTGGGCGCTGCGGCGGATCGCCGGGGGCGAGGGGGTGGCGGCGACGGTTCCGGTGCGGCGGCCCGGGGTGTGGGTGGACGGCGCGGGGGCGGTGCTGCTCTGGGACGAAAACCGGGCGAAGCGGTTGTTCCAATCCTTGTACAAGGATGATCCAATTCCGACTTCTGGCGATAAATGACGCATCCTGGGGGGACGGTCCGGGCGAAGTGCCGCGAGGGTGGGTCTCTGTACCGGTCTGTAAGGACAAGCGCGCGTAACTGCACAGAGGGGCTTGAGGGATGAGTGCACCGGTTTCGCCTCACGGGTTCGAGACCGTACGAGGGCGTGGCTACCGACCGGAGGACGTCGACCGCAGGTTCGAGGGGCTCTCGATCGACCGGGACTCCTGCTGGGAGCGTGCCGCGCGGCTCACCGTCCTGTGCAACGAGATGACGGACGAACTCGCCGGGCTGCGGCTCCATCTGGCGAAGCTGCCACCGCAGACGTACGAGTCCCTCAGCAGCGAGGCCCGGCTGATCCTGAGCACGGCGGAGTCCGAGGCGGAGCGGCTGCGGACCGAGGCCGAGCAGGCCGCCGAGCGGGCCCGTGACGAGTCCGACGGCTTCGCGCACCAGGTCCGGGCCGCGGCGGACCAGGCCGCCTCCGCCCTGCGTACCGAGGCGGACGAACTGGCCCGGCGCACCGAGGAGCGGGCGCAGGAGGACGGCGCGAAGCGGGTGGCCGCGGCGGCCAAGGACGCCGAGCGCCTGCGCGCGGAGGCTGCCGAGGAGTGGGGGCAGGCGGTGCGCGACACCGCCCGGATGCTGCGCGAGCAGGAGAAGCAGCAGGCCGAGGCGTGGGAGGCGGCCGGGCGGGAACTGGCGAAGCTGGACGCGGAGATGGACCAGCTCGTCGCGGAGCGGGACGCCCGTGGGCAGGCCGTCCTCGCCGACCGGCGCCGGCTCTACGCGGAGGCCGAGGAGGCCGCCCGGCACCGTCAGGAGGACGCCGAGGACCGCGCGGCCGGGCTGCTGGCACGGGCGAGGGTCGAGGTGGAGCGCATCGAGCGGGCCACGGAGCGGGCCCTGCGCGAGCACGCCGAGCGGCGCGAGGAGGTCCGCACCCATATGACGCACGTCCGCAACAGCCTGGCGGCGCTGACCGGCAAGCCGACGGGGGCGGACGGGGCGGACGGCGGGCCCGCGACGGGGTCCGGCGGCGACCCCGACAACGAGGACACCCTGACCACCGAGCTGCCCCGGCCGCGCGGCTGACCGCCTGGGGGTGTCTCCTACCGCCCCGGCGACGCCTCCTCGTCCGCGCTCTCGCCGTCGCCCGCACGGGCCCGGCCGTCCCGTTCGCCGCCGGCGTCGTCGTGCACCGGGAAGTGCCGCGGCGCCAGCAGCACCAGGGCGATCAGGGCGAGCGCGGCGGCCGCGGCGGCGCCGAGGTAGACGTGGTCGACGGTGGTGTCGACGGCCCGGCGCAGGTAGTCGGTGGCGCGGGCGGTGAGCGTGCCGGACTGCTCCAGGGCGTGCGAGACCGCGTCGAGGTCGCCCGGGAGGCCGGGGCGGATGTCCGCGGGGGCGTGCGCGAGGCGGTCGTTGAGGGTGGCGTTGGCCAGGGCGCCGAAGAGCGCGGCGCCCACCGACTGGCCGACCTGGCGGCAGAAAAGTATCGAGGCGGTGGCGGTGCCGCGCTCGGCGTAGCCGACCGAGGACTGGACGCCGATGATCAGCGGCAGCTGGAAGAGCCCGAGGGCCGCGCCCAGCGCCAGCATGATCAGGGCGGGCTGCCAGGCGGCGCCGGGATACGGCAGCAGGGGGAAGGCGAGCAGGATCGCGCCGGCCGCGCCGATGCCGAGCATCGCGCAGGTGCGGATGCCGGTGCGGCGGTAGACGTGGCTGCTCAGGGCGGCCGACAGCGGCCAGCTCAGCGTCATCACCGAGAGCACGAAACCGGCGGCCGTCGGGCCCAGGCCCAGCACCGACTGGGCGTAGGTGGGCAGGAAGACGATCGGTGCGACCATCAGCAGGCCCAGCGCGCCCAGGGCGAGGTTGACGGCGGCGATGGTGCGGCGGCGCCAGACCCAGCCGGGGATGATCGGTTCCGCGGCGCGGCGCTCGATCAGGACGGTGGCCGCCGCGCCCGCCGCGCTGCCGGCGAGCAGCAGCAGCGACGGCGCGGAGAGCCAGGGCCAGGCGACGCCGCCCTGGACCAGCGCGGTCAGCAGCAGCCCGCCGCTGGCGAAGATCGCCAGCGCGCCGGGCCAGTCGACGCGCGGACGGCGGCCCCGGGCGCCGCGCCGCGTCTGGGCGTCCTCGTGGAAGTGCCGCACGACCAGCCACAGCGCCACCGCGCCCACCGGCACGTTGACCAGGAAGATCCACCGCCAGTCGGCGTAGGTGGCGAGCAGCCCGCCCAGGGCGGGGCCGGCGACCGCCGAGGCGGCCCAGACGCTGGAGAGCCTGGCCTGTATCCGGGGGCGTTCCGCCATGGGGTAGAGGTCGGCGGCGATGGTCTGCACGGTGCCCTGGAGGGCGCCGCCGCCCAGTCCCTGCAGTACCCGGAAGGCGATCAGGGACGCCATGCTCCAGGCGCCCGCGCAGGCCAGCGAGCCGACGAGGAAGAGCACGATGCCGGCGATCAGGATGGGCTTGCGGCCGAAGGTGTCGGAGAGCTTGCCGTAGACCGGCAGGGTGACGGTCACGGCCAGCAGGTAGCCGGAGAAGAGCCAGGAGAAGACCGCGAAGCCGCCGAGGTCGCCGACGATCTGCGGAATGGCGGTGGCGATGATCGTGAAGTCCAGTGCGGCCAGCGCCATGCCCAGCATCAGCGCCGCGACGACCGGGCCGCGCCGCGCGGTGCGCGCGGAGGGGTTCCCCGGTGCGGGGGAGCCGGGGCCGCCCGTCCCGCGGCCCGCCGGGCTGTCGCTGTCCTTGGTCGTGCGGCTCACGGGTCCCCCTCCTCGGTCGGGCCGCGGCTGTCCGGGTGCGTGTATCGGACACCGTTCCAGTCGACACCCAACCACGCGGGGCCGCGATGCGGAACGGCGCTTCTCGGCAGATGGACGCCCCCCCCCCGGGCGCGCGAGGGCGTCGCGCCCGTGCCCGGTCCGCTTGGTCGGCGGGCTGTCGGTGGTCGGGCGTATCGTGGGCAACCCGCCCGTGCGACGCCGCGGGCTGTTCGCGTTGTTCGCCTCGCTTGCTGGGACGGAACCTTTTCATGAGCCTGACTGGTCTGCTCGACGCCGTCGTACGGGACCCGGCGCTCGCCGAAGCGGTCGAGGCCGCGGCCGACGGCCACCGCCCGCACGTGGACCTGGTGGGTCCGCCGGCCGCCCGCCCCTTCGCGGTGGCCGCGCTCGCCCGCGGCACCCGGCGCCCCGTGCTGGCCGTGACCGCCACCGGCCGGGAGGCCGAGGACCTCGCCGCCGCGCTGCGCAGCCTGATGCCGGCCGGCGAGGCGCACCGCGTCGTGGAGTTCCCGTCCTGGGAGACGCTGCCGCACGAGCGGCTCTCCCCGCGCTCCGACACCGTCGGCCGGCGCCTGGCGGTGCTGCGCCGGCTCGCCCACCCGAGCCCGGACGACCCCACCGCCGGCCCCGTCTCCGTCGTCGTCGCCCCGATCCGCTCGGTGCTCCAGCCGCAGGTCAAGGGCCTGGGCGACCTGGAGCCGGTCAGCTTGCGCACGGGGCAGAGCGCCGATCTCGAAGAGGTCGTCGACGGGCTGGCCGCGGCCGCCTACGCCCGCGTCGAACTGGTGGAGAAGCGCGGCGAGTTCGCCGTCCGCGGCGGCATCCTGGACGTCTTCCCGCCCACCGAGGAGCACCCGCTGCGGGTCGAGTTCTGGGGCGACGACGTCGAGGAGATCCGCTACTTCAAGGTCGCCGACCAGCGCTCCCTGGAGGTCGCCGAGCACGGCCTGTGGGCGCCGCCGTGCCGTGAGCTGCTGCTGACCGAGGACGTCCGCACCCGGGCCGCCGCCCTAGCCGAACAGCACCCGGAGCTGGGCGAACTCCTCGGCAAGATCGCCGAGGGGATCGCCGTCGAGGGCATGGAGTCCCTGGCCCCCGTCCTCGTCGACGACATGGAACTGCTGCTGGACGTGCTGCCCAAGGGCTCCATGGCCGTGGTCTGCGACCCGGAGCGGGTACGCACCCGGGCCGCCGACCTGGTGGCGACCAGCCAGGAGTTCCTCCAGGCGTCCTGGGCCGCCAGCGCCGGGGGCGGCGAGGCACCGATCGATGTGGGCGCGGCGTCCCTGTGGGGCATCGCCGATGTCCGCGACCGGGCCCGCGAGCTGGGCATGATGTGGTGGTCGGTCTCACCGTTCGCCGCCGACGAGGACCTGGCCGCCGGGGACGGCGACACCCTCAAGCTGGGCATGCACGCCCCCGAGACCTACCGCGGCGACACCCAGCGGGCGCTCGCCGACACCAAGCAGTGGCTGGCCGACGGCTGGCGGACGGTCTACCTCACCGAGGCGCACGGCCCCGCGGCCCGTACGGTCGAGGTGCTCGGCGGCGAGGGCATCGCCGCCCGCCTGGACGCCGACCTGGCGGAGATCACCCCCGCCGTCGTCCATGTCGCCTGCGGCTCCCTCGACAACGGCTTCGTCGACCCGTCGCTCAAGCTCGCCGTCCTCACCGAGACCGACCTGTCGGGCCAGAAGGCGGCCGGCAAGGACGCGGCCCGCATGCCGGCCCGCCGCCGCAAGACCATCGACCCGCTCACCCTCCAGGCCGGCGACTTCATCGTCCACGAGCAGCACGGCGTGGGCCGCTACATCGAGATGGTCCAACGCACGGTCCAGGGCGCCACCCGCGAGTACCTCCTCGTCGAGTACGCCCCCGCCAAGCGCGGCCAGCCCGGCGACCGCCTCTACATCCCCACCGACCAGCTGGAGCAGGTCACCAAGTACGTGGGCGGCGAGGCCCCGACCCTGCACCGCCTGGGCGGCGCCGACTGGACCAAGACCAAGGCGCGCGCCAAGAAGGCCGTCAAGGAGATCGCCGCCGACCTCATCAAGCTCTACTCCGCCCGGATGGCGGCGCCCGGCCACACCTTCGGCCCGGACACCCCCTGGCAGCGGGAGCTGGAGGACGCCTTCCCGTACGCCGAGACGCCCGATCAGCTCACCACGATCGCCGAGGTCAAGGAGGACATGGAGAAGTCGGTCCCGATGGACCGGCTGATCTGCGGCGACGTCGGCTACGGCAAGACCGAGATCGCGGTCCGCGCCGCCTTCAAGGCCGTCCAGGACGGCAAGCAGGTGGCGGTCCTGGTGCCGACCACCCTCCTCGTCCAGCAGCACCACGGCACGTTCACCGAGCGCTACGGCCAGTTCCCGGTCAACGTCCGGGCGCTGTCCCGCTTCCAGACCGACACCGAGGCCAAGGCCGTCCTCGAAGGGCTGCGCGACGGCTCGGTCGACCTCGTCATCGGCACCCACCGCCTGTTCTCCTCCGAGACCAAGTTCAAGGACCTGGGCCTGGTCATCGTCGACGAGGAGCAGCGCTTCGGCGTCGAGCACAAGGAGCAGCTGAAGAAGCTCCGCGCCAACGTGGACGTGCTGACCATGTCGGCCACCCCCATCCCCCGCACCCTGGAGATGGCGGTCACGGGCATCCGCGAGATGTCCACGATCACCACGCCCCCCGAGGAGCGCCACCCGGTCCTGACCTTCGTCGGCCCCTACGAGCAGAAGCAGATCGGCGCCGCCATCCGCCGTGAACTCCTGCGCGAGGGCCAGGTCTTCTACATCCACAACCGCGTCGAGTCCATCGACCGGGCCGCCGCCCGCCTGCGCGAGATCGTCCCCGAGGCCCGTATCCAGACCGCCCACGGCCAGATGGGCGAGTCGCAGCTGGAGCAGGTCGTGGTCGACTTCTGGGAGAAGAAGTTCGACGTCCTGGTCTCCACGACCATCGTCGAGTCCGGCATCGACATCTCCAACGCCAACACCCTGATCGTCGAGCGCGGCGACAACTTCGGCCTGTCCCAGCTGCACCAGCTGCGCGGCCGGGTGGGCCGCGGCCGCGAGCGCGGCTACGCCTACTTCCTCTACCCGCCGGAGAAGCCGCTGACCGAGACCGCCCACGAGCGGCTGGCGACGATCGCCCAGCACACCGAGATGGGCGCCGGCATGTACGTCGCCATGAAGGACCTGGAGATCCGCGGCGCGGGCAACCTCCTCGGCGGCGAGCAGTCCGGCCATATCGCGGGCGTCGGCTTCGACCTGTACGTCCGCATGGTCGGCGAGGCCGTCGCCGACTACCGGGCTTCCCTCGAAGGCGGGGCGGAGGAGGAGCCGCCGCTGGAGGTCAAGATCGAACTCCCGGTGGACGCCCACGTCCCGCACGACTACGCGCCCGGCGAGCGGCTGCGCCTCCAGGCCTACCGCGCCATCGCCTCCGCCAGCTCGGAGGAGGACATCGCGGCCGTCCGGGAGGAGCTGACCGACCGCTACGGCAAGCTCCCCGAGCCGGTCGAGAACCTCCTGCTGGTCGCCGGCCTGCGCATGCTCGCCCGGGCCTGCGGCGTCAGCGACATCACCCTCCAGGGCGCGAACATCCGCTTCGGCCCCGTGGAGCTGCGCGAGTCCCAGGAGCTGCGCCTCAAGCGCCTGTACCCGCGCACGGTCCTCAAGCCGGCCACCCGCCAGATCCTGGTGCCACGCCCGACCACCGGCAAGATCGGCGGCAAGCCGTTGGTCGGCCGCGAGCTGCTGGCCTGGGTGGGCGAGTTCCTCACGACCATTTTGGGCTCGTAGCGGTTTTGGGCTCGTAGCCCCGCTTCCCACGTTGCCGGGTGGCCCGCCGTGCCTCGTCTGTTGTTCTTTTCCCGCCTTCGGCGGGAGCGGGGTGGGTTGTGGGGTGGGGCCCCGGGTGGGTGGTGGGTGCCGGGTTCGGGGCCTCCGGGGTGGTGTTGTGGACTGCTGCGCTTTAC
>NZ_JBHYJC010000049.1:0-54264 GCF_042749045.1 Streptomyces sp. NPDC059008 | reverse complement strand
CTGCCAGTAGGGCCGGGCGAACTCAACCAGCAGTTCAGGATCGCTACCGACGACAACCGGGCAGCCAACCAGATCCAGCAGAACCAGACCGAAGGGGTGGTCGAGCTCACCGTCTTATGTGCGCCCCGCTCCCCCGCTCCCGCCCTCCCCACCACCTCGCTTACGTCCGCCCGGCTGCCCGGCTGCCCGGCTGCCCGGCTGCCCGCTCATGCGACCCCGGCTACCCGCCGTCGCCGCGGAAAGTGCGGCGGTACACCTGGGGAGCGACGCCGATCGCGGCGTGGAGGTGCTGGCGCAGCGAGACGCCGGTGCCGAAGCCGGCGCGGTGGGCGACGAGGTCGACCGGCCATACGGTCGTCTCCAGCAAATGGCGTGCGAGGTCGACGCGTTGACGGGTGAGCCATTGGCCAGGGGTGGTGCCGACTTCGTCGCGGAAGCGGCGGGTGAAGGTGCGTACGCTCATGTTGGCGTGGGCGGCGAGGTCGGCCAGGGTGAGGCGTTCGGCAAGGTGCTCCAGGGCCCACGCCTGGGTGGGTGCGGTGCTGGCGGCCTGGGTGTCGGGGACGGGCCGCTGGATGTACTGGGCCTGGCCGCCGTCGCGCCAGGGCGGTACAACGCAGGAGCGGGCGACCTCGTTGGCGATCTGGCTGCCGTGATCGCGACGGACGATGTGCAGGCACAGGTCGATGCCCGCGGCGACTCCGGCGGAGGTGAGGATGTCGCCATCGTCGACGAACAGGACATCGGGGTCGACGCGGATGGTAGTGAACATCCGCTGCAGCCGATCGGCCTCCCGCCAGTGGGTGGTGGCAGGCCGACGGTCGAGCAGCCCAGCGGCGGCCAGGACGTAGGCGGCGGTGCAGATGCCCACGATCCGGGTGCCAGGGCGCATACCCGCCAGGGCATCGCGCAGTGCACCCGGCAACCGGCCCTCTTCACGGACCGGGCCGAGAGCCTGAGAGGGAGGGATGACGACGGTGTCGACGCCAGCCAACAAGGAAGCGTCGTGCGAGACGCTGAGGCCGTAGTCAGCCTCAGTGCGTACGGGGCGGCCGTCCAGGCTGCAGGTGGTCACGGTGTAGAGGCGGGTGCCCGCCCCGTCGCGGGCTGCGCCGAAGATACGGGCGGGGATGCCGAGCTCGAAGGGGACGACTCCGTCCAGGGCCAGAACGCCGACGTGGTGCATGGCCAGATCCTTTCAGGTCATGGCCATCAGGCCGCTACTGGGGATCTTGTGCCTCCGGCAGGCTGGGGACGTGCCCGAGAAAAACGGCACGAACCATAACAAGAGCCTCGGGAAAGCGAACGTGACCATGTCTCAGGACGCCATCAGCCCTGCCCCTGTCCCTGTCTCTGCTCCTGTCCCCGCCCCTGTCCCCGCCCCTGCTCCTGCTCCTGCTCCTGCTCCTGCTCCTGCTCCTGCTCCTGCTCCTGCTCCTGCGACCATGCTTGCCATATCCCAGGACGCCCCGGGGAGTCCCGACGTCCTCAAGGTCGTCGAGGTGCCCCGCCCGCAGCCCGGCCGGGGCGAGATCCTGGTCCGGGTGCACGCGGCGGGCGTGAACCCGGCCGACTGGAAGACCCGCGAGCGGGGTGTGTTCGCCAACGGGGCGAAGCCTCCGTTCACCCTGGGCTTCGACGTCTCCGGAGTGGTCGCGGAGACCGGCGACGGCGTAACCCTCTTCCAGCCGGGTGACGAGGTCTTCGGGATGCCGCGCTTCCCGCACCCGGCCGGTGCCTACGCCGAGTACGTCACCGCCCCGGCCCGCCATTTCGCCCGTCGGCCCAAGGACCTGGACCACATCCAGGCCGGTGCCCTGCCGCTGGCCTCGCTCACCGCCTGGCAGGCCCTGGTCGACACCGCGCACGTCCAGCCGGGACAGCGGGTGCTCGTCCATGCCGCCGCGGGCGGCGTCGGCCACCTGGCCGTCCAGATCGCCAAGGCCCGGGGCGCCCATGTGATCGGCACCGCCAGCGCCGCCAAGCACGAGCTACTGCGCTCGCTCGGCGCGGACGAACTCGTCGACTACCGGACCGAGGACTTCGCCGAGACCGTCCGCGACGTGGATGTGGTGCTGGACAGCCTCGGCGGCGAGAGCTGGGCCCGCTCTCTGCGCACCCTGCGCCCCGGTGGAACGCTGATCTCGATCCTGCCGCTGGATGGCACGTTCCCCCACCAGGAGGCCGAAGCGGCCGGAGTGCGGGCGGTGTTCATGCTCGTCGAACCCGACCGGGCGGGGCTGCACGCGATCAGCGCCCTGGTCGAAGACGGCCGACTGCGCGTCATCGCGGACGCGGTCTTCCCCCTTGAGGAGGCCGCGGCCGCCCACACGCTCGGGGAGGCCGGCCGCACCACCGGAAAGATTGTCCTCTCCGTCACCTCGTGACCGGCGCCCAACTCTTCCTCACTTCCTCTCCTTCCTCTCCTTCCTCGTCTTCCTCTTTCTTCTTCCTCTCCTCGCTGCCGTGAAGGTGTGTCAGGCGCCGCACACCCACCCCGGCCTGCCCGCAGTCCCGCAGTCCCGCAGTCCCGCACCGACAAGGACGACATCACCGCCACTTTCCCCACTGGCTCCGAAAGCGCCTGCAAACTTGGAAATGACTGAAATTTGTTCTACCTTCTCAGCGAGAATTCGGCGATCTTCACTCGGCCGTCTGGCTGGTGAAGCAGGCCGCGACGAAGGGGCAGGACCAGCTGCCGGGCCGAGCTGATGCCATCGGCCAGGGGGGCCCGTGCAACGCCGTCGCATACGCATATCCAGTCATCTGCGCACATCCGGTCACCTCCGCATATCCCGTCACCTCCGCGTAATCCGACGCCTCCGCATATCCGTCTGGGCCGGCCCGGCCGGCCTCGCACTCGGTCTCGGCCTGTGGGGCATCACGCGCGAGCACAGCATGTGGCGGGATGAGGCGGCGACTTGGCAGGCAGCTCATCGGCCGCTGGCCGAAATTGCGCATATGGTCGGTCAGGTGGACATCGTCCACGGCCTCTACTACGTGGTGATGCACGCGGTGTTCGCCGTCTTCGGCGACAGTCTGCTCACCCTGCGACTGCCCTCGGTGCTCGCCACCGCCCTCGCCTGCGGACTGACCGCCCTGATCGGGGCCCGGCTCTCGGATCGCTGGGTCGGCATCGGTGCCGGGTGCGGTCTGGTCGTCATTCCCGCAGTCCAGGAACACGCCCAAGAAGGACGGCCCTACGGACTCGTCCTCGCCTTCGTCGCACTCGCGACCTGGCTTCTGGTAGGTGCCCTGGAGCGGCCGACCCCCGGGCGGTGGGCCTGCTATGCGGGTTCGGTGCTGATCGCCGCGCTGCTCAACTGGTTCTCGCTGCTCGCGCTGGTCGCACACGGTGTCACCATGGCGTACGTCCGCCCCGGCCGGGCCCGTGTCCTCGGGTGGGCGCTCGCCTCCTGCAGCGCCCTCGCAGCGGCTCTACCGCTGGTCCTGGCCAGCCAGGAGCAGGCCGGACAGGTCTCGTGGATCAAACCGCTGGGCTGGTCGACGGTGCTCGGCGTGCTGGTCACCGCAGCGATCGCAGCCCTCGGGGCGCGCACACCACAGGCACGCACGGCACACGGCGGCCGCGAGGGGACGCCTTCCGCTCGTGTGCACCTCGCGGCCGTCGCACTGCCACTGTGCGCACTACCCCAGTTCGGCCTGGCGCTGGCTTCGGTCATCAAGCCTCTCTACGTCACGCGCTACGTCCTGTTCGCCTACGTCGGCCTGGCACTGCTCCTCGGCGCCCTGCTGGCCGCGATCGCGGTGCGCCTCACAGCGCAGCCCCGGGTGCTCTTTCCCGCCGTTGTCGCCGTCACCCTGTTGGCACTGCTGCCGATGGAACTCCGGCTGCGTACCGAAGACAGCCGCGTCGACGACGTGCTCACCGCCGCCCACCTCGTCGACCGCATCCGCCACGCGGGCGACGGCGTGGTCTACATCCCCGCCGCGCGCCGGGACACCGCCCTGGTCTCACCGGACGCCTTCCAAGGCCTGCGGGACCTGGCCCTGGCCCAGGGCCCGCAGGAGTCAGGAACCTTGAAGGGCATAGAGGCCGCCCCCCGCACCATAGAGCGCGCCATGCTCGACACACCTCGCATAGTCCTCGTCACCGACCCCGGGGCGCCGGCCCCCGACACGGCGCGCGACCTCACCAAGCAACGCGTCCTCGAAAGGCACTTCGTCCGCCGCTCGACCCGTACGGAGCGAGGCCGTCAGGTGAGCGTCTACGAACGACGCCGGCCCGCCGGTTCCGACGGATCATGCGGTTCGGCCCCGGGCTCGGCGTGCACGGCGGGGTTCGGCGGACGTTCGTGGCGGTACCCGGCCGGAATAACCGGTCGGCTGAGCGCGCTGGCAGGGTCATGAACGCCCTCACCTACCTCGGCGGACCGACCGCGCTCATCGAATACGGCGGCCTGCGTCTGCTCACCGACCCGACCTTCGACGCTCCCGGCGACTACCCGATCGGCGAGCGCAAGCTCGTCAAGCTGGCCGGGCCCGCGCTGAGTACGGACGAGGTGGGCGCGGTCGACGCGGTGCTGCTCTCGCACGACCATCACCCGGACAATCTCGACGAGGCGGGGCGCGGGTTCGCCGCTGCCGCCCCGCTCGTGCTCTCCACCCGCTCGGCAGTGGAGCGGCTCGGCGGACCGGTGCGGGCGCTGCCCAACTGGGAGACGTACGAGATCGGTGACGTCCGCATCACGGGTACGCCCGCGCAGCACGGGCCGGACGGAAGCGAGCACCTGGTCGGCGAGGTGACCGGCTTCGTGCTGAGCGGGGACGGGCTGCCGACGGTGTACGTCAGCGGGGACAACGCCTCGCTGGATGTCGTGCGGGAGGTCGCTCGTCGGTCGGGGCCCATCGATGTGGCGGTGCTGTTCGTGGGGGCGGCCCGTACGCCGTTGGTGGGTGATGCGGACCTCACGCTGTCCAGCGCGAACGCGGCGCTGGCCACGGAGGTCCTCGGTGCGCGGCAGGTCGTGCCGTTGCACTTCGAACAGTGGGGTCACTTCACCCAGGGTGCGGACAGCCTGACGGCGGCCTTCGCGCAGGCCGGTCTGAGTGAGCGGCTGCATGTGCCGAAGCTCGGCGAAACGGTCGGGCTCTAGGGTCTGCGGCCTGGCGGCTCATCAGGAGGGGGTCGGAGGGAGACCGGAGGGAGACCGGAGGGGGACCGATGGCGCTCTGGGCGGATCGGAGGGGAATCGGAGGAGCGCTCTCACGCCTCAGCCGCTCCCGGCGATCCCTCGATTTCGGCCACCGCGAGCTGAAAGATGCGGTGCTGATCCTCGGTCACCGGCACGTCCGACTCCCCGGCCTCTTCAGCAGCCTCCAGCCACTCGTAGATGATCACCTCGATGATGTCCGGCACACCCGTGCCCAACAGCATCTCGACCAACTGCCAGGAGTGCGTCGTGACCGGAAACCTCGCCGCCCGGTAATGCGCCCTGGCCTCCTGCCATATCTTCCGCGCCGCCTCCGGTCCCTCGACATGGGCCGCGTCGTGCAGCAGACGGCACCAGCCGACATCGATGCGGTCGATACAGCCGCTGAACTCGCTGTCCCAGGGGCTGATTTCCGCGACTTCACGGAACAGGGCGAGCGCCGCGGCACGATCGCCGGCCGAGTAGAGTTCGTGCGCCGGCTTCAACTTCGCTTCCAACCGCTGGTTCGGCAGCGCACCGTACTTGGCGACATAGGCCTCGATTTCCACCAAGTAGTCTCTGTTTTGGGCTGCGCGGCTTCGCATGTGGTCGGAATACCACCACAGCTCAACGGTCTCGTCCTCGTCGACGCCGTTGGCTTCGGCTTCCTTCAGTAGCTCGACGGCCCGGTCGTTGTCCTCGTCCATATCGTCCGGGTCCGGGTTGTCTTCCATGTCGTCCAGGCGGGCATAGGCCCCGGCGAGCGCCAGCACACCGCGTACGTTCCCGTCCACGGCTCCGGCCGCCAGATATTCGTCCACGGCCGAGGCGACATGGCCCCAGTACGTCCCGTCGGCCAACTCTCCGGCAGGGGTGAACAATGCGCCCAGTTCCGGTGGCAGCTTCCCGGAGGTGATCACTGTGGTGATGCTGGCGGGAATCGGCGGCAGTTCCATTCTTCTCCCTCGACACGGTTGATCGGCGTTCTTCCACGCGGCGTGCTACGCGTCTTGAATCGCGTTCACCAGGCCGGCAACAAGGTTCGCCCGCTCGGCCATGACGTCGACCACCAGGTACTCGTGGTCGGCGTGGGCACCGCCCCCGACCGCTCCGAGGCCGTCGAGTGTCGGCACCCCGAGTGCGGCCGTGAAATTGCCGTCGCTTCCGCCGCCGACTGCCCTGCCTTCGATGCCGGGAAGCAGCCTCGTCGCCACGGCGAACAGCTCGGTCGACGCCGACTCGGGCATCGGGGGCCGGCCGACGGCTCCTCGCACCGTGATCTCCGCCTCGTCGAGATGGGGAGCCAGTGCCGCGAAAGCGGCTTCGATGCGTTCCTTCTCGCCGGCCGACTCGACCCGGACGTCGACGATGACGGTCGCCTCCGCGGGCACGACGTTGTCCAGGGTCCCTGCGGACGCGACGGTCGGGGTGACGGTCGTGCCGATGTCGGGGCGACCGAGCGCTTCGATGTCCAGTACCTGGTGCGCCGCCTCGACCAGGGCGTTGACCCCGGCCGCCGGCTCAAGACCCGCGTGTGACGCCCGGCCCGCGACCGAGACCTCGAACGTGCCGCAGCCTTTGCGGCCGGTCTTCAGGCCGCCGCCGTCCGCGGCACCCTCCATCACGAGTACAGCGCCACAGGCAAGGGCGCGTTCTTCGATGAGCGCGCGCGAGGAGCGGGAGCCGACCTCCTCGTCGGCGGTCACCAGGATCTCGACGCCCGACCGGTCGTCGAGCGTCGCCAGGCCGTGAATGGCCTGTACGAGCCCGCCGAGCATGTCGAAGACTCCGGGGCCGGTGGCACGACCGTCTTCGACCGTGAACGGGCGGCGCTCAAGGGTGCCGAGCGGAAACACCGTGTCGTGGTGGCCGAGGATGAGAACTTTGGGGTCGCCACCAGCCGACCAGTGGACGTGCGGTCCGGCCTCGCTCTCGACGAGGACGGCCTGCCCGCCGAGGCGGCTCTCGATGACGGCGGCGACCGCTTTGGCCGAGGCCCGCAAGGCGTCGAGGTCGCGCGACGGAGACTCGACCTCGACGAGTGTCCTGAGGTCCTCGAGCATCGCGTCAACACGCAAACGGCCGATCTTGTGCGTCGTCATGCCGCAAGGGTAATTGGCGGGCCGCGGCGGACCTGCGCCGCGGTGAGCGGGACCACGGTTCTCACTGAGCTGACTGATCTAGCTGATCTAACTGATCTAAGAGGTGCGTTGAGAAGTGCCCCCTAGGGTCGGCCACCGATGTTTGCCCGGCCCCTGGCCCGGCCGTCCCACCATCCCACCATCCCGCCTTCCCGTATGGAGCTGCTCGTGACCACGTCGGACAACCCCGTGCCCTCCCGGTTGCACGCACCGCGCCACCGGCTGCTCCCGCCCGAGCGGCCGCCGGTACCCGGTGCGTCGTACCGGTCCCGGAAGATACGCAGGACGCTCACCGCATCGGCTCTGTTCGCGGCGGGGGCGTTGGTCCTGTCCGGTTGTGGCGGGGACGGCTCGGCGGGCAGCGGCGACGGCAAGAACGGTGCCGGCGCCAAGGACGGCTCCGGCATCCGGATCACGGTGTCGTCCAAGGACGGTGCCACCAACGCCGGCCTCAACGGAGCCCGTGTGCAGGTCAGCGGCGGCACGTTGACCGAGGTGAAGCTGACCGCCGCGGAGTCCGGCAAGGAGGTGGCCGGCGCGATGGCGCCCGGCGGGGCGTCCTGGAAACCATCGGTGCAGCTGGAGCGCGGCACCAAGTACAAGATCGTGGCGAACGCCAAGGACGCCAAGGGCCGTTCGGCCACCGAGAACGCGACGTTCACGACGGTCTCCTCGGCCAACAGCTTCATCGGCACCTACACGCCCGACAACGGCAAGACCGTCGGTGTCGGCATGCCGGTGTCCTTCAACTTCGACAAGGTGATCACCAACAAGAAGGACGTCCAGTCCCACATCAAGGTGACCTCCAGCAGCGGCCAGCAGGTCGTCGGCCACTGGTTCGGCGCCCAGCGCCTGGACTTCCGCCCGGCGGAGTACTGGAAGGCCGGCTCCAAGGTCACCATGGAGATCGACCTGGACGGTGTGAAGGGCGGCAACGGCATCACCGGCGTGCAGTCCAAGACGGTCACCTTCACCGTCGGACGCTCGCAGGTGTCCACCGTCGACATGAACACCCAGATGATGACGGTCAAGCGGGACGGCAAGACCATCAAGTCCATCCCGATCTCCGGCGGCAGCCCCGACAACCCGACCTACAACGGGCAGATGGTCATCTCGGAGAAGTTCGAGCAGACCAGCATGGACGGCTCGACCGTCGGCTTCAAGAATCCCGAGGACTCCTACATCATCCCTGACGTGCCGCACGCGATGCGGCTGTCGACCTCCGGCACATTCCTGCACGGCAACTACTGGGGCTCCCCGTCCGTCTTCGGCAAGGCCGGTACCAGCCACGGCTGCATAGGCCTGCGGGACGTCCAGGGCGGCGGGGACGGCACACCGGGCAAGTGGTTCTTCGACCAGTCGCTGGTCGGCGATGTCGTCGTCGTGAAGAACTCGCCCGAGCAGACCGTCAAGCCGGACAACGGCCTCAATGGGTGGAACCTGCCCTGGAACGCATGGCAGGCGGGCAGCGCGCTCTGACCGCGCCCGCAGCGCAGGCGGACACCTGGAACCATAAATCCAAGAATTTGCCTTAGGAGATTTCGCTACCGCTCCCCCTCCCTCCCCGGGAATTCCTCATCGACTCGACGGACCCCGCAAAAGTTACCGGATAGTCGGCGGAACCCCCGGGGATCCACTGCCATCTCCACACGTGACGAAGGGAGGGAAGTCTTTCTAGCGCAGCGTCGGGCGGACTCGGCAATACGGCGAAGCGGTGGAGCCCTTTCGGCGGTTCCACACTTCGATACGTCGGTACCTCGTCATTTCCGTCGTTCCGTCATTTCACTGTTCCCGCTTTGCGCCCTTCCGCCTTTCCGCCTTTCCGTCCAGCGCAGTGGTTCTGCAGGTCCACATATCGAGGAGATACCCGCGATGAACCTTCCGAAGACTGGCAACCACCCGAGTGCTCCTGGCAGATGGATGCGGCGTTCCGCCGTCGTGGCCGGAGCAACCCTGATCGCCGGGTCGCTGGTCGGCGGCCAGCTTCCGGCAGCGGCCGCCGACGGTGACGGCGGCTTCTACAAGTCCGAAGAGGACGTCGTCAACCTGCTGTCGCAGACGGCGCCGCTGAACCCGAAGGAGGCCGTCAAGGGCTACCCGCAGGGACAGGACACCCGAGAGGTCAAGCTCGAGGACGTCCAGAAGGTCTACTCCCCCGAGGACGCGATCAAGGACGCCAAGGAAAAGCTCGGCAGCGGCTTCGACTTCACCCCGGGCGTCCAGGTCGTCGACAACCCCGACGTCCGCAAGTCCAGCCAGGACAACGTGGAGCCGTGGACGGGCCTGACGGCGGAGCAGGGCTGCACCATGCCCAACGAGAAGAAGGGAGGCGACAGCCCACCGTGCGGCTTCGTGGGCGTACTGGAGAAGAAGTACCCCACCATCCAGGCCACGGCGGAGGTGACCGGGAAGGCCAAGCTCACCTACAAGACACAGGCCACCGTCGGGCAGGACAAGGCCGAGACCAAGGGCTGGTCCGTCGGCGGGAAGGTCAGCGCATCGCTGGTGCCCCCCGGCGACAAGGGCGGCGTCTCACCCGGCGGCGAAGTGAACTTCACCTACAGCGAGTCCACCACCACGACCAACAAGTGGACGAGCATGGCGGAGCAGGGTGTGGAGATCGACGTACCGGACGGGGCGGTCGGCTGGCTCGACGGACGCGCCAACGGCGGTACGTACATCGGCTACATCATCGCCAAGGAACACCTCGCCTCCGGCGGCACGGAGAAGCAGAAGCTCGTCGCCATACCGGCCCGCGTCACGATCCAGGCCCCCGGCAAGTCCACCCCGATGACCTGGGTCAAACGCGACTCCAAGAAGTAGCCCTTCCCAAACAGGCCCACCGCGGCCCCCGGCTCCGGCATCCGCCAGCCGGGGGCCGCCCGCGCCGACGTCCGGGAACGGCGTCGCCGCGGGTCGGTCCGGTATCTCGTCACCGGAGGCCGGGTGCGGGGACGACGGCCCCGCCGCCACGACGTACGGCCTGCACGACGGCGGTGTGCAGGGCCTCCAGACCACCTGGTGCCACGGCGACCGGGCTGCCGGTGAGCGTGTACCACTCCTCGGCGCCGGTGTACTGGATGTGCACCGCCACCCGGCCGCCGGGCTGGAGGACGGTGGCGAGGGTGAGGTCACCGGTGATGACGCCCACCTCGTCGGTCATCGCGCCGCCGGGGCCGGCGGTCACCTCGTCGACGTGCCGTTGAGGACCGGTGGGCATCAGGCGCAGGTGTCGAGCATCGAGGCGAGCCGGTCGGCCTCCGGCTGGGTCACCGACAGCTGGTAGATGTGCTTGACGTCCGTCCAGGCGCGCGCGTACGTGCACCAGTAGCCGCGGCTGGGCGGGGTCCACTGGTCGGGCGACTGGTCGCCCTTGCTCCTGTTGGAGGCGGCGGAGACGGCGATCAGCTGCGAGTGCTGCAGGTCGTTGGCGAACTGCTTGCGTCGGGCCGTCGTCCAGTCGTCGGCGCCCGACCGCCAGGCGTTGGCCAGGGGCACCATGTGGTCGATGTCCACCTGCGACGCCGACGTCAGGGTCTTGTCGTCATAGAGGCTGTGCCAGGAGCCGGAGACGGCCCGGCACTGGTCGTCCTGGGTGACGTTCTGGCCGTCACGCTTGAGCACGACCTCACGGGTGTCGCACTTGCTTCCCTGCTGACTCCAGTGCGGGAACTTCGCGCGCGAGTAACCGTTCATCGAATGTGGCGCCTCGATGGTCAGGTCCGCGAGTTCCGTGCGGACGACCTCCGCCGACGGCGGCTCGGGCATCTGGGCGGGTACCGCGGCGGCCGGAGTGACGGCGGCCGGGCCGAGCACGGCGCCCAGCGCAAGAGTGACGACAGCGACTAACCACCGGGCGCGTGTATTGATCATGCGTCACAAGTACCGGACGCTCTCCTTCAACAGAGCGCCATCACCCGGTCGGTGGCGTGTCCCCCCGGCGCCGTCTCCACACCCGGGCCGTGGTGAGGCCGAGCACGCCTGTGAGCGGACGCGCATTGCGATGCATGGATAGCGGAGGCACGATCCTCCCCATGGCACAGGAGGGTCCCAGTGGTCAAGGGAAGCCGTCGTTTTTTAGGCATGATGCCTCATCGACCGGAGCGCTGAACGCGGTCTCAGCGCGCCTCGTACTAGGGGCTACTTGTGCCCGGGCAACACCGGGCGGTCAACTCAGGCCGCCTGGAGCCGCGTTGTACGGGCCTACGGACGAGACCACGGCGATCCCGACGGGGAGACCGCCGGAAGGGAACGAACGACCGTGACAACCCAGCGCACCGCTCGCCTCGCCGCCGTCCTCGCTCTGCCTGTCGCCCTGGCTCTCTCGGGTCTGACCGCCGCTCCGGCTCTCGCCGGGGACAAGGCGTACCAGATCAATCTCAAGCCCCTGAACAACTCGGGGAGCCGGGGCACGGTGATGCTCAGCCTCGACGGCGACCGGCTGAACGTGAAGATCGAGTCGGACGGGCTCGTCCCGGGCCAGCCGCATGCCCAGCACCTCCACGGCTCCACCGACGGTCACGACTTCCAGTGCCCGTCCGCGAGTGCCGACACGGACGGCGACGGGATCATCAACAACACCGAAGCCACGGTGCATTACGGCGATATCAACATCTCGCTCACCACCGACGGCGACACCAGCCCGGACAGCGGGCTCGCCGTCGACCGCATGCCCAAGGCGGACGCCCGGGGCCATCTCTCCTACGAGCGCAGCATCCCCGTGTCCCAGGACGTGGTCGAGCACATCAAGGACCTCCATGTGGTGGAGCACGGCATCGACCCGAACGGCAACAAGCAGTACGACTTCGGCGTGGGCAAGAGCGAACTCGATCCCAAGCTGCCCCAGGAAGCCACCGCCCCCACGAACTGCGGCGTCGTCGAGGGCGCCGCGGTCGGATCCATCCCGGTGGGCGGCGTGGAGACGGGTGGCGGAACAGCCGAGAGCCATGAGATCCCCAGGGCGTTGGTGGGCGCCGGCGGACTCGCCTTCGTGGCGGCGGCCGGAGCGCTTGCCCTGGGCCGCCGGAAGCGCTCGGCCGCTGCCGCCGAGTCGACCGGACGGAGTGCCGCGTGAGGAACCGGGGAAGGCGCGCGGCCCTGTCCTGCGCCGCGGCTGCGGCGTTGCTGCTGCTCAGCGGGTGTGCGGCCGGGGACCCTGCGTCGCAGGCGCCTCCCGCCGGGCAGCAGCAGCCCGCGCAGGGCGGCGAGGCCGCGTCCGGCACGGAGAAGGGGGCGGGAGCGGGAGCTGGGAGCGGTCAGGGCGGTGAGGAGGAGACGGGGGGTGCGCGGAAGGCCGCCCCGCAGCGGATCTCGGTTCCGTCGCTCAATATCTCCTCCACCCTTGAGGCGTTGGGGAAGAAGAAGGACGGGACGATGGAGACGCCCGTCGACCCCGACAAGGCGGGCTGGTACACGCCCGGTCCGGCTCCCGGTGACAAGGGTCCGGCCGTGATCGCGGGTCATGTCAGCTGGAACGGCAAGCCGTCGGTGTTCCACCGGCTGTCCTCGCTGAAGGCCGGTGCGGCGATCGAGGTCGAGCGGGCGGACGGGAAGTCCGCGAAGTTCACCGTCAGCCGTGTCGCGCAGTACCCGAAGAACAAGTTCCCCACCATCGAGGTCTACAAGAACATCGACCACGCGGGGCTGCGCCTGATCACCTGCGGTGGCGACTACGACGCGTCGCAGCACTACTACCCGGACAACGTGGTGGTGTTCGCCGAGCTGAGCCAGGCGGAATAGCACCGACCAGCCGGGAAGAGCCGTGAGGTTCGGGGCGGAAGCACGGCCGCCGCCTCAGTGGCCGAGCCGGAGTCCGGCGTCCTCTCGGGGCGCCGGACTCCGGCTGTCCGGCGGTCACTCCGAGGCGTGGGGCCTGCGCTCACGCCTGGCACGGTGGCGGCGTACCGCATCCCGGTTGGCGCAGCCCGGCGAGCAGTAGCGCTGCCGGCCCGCACGGCTGAAGTCCGCATAGGCGTTACCGCATTCGGCCAGCGCACACCGTCCCAGGCGGTGCATGCCCAGCCCGGTCAGGTGCAGCGCCGTTCCCACGGCACCGATCGCCCTCAGGACGCCGCCCAACCCGATCCCGTCCTCCCGGTAGTGGATGTGCCAGCCGCCATCGGCGTGGTCCGTCAGCCGGGGGTACGTGGAAGCCTCCGCGAGCAGCACATTGAGCAGCTCGGCGCGTCTGCGGTCCGTTGGGGCGTCGACCACCTCGGCCCATCGCTCCACGAACGTCAGTACCTGATCGAGGTCCTCCTCCTCGACGGGCCGGTCGATGGCCATCCCGGCGGTGAGGGAACGCTCGACGAGTTCGGGGACGCTGCGCGGCGGGGCGTTTGTGAGCCCGACCACAAACCGGACCAGGTCCTCCCCGTAAGGGTTCAGCTGCATAAGGCCATTACATCAGGCTGAGGTCATGGACAAGTACTCCTTACCGACCCGCCGGCGCTCTGGTGGCCTCGCCGACGCGCCCCCGGTGACATCCACCGCACCCGGACCGGCCTCGGCTCCGCCCGGGGCCGCCGTCCGGAAATGGCTCCCCCTGGCGGCCACCTGCCTGGGCACCTTCCTGCTGCTGGTCTACGCGACGATCGTGACGGTGGCCCTGCCGGCCATGGCCGACGACCTCCACGCCGGTTTCGGCTCGCTCCAGTGGATCGTCGACGTCTACACCCTCGCCCTCGCCGGCGTGCTCCTCGGCATGGGCTCGCTCAGTGACAGCCTGGGCCGCAAACGCCTCTATGTGGTGGGCCTGGCGCTCTTCGCCTTCGCCACCCTGGTCTGCGGACTCGCCCCCACCGTCCAGATCCTCATCGCGGCCCGCGCGGTCCAAGGGATCGCCGGTGCCGCCATGTTCGCCACGCTGCTGCCCTTGATCGGCCTCACCTACACGGGCCGCGACCGGCCCAGGGCATTCGCGATCTGGGGAGCGGTCGCCGGTGCCGCGGGCTGTGCCGGGAACGTCGCCGGCGGCATCCTCACCCAGTTCCTCTCCTGGCAGTGGATCTTCTACGGCGCGCTCCCCGTCTGCGCCGCGACCCTCGCCCTCTCCGTCAAGGTGCTCGCCGACGACGCCGGCGCCCCGACCCCCGTCGACTGGTGGGGCATCACCGCCTTCACCCTGGCCGCCCTGGCACTCACCTACGGCTTCGCCCACGGCGGCGAAAGCGCCTGGTCGGCCCCCTCGACCCTGCTCGCCTTCATCGTGGCCGCCGTCCTGCTGACCGCGTTCGTCGTCATCGAGCGCGCGGCCTCCCGCCCCATGCTCCCGCTCTCCCTGCTGCGCGGTCCCGCCGTCAACGGCATGCTGATCGCCGCCGGCGTCTACTACTTCTCCGCCTTCGGTTTCCTGCCCGTGCTCTCCCTCTGGCTCCAGAACGCCGCCGGCCTCAGCGCCTTGAGCACCTCCTTGGTCATCACGGTGCAACCGGCCGCCTTCTTCGCCACCTCCGCCCTCGTCGGCAGCGCCCTGCACCGGATCCCCGTCCGCTGGACCCTCGGCGGCGGCACCTTGATCGTGGCGGTCGGCAACCTCTCGTTCCTCGTCGTCGACGCCGCCTCCTCCTGGCCGGCGCTGCTCCCCGGCCTCCTGCTCACCGGCCTCGGCGCCGGCCTCGTCTCCCCCGTCCTCCCCGCCGCCGCCATGTCCTGCGCACCCCCCACCCACACCGGCACGGTCGCCGCCGCGGCCAACAGCGCCCGCCAACTCGGCCTGGCCCTGGGCATCGCGCTCCTGGGCACCCTCTTCCACCAGCACGCCTCCGGCAGCGGGAGCACCTCCGCCGCGTACGCCCGCGCGCTGCACGCGGTCTTCCTCACCGCGGCAGCCATCGCCCTGGCCGGCGGCCTGGCCGCGTTCCGGCTCCTGGGCCACCGGCCGGGTGGGGACGTCGGGCGGTGAACGTCAGCCGGTGAGCGTCACGCAGGGAAGGCCGACGCTCTCGCCGCCGCGGAAGCCTTCCGCGCACAGCCGGGTGCCGGCTGGGAAGCGGCGTTGCGGAGAGGCCTGGTCGCGGTAGGTGCGGAACTTGTCGACGTCCTCGACCTTGGTGCGGGCGCTCCACAGGTCGGCGCTGTCGTTGGTGACCCACACGCGTGCGGAAATCCTGTGCGGCTGGTTGGTGTTGACGACCGACACCTCCACCCTGCCCAGATACGTCCCCGTGTCGTAGGTCTCGATGCAGACGGAGTGGTTGCACCACTTGCCGTCGGCGGTCGCGGGCGGCCCCGCGCTGAAGACGATGCCGACGGCCGCAGCCGTCGTCCCCATAGCTGTGACGATCTTCCGAAGGGTAGTCATGCCTGCTCAACGACCGCCCCTGGCCCCTGTTACGTGCAGTCAGCCGCCCCTGGCGGGCATTGGTCCCCTACTGGTCACGCCTGGGCCGGAGTTCACTCCTCCGAGTGAAGAGCGAGGTGGTGAAGGGAGAAGTGGTGCTCAGGGCTCGTCAGAGGGGCGAGGACGCGCACCGCGTCCCAGTCCAATAGATGGAGACCACATACATGACGCCGTTCTTGGAGTGGACCGGGTACGTCTCGGCCGCCGTGAGCGCGGTGAACGCGCTGGGCACCCTGGTGCGCCTGCGTCGGAAGCGCAGCCCTGACGACGGGGGGACGCCCCGGTCCGGAACGGCCGGGCGTCCGCGAGCCGTCGAGGGGTGCTGCCGGTGTGCCGCCCGTCTTCCGGTCGCGGAGGCCTGCGCGCGCGTGGAGGCGTACGCGCTCGTGGATCACCGGATGACGGTGCGGATCACGCTCTGCGCCGATCCCGCCGGCGGCAGTACGGCGGGCGGGGGGCCGGGCCCGTGGTAGGAGACGGCCTGTCCGGGGAGGTTGTGGCGTTGGGCTCGGACGTGGGTCAGCGGCTGCTGGAGTACTACTCGGACTTCATCGCGACCGAGCCGCAGAGACTGCGGCACTCCCATCCGGCGCTGTCGCTGGCCGCCTGCGAGGACATCGCCCAGGAGGCCTTCCTGCGCGTGGGGTCCAAAGCGGCCGCCGGAGGGCTCGCGGCGGACACGAACGTCGTGGCGTATCTGCGGCGGGCGGCCCGGAATCTCGCCGTCGACCGGACCCGCGGTCAGCAAGGTGCGGGCAGGCGGCTGGTGTTGATGGGCGGCGATTCGCTGGCCGCCGTGCCGGAGCAGCGGGCGTTCGCGGAGGAGGACCGGGTGGTCCTGCAGGATCTGGTGCTCCCCGCGATCGAAGGGATGCCGGAGAGCCTCCGGCGTCGGGTGGTGGACCTGCAGAGCCGGGGGCTGAGCGATCCGGAGATCGTCGCCGAGCTCGGCATACCCGCGGTCCGTCTCCACAATCTGCGGAACAAGGCGGTTGCGCATCTAAGGCGCACACTCGCCGGGCATATTCGCGAAGGGCACCGAAAGAAGCAGCAGCACGGAAAGAAGGACAGGTGAGGGATGTGAGCAGGTACGACGACCACCGCGACGGGGCGGGGCGCCCGGCGCCAGTGGTCCCGTCCGCGCTCGCGGAACTGCTGGATCGGCTCACCGGAGCACCCGACTTCTGGGACCGGCCCTGTGGCGACTTCGGCCCCCTGACTACCGAGTACGCGCTGTCCCCCGAGAAGCGGGCGCACGCCAACTCGCTGTACCGGCTGGGGTCGAAGGCCCTGGCCCGGGACGAGCTGCGCTCTGCCGCCGACTGGTTGGGCGCGGCGGCCGAGGCCGGTCACCCGGGGGCGTTGTTCCGGCTGGCCGCCCTGACCGCGCGGGTGCGCGGCCAGGGACATGAGAGCGTACGGTTCCTCGTCGCGGAGGCCGCGCGGCACGGGCACGGTGACGCCCGTGGGCTGTTGGCGGCGTCAGCACGCCCCGCGGGCGCCGAGTCCCCGGCGCATACCGCGCTCGAGGATCCGCAGTTCGTCGACGAAGTGCGCGCCGGACTCGGGGGTGGCCCGCCGGCCGGGCCTGCGACGCAGCAGGGAGGCGTGGGAGCGGGTGAGCGACCCATGGCCGCACCCGCGGAGGGAGCGGAGACGGCCTGCGCCGAGCTGGTCTGGGTACCGGCGACCGGGCTGGGCCGACCGGACGCTTCCGAGCGGGCACGGCCGGCGCAGCCCTGGTCGGCCGACGAGACCATGGTGGCCGGGCAGCCGCGGCGCACTCCGGTGTGCGGCAGCACGGGCTCCACCAACGGCCTGCTGCTGCCGCTGCCACCTGAGCAGCCCGAGTGCGCGTCCGCCGCCACCATGCACGAAGGCGGCGGCGACATGAAGGGGGGCAGCGGCTCCGTGAACGACGGCGGCGAGGACGAGCCCTGGTGGTCGGCCCATGCGCTGCGTCCCGCCGTGCTGACGGAGATGGCCCGCCGCACTCCCGTACACATCGACACCCCGCAGCAGTGGCGGGCGGCGGCCCGGGCCTTGGACATCCTCTACCTCGTCGACGCCGCGGGCGGGATCACCACCAGGGCACTGGCCACCCGAACCCGGCTCTCCCCCGCCGCGGTTGCCTGGCTGCTGCACTGGCTGCGGGGGCAGCATCTGATCTCCACCATCGCCGGCGCGCACTTCCCGGGCCCCCTCATGGCCATGACCCGCCACCCTGAGCAGCGCGCGGAGCTCCTCCAACGGACCCTCACCAGCCTGCGGGACCGCCTCGGTGCCGCCGTCTACGTCAGCGGCTACATGTCCGGGGACGTCAGAGTCCTCCAGTCCGCCTATGGGCCGGATGCGCCGGCGGTGACGGAGTACGTCGCCTTCCGCGACACCGCGCACGCCAGCGCCGTCGGCAAGAGCCTGCTGGCCCAGCTCGACTTCGACGGCCGAATGGACCATCTCGCGCGCTACCGGCCGATCAAGCTGACCGACCGCACCATCACCAGCCCCCGAGCGCTCTTCGAGGCCCTCGACGGGCACGGTCCGCATGCCGCCCAGTTCGACCTCCTGGAGTACTCCCAGCACGAAGTCTGTGTGGCGTTCCCGCTCGGCATTCCGGGACGCGCCACGTGTGTGGCCCTGTCCCTGCCCGCCGGACAACGCCACCGGCTCCTGCCCACCGCCCATGCCCTCAGTGAGCGCTCCGCGGCACTCCTGCTGACGCTCCTGCTGACCGAGGACCCCGTGACCGGCAGGCAACCACGAGCAACTCGCGCTTCGCCGGACCCCGGCCCGGCCGCGCACTCCGAGGCACGTGCCTTGCCGTTACTCGCCACCCACCACCGCTGACCACCGCGATTCTCGTACCGCTCCTCGTCGAAGCCTGCCGGCCGTCCGGCCGTCCGCGCGATCCTTTGCGCGGCGGACGACCGGCCGGCGCGGCGAGCCCTGGACCGCCATCCGCTCGTCGGGGGGCAGACGGCTGTTCAGGGTCGGGCGTCGATCACTGGGGACGGGTTCGAGAGCCGCTCGGCGACGACGGCCACGGGTCCGCGTTGCGCCATCCATGCCGGGACAGGCGGTCCACTGCTTGATCGAGCATGGTCCGGCCCTCCCCGGGATGCCACCAGAACGACCAGTTGACGGCAATCGTCATCTCGATGAACTCGTCGTATGCGAGCCCGTCGGAGTAGACCGTGCCGGTGGACCTGTCCACCCTCAGCAGGAACGGGTACCACACGCTGGTCTCCGGCACGGTCGCCCATGTGCGGCCGTTCGCACGTTCCACAGGGGCCCGAACGCCACGCGTCTTGTTGTCGTGGTCATCGATGCGCAGTTCGTCGTTCTCCAGGTGCCGGTCGGGTTCGGGTAGCCGGGCCCAGGTGTGGTCCATGCGCATCTCCGCCCATGCCAGGCGCCGGCCTTCGGGTGCGTCACACTCGTCGTCGAGCACGCGGTCGACGGCGGCGAGCATCGACCGCTCGTCCAGCGTGGGTGTCTCCATGACCTGCGGGTCCGCATACGGTGAGCAGGCGTCAGGCGGCGACTGCGGCGTCTTCAGCAACCAGTTCCACCGCGGCGGATCGCCCTCGGCCGGCCAGCCGTACTCGTCCACCCAGTTTCGGGTCACACCGAACGTCATGGGCCTGACGAGCCCCTCGCACAGCTCGGTCAGCGCTCGGACGGCGCAGTGCGCGGTCATGCGCTCCAGTTCGATCGGACTCCGGTCGGGCGCGGACCCCCACTGGAATCCGCGCTCCAGCACGATCGTCCGGCCGTCGTCGAAGATGTAGTGCTCGGTCGGCGCCGGCGGCTCCGACAGCCTCGTGTCTCGCATGGGCGTCGATTGTGCGACGGAGGCGGCCCGCTCCCGCTCTACGGGTGTCCGGCCCGGGACGGATTCACTCCGGGACACCGGCTAGTCCCTCCTCACCCGGCCGCCCACTTCGATCAGGCCCCCCGACCGCGGGGCCGTCAGGATCTGCGAGCCGCGTCCCTGCGCGACGCGCAGGGGCCGGCCCAGGCGCGCGGTCAGCAGCAGTGCGGCCGCGCCGGTTGCCTCGTCCTCGTCGATGCCGTCGCCGCGGCCGGGGAATCCGCGGGCCCGGACCTCGCCGGCCGCCTCGTCCTGCCATGCCCAGGCGTAGATCCACTCTCCTGGCTCCGGTACGGCCAGCGCGTCGACCTCCGCCGCGGAGGAGTATCGCCGCAGCAGGCGCGGTGGCGCCCACTCTGCCCGCGCCTCGACCCAGGTGAACTCCCCTTCGGTCCGGGTCCGCACCACTCCTGCGGGCGTGACCAGGGCGGGCACGCCGAGCAGCCAGGCCGAGCCCACGCACGGGTACCCCGCGAAGGGAAGTCTCGATGTGGGCGTGTAGATGTCGATGACGCCGCGCTCGGGCTCGTCGATGAACACGGTCTCGCTGAAACCCGCTCTCCGGGCGAAGGCCAGCCGCTCGGCCTCCGTGGGGACGGCGGTTCCGTCACGTACGACTCCGAGCGCGTTGCCGTATCGGCCGTCGGCACCACAGAAGACGCGCAGCACGTCACAATCAGTCACCCACGCAGTCAACCACGCCGGTCCCGGTCGGCCGGTCGCCCCTTCAGTTGCGGCGGGCGACCACGCGGTAGGCGTTCGACAGACGGGTGCGCCGGGCGAGCGGCGCCAGGAGCGTGTCGAGCCCGAAGAGGACGAGGAGCAACGGGGCGGCGATCAGACATGCCAGGGCACGGGTGAGGCGGCTGGTCGGCCCGGGTGCCGCGGGCAGCCAGGGGAGGTCTTCTCCCGGGAGTGCGGAGTTGAGCCGGTTGAGGGCGGCGGCGACCAGGTCGGTGGGGACGTGGGGTGCGCGGCGATCGACGGCCTGGATGGTGAAGTCGTGCTGTTCCAGCGCGCGGCGGAGGTTGCCCAGCGGGATGAGGTGCAGGTGCTGGGGCTGGAGCCAGGGGACCCACCAGCGGCCCAGTAGCCGCGCCGAGAGGCACTGGGGGTCGGGGACTTCGATCAGGAGATGGCCGCCGGGGCGCAGAGCGGTGTGCGCGGCGGCGAGTTCCCGGCGCGGGTCGGTGGTGTGTTCAAGGTAGTGGTGCATGCTCACCACGTCGTACCGTCCGGCGAGTTGATCGGACAGTTCGGTGAACGAGCCCTGGTAGGCGTGGCTGATGCGGCCGGTGCGGGCGGCGATCTCGACGCCTTCCCCTCGGTCGAGGCCGTGGAATTGTGTGGTGGGGTGGATCGACCGTGCCTCGGCGCAGAAGTGGCCGTGGCCCGTGCCCACGTCGAGCCAGCGGGAGGGGCGCCCGAAGGGCACCAGTGCCCGGGCTCGGGACCGGTAGAGCTTTCGGAAGGTGTGTGAGGACGCCAGCCGGTCCATGGCCCGTTCGTTGAGGCCGTCGTAGCAGTCGCGGTAGTAGAACTCCAGGCCCTGCGTGCTCAGCCGGGGGTTTTGGAAGACATGGCCGCAGCCGTGACACTGCTCCAGCGTGAAGGTTCCCGGTTTGCGCTGGATGAGGTCGGTGGTGTGCAGACGCCGACGGAGGTCGCGGCAGGAGCACCAGGGGCAGTCCTTACGGCGGGGCTCGAAGAACCTCTCCAGCCCCTGCGCCAGGTCGCGTAGGTAGGAAGGCCGTTGGGCGGCGATACGGGCGCCTTTCGAGGGCATCGGGTTTTCTCTCTCCACCTGGCGGACGGCAATGCGTCGTGGCACGGGAGTCGGTGGCACGGGAGTCGGTGGGGCTCTGGCCGGTCGGGGGCCGAAGGAGATTAGCATCCCTTTTGTCCGTTTTCGGGGAGGAGCATTCGCCCGCGCGCAGTCGTCTTCGCAGGGACACAGAAGGCCGGGTTCGGTGTGGCGCGTACGGGCACAGGTCCGGCGCCGCGAAGGCGATGCCGATGTGGTGGAGCGAACCGCCGATGACGGTCGGGAAGCGGCACGGTCACGGCGAAGTGGCCGGCTTGGGGCAGCGACGGGCAACGGTCCCGATACGATCAAGGCCTCCCCGTGGCGCATCGCGTCGCCGTGGACCACGGAGTCCCGGCCCACCCGTGCCGGCCCCGTCAGAACCGCATCCGGATCCGCATAAGGACGACCCACCCGTGAAGAAGAGCGTGATAGCCGGCGTCGGCGCCCTCGGCCTCCTCATGGCCGCCGGCATCTACGAAGTCAGTGCCGCCACCAGCGACCCGCTGACCCTCGCGGAATACTGGAAGATCAAGGCCGGCAGCAGCCAGAAAACGCTCCTGAAGTATGCCAACACATGCCAACAGGAAACCGACGCCGAACCCGCCCAGAACTACCCCGTCACCTGGACCTGCTACGGCGCCGACGGAATCAGCAGTGCGGTGTTCTTCTACTCCGAAGGCGAATTGTTCAGTAAGACGGAGACCGGGCTCCAGTAGGTCGTACTCCCCCGACGGGATCGTGGCCGATTGCCAGTACCCCGCGCCGCAGGGCACCCTTACGTCATGTCATACGTAAGGCTCGAAGCCTGGATCGGCGGAGAGTGGATCGAAGTGGACGCCGTGAGCGTCAGCCTCACGGAATCCGCGCTCACTCTTTCCTTTGAACGCCAACGGTCCGAGGCCGGATACCGGAGCCTCATCTGGGAGCCGCTGGAGAACTTCCTCCGGGAATACCGCAACGAGCCGCTCGTCGTCGTCCCGCAGGGCCGCAGCCTCCCCGTGATGTTCGGCCCCGGCGCCGCGGGGCCCTTCCGGCTCGCGGAGATGCCGGAGGGCTGACCGACACACCGGTCCCCCGCACCGCCGGTGGCCGCGGAGCCGGTCGTACGGCGGTTCGGTCGTACGGCGGTAACGAGCCGTCACCCGATGCGGTCGCCTCCGGCCGGACGACGTTGCGGCGACTGGCATCGACGCCTGTGACGTGATCGGCTGGACCGCCCGTCGCCGTCGGCCCGTGCCGACGGCAGCGTGAAGGAGGCGGATGATGACCGGTCAGCGCGTTCGATCCTGGGACGGGGCACCGGCGGTCGGACGGCCGGCGCGGTGAGCCGCCGCGCCACCACACCGGCCGGGCGGGCGGAGGTCGTCGTGGTGGGGGGCGGCGCGGCCGGACTGAGCCTCGCGCACTGCTTGACGCGGACGGGTACCACCTCGGTGACCGTGGTGGAGGCGCCCGACGGACCGCTGCGACCCGCCGAGCGCACCTGGTGCTACTGGGACGACGCGCCCGGGGAGTTCGAGGAGGCGGTGGCCGCCTCGTGGTCGCGGCTGCGGGTCCGCGGCCCGGACGGCCGGCAGGTCACCACCGACACCACACCGCTGCGCTACCGGATGCTGCGGTCCGCGCCCTTCGAAGAGCTGGTGCACTCCCGGTTGGCCCGGTACCCGCAGGCGTGTGTCCTGCGCGCGACGGCCCAGGCCGTGCGCACCGCCGCCGGCGGGGCCGAGGTCCGCTGCGCCGCCCCCGACGGCCGGGCCCTCCTCCTGCGGGGCCGCTACGTCTTCGACTCCCGGCCCCTGCGCCGTCTGCCGCCGGCCCGTACGACGCTGCTCCAGCACTTCCGCGGCTGGTTCGTGCGCACGGCGGGTGGGTGCTTCGACCCCGAGGTCGCGGACCTGATGGACTTCCGGGTGCCGCAGCCGCGCCACGGACTCGCGTTCGGCTATGTGCTGCCCCTCGCGCCCGACCGGGCGCTGGTCGAGTACACCGAGTTCTCCCGCAGGCCGCTCACCACGGCCGCGTACGAGGCTGCGTTGCGCCACTACACCGGCGAGGTGCTGCGGCTGGGGGCGCTCACCGTGGAATCGGCCGAGCAGGGCGTCATCCCCATGACCGACGCACGTTTCCCCCGCCGGATCGGGCCGGCCGTCTTCCGCGTCGGGGCGGCCGGCGGTGCCACCCGGCCCGCGACCGGCTACACCTTCGCCGCCGTGCAGCGGCAGAGCCGGGCGATCGCCGCCGCGCTGCGCGACGGAGGCGACCTCGCGCCCCGTCCGCACGGCCGGCGGGCGCTCGCCATGGATGCCGTGCTGCTGCGGGCGCTGGACACCGGCCGGATCGACGGCCCCGGGTTCTTCACCGACCTGTTCCGTCGTGTCCCGACGGCGCGACTGCTGCGCTTCCTCGACGGCGCCACCACGCCCTGGGAGGAGTTCGGCATCGGTCTGCGCACGCCCGTCGGGCCCATGCTCCGCACCGCGGCGGAGCTGCCCTTCCTGCCCCGCCGCCCCGTCGCCGGGGTGACCGCGACCGCCCCGTCCGAGGAGAGCCGCCGATGACGCTGCTGCGCGACCACGACCTCACCCGCGCCTTCGACCACGCGTCCCACAGCTACGACCGCCTCACGGCGCTCAACCCCGGCCACCGCTCCGGCCTGCTGCGGTCGGCCCGCCGGCTGCGCCTGCCACACGAGGGCGCCGGTCTGCATGTCCTGGACCTCGGCTGCGGTACGGGCGCCTCCACCCGGGCCCTCCTGCACGCCGCTCCGCGCGTCCGGATCACGGCCGTCGACGCCTCCGCCGGCATGCTGGAACGCGCGCAGGCCAAACGGTGGCCCACCACCGTCCGGTTCCTGCATCTGACCGCCGAGGAACTGCGCACCGTCGACGAGGGTCCCTTCGACGCCGTCTTCGCCGCCTATCTGCTGCGCAACGTCACCGACCCGGACGGCACGTTCGCCGTCATGCGGGCCCTGCTGCGTCCCGGCGGCCGGCTGGCCGTGCACGATTACAGCCTCAGCGGATCCCCGCGCCACCGGGCGCTGTGGACGGCGGTGTGCCGGACCCTGATCATCCCGGCGGGAACCCTGAACGGTGACCGGGCGCTCTACCGCCACCTGTGGCACAGCGTCCTCGCCTTCGACACCGCCCCGGTGTTCGCGGCCCGGCTCGCGCGGGCCGGTTTCACCGGTGTGCGCACCGCCCCCGTCACCGGCTGGCAGACCGGCATCGTCCACACCTTCCTCGGCCGCAACGGTTCCGCCCCGGTGACGGAGCCCGCCGGATGAGCGCCTTCGGGCGCGCCGGGGCCGCCCGGAGGGGCCGCGACCGCAAGGCGCAGGTCCTGATGCCCGTCCCGGGCCGGGCGCGCTTCGCCGACGGCGACGCACCCCGTGTCGCGGTGGTCGGTGGGGGCATCGCCGGCATCGCCGCGGCCACGGCCCTCGCCGAACGCGGTGTGCGGGTGACGCTCCACGAGCGGGAGGCGTCGCTCGGCGGGCGCCTCGCCGGATGGCGGACGTGCCTGGCGGACGGCTCCGAAGTGACCATGAGCCGCGGCTTCCACGCCTTCTTCCGCCAGTACTACAACCTGCGCGGTCTGCTGCGGCGGACCGACCCCGCTCTCACCTGCCTCGTCCCCCTGCCCGACTACCCCCTGCGGCACAGCGGCGGCCTGACCGACAGCTTCGCCCGAGTGCCCCGGACACCGCCCTGGAGCGCGCTCGGATTCGCCGCCCTGAGCCCGACGTTCGGCTGGCGCGACCTCGCCTCGATGGACCCGCGCGCCGCGCTGCCGCTGCTCGACGTACGGGTGCCCGAGGTCTACGGGCGCTACGACGGTGTCAGTGCGACCGACTTCCTCGCCCGCGTCCGCTTCCCCGAGGCCGCGCACCATCTCGCGTTCGAGGTGTTCTCCCGCAGCTTCTTCGCCGATCCGCGTGAACTGTCCGCCGCCGAGCTGCTGGTGATGTTCCACATCTACTTCCTCGGCTCTTCCGAGGGCCTGCTCTTCGACGTGCCGGGCGAGCCCTTCCCCCGGGCTCTGTGGGAGCCGCTCGGCGGCTATCTGGAGAAGCACGGGGTCGACGTCCGTACCGGCACTCCGGTCGGTGCGGTCCGCCCGGTCGACGGCGGTCTGGAGGTCGAGACCGACGGGACGGCGGAGCGTCACCAGGCGGTGGTCCTCGCACTCGACACGGCCGGACTGCGCGGGATCGTGGCGAGGTCACCGGGCCTGGGCAGCGCGGGGTGGCGCGCGGACGTCCAGGGGCTGCGCACCGCACCACCGTTCCTCGTCTCGCGCCTGTGGCTCGACCGGCCGGTGCGCGAGGACCGCGCCGGCTTCCTCGGCACCAGCGGATTCGGGGGCTTGGACAACGTCAGTGTCCTCGACCGCTGGGAGGGCGAGGCGGCCCGCTGGGCGGCGCGCACCGGCGGTTCGGTGGTGGAGCTGCACGCCTACGCGGTCGATCCCGCCGCGGAGCCGAAGCGGGTGCAGGAACAGGTCGTCGACCGGCTGCGCGAGGTCTATCCGGAGACACGGGAGGCGCGGATCGTGGACGCGCGCCATGAATGGCGGTCCGACTGCCCGCTGTTCGACGTCGGTGGCCACCACCGCCGGCCGTCCGTACGGACCCCGCACCCGCGCGTGATGGTCGCCGGCGACCTGGTCCGCACCCGCCTTCCGGTGGCCTTGATGGAGCGCGCGGCGACCTCGGGCTTCCTGGCGGCCAACGCCCTGCTCGCCGACTGGGGGATCCGCGGCCAGGTGCTGTGGACGGTGCCGAGGGCGGGCCGCTCCCGGGTCCTGCGGGCCCTGGCGGGTGCGGCGGCCCGCCGCTGAACGGCCGGGCGGGCCGGGCAGGTCCGCTCAGCCGGGGAAGCGCCCGGTGCTCCGCAGGGCCCAGCGGCGCTCGGCGTAGGCCAGGTCGTCGCGCCACAGCCGGCCCGCAGCCCGGCGCATCAGGGGGCGCAGCATCGGTGCGGCGGCGCGCGCCAGGGCGAAGCCCCGCCGGTCCGACGCGGCGACGACGGCCTCGATGACGGCCGTTCTCGGTTCCGCCGCCGCACTCGCGGTCAGCGGCGTCGCATGCGTCTCGACCACGGACGTCGCCCCCTCGCCCTCGGTGATGCGCATGACGACGGTGCGCGGCTCGGGTGCGGTGAACTCCGCGCGCACGGGCACCACCAGGCGGCCGGCGACGCGGAACGACACCTCGACGGCGAACGCGTCGTCCTGTTCGTGACGCGGTACGCGGACCACGCGGAGGTCGACGAACGAGTACGGGTGGAACCACGAGCCGTGCCAGGGGTCGAGCCGGTTCGCGACCACGTCCTGCGGCGCGCACCGTCCCACCGCCGTGCACACCGCGTCCACCGCCCCGGCCGCCGGTCGGGCGGGCACCACGGGGCGTTCCAGCGGCTCCTCGCCCCCGACCTCGTCGAGCCGCACCCACACCAGCACGCCGTCGTCGTGGACCGGGAACGGCTCCCAGCCGGCGAACGGGCCGCCGTCCAGGGCCAGTCCGTGCCAGTGGCACACCAGCGTGCCGCACACCACCCGGCCGTCGCGCAGTGGAGCCCCCAGGTGGGGGCACGCGCCGGGCCCGGCTCGCAGCGCACCCGCCGCGGTCCGCCACAGGACGACCTCCACGCCGGCCACCGTCCTGCCGCGGGGGCGGCCGCCGGCGGTCACGTCCCGGGAGGCTCCCACGACGAACCAGTTGCCCGACGGCCGCGCGCCGGCGCGTTTGAGGGCGTCGGCGATCAGGGTGGGCCGCGCCTCGCGCCAGGTGGGCGGCTGTGCCTCCCACTTCGGGCCGCGGCGCAGCCGCAGTGGTGATCTCCAGTCCGCCCGTTCCCGCCGGTCGGTCACCGCCGGTCCCCCGCCCGTTGGGGGGTCGGCTCGCTGCGTACCGGTGCCACGGGGCGCGGCGGGCCGGTACGGGCGCGGGCTCCCAGGATGCGGACGATGCCGGCCGCGGCCGTTACCGCCCGGCGTCGGCGCGGCACCACGGAGCGGCGGTGCAGTACGGCGTAGTCGTCGGCGGCGATCGCGTCGAGGATGCCCCCGTACAGCGTGTAGGCGGTACGGATGCAGGGCCGTACCCGGGGGTCGAGTATGGCGATGCCCGGTTCCGCCTCGCGGTACACCGCTCTCGTCAGGGCCTCGGCGGCGGCGAACGCGGCGCGGATCCGCGGGTCGCGGCGTCCGGTGCGGCGGCTCCATTCCAGCAGCGGCCGGTCCGCCCCGTGGGCGGCGAGCAGGTCCGCCGGCAGGTAGACGCGGCCGCGGTCCAGGTCCTCGCCCACGTCCCGCAGGAAGTTGGTGAGCTGGAAGGCCACTCCGAGGGCCGCCGCGTGCGGTGCCGCCGTCTCGCGGGGCACCACGGTCCCGAGGACGGGCAGCATCTGCAGCCCGATCACCGCCGCCGAACCGTGCATGTAGGCGCGCAGGTCGGCGTATGTCGGATAGTCCGTGACGCTCAGGTCGTCGCGCATCGAGGCCAGGAAGTCGGCGAACAGCCGGGGTTCGATCGCGTACCGGGCGGCGGTGTCGGCCACGGCCCGCACCACGGGCTGGTCGCCGCCGCCGGTGCGCAGGCCGTGCGCGAGGTCGTGCTCCAGCAGCCGCAGCAGCCGGTCCCGCTCGGGGGGTGTGCGCCGCCGGTCGAGGTCGTCGACGATGTCGTCCGCCCAGCGGGCGAAGCCGTACAGCGCGTGGACGGCACAGCGGCGTTCGACCGGCAGCAGACGGGTGGCGAGGAAGTACGTCTTGCCGTGGCGGGCGTTGAGCTGCCGGCAGTGGGTGTAGGCCGTGCGCAGGGCGGGGTCGGTGATGCCGGCGGCAGCCAGTTCGCGACGGGTCATCGCGGCCGCCGTTCCTGGCCGGGGCGGTGCGGGGCGGTCGGCGCGGCGGCGCTGCGGGGGGCCGGCGGGCGGCCGCCGGTGATGCGGGCGGCGGCGAGCTTGCCGCTGATGAGCACGGTGGGCACCCCGACCCCGGGCGTCGTCCCGCAGCCGGCCAGTGCGACGTTGTCGAGGTCGCGCACGAGGTTGCGCGGCCGGAAGGGGCCGGTCTGGGCGAAGGTGTGCGAGACCGAGAAGGGCGTGCCCGCCGCGTGTCCCTGCGCCGTCCAGTCGGCGGGAGTCACCAGGAGTTCGTGCTCGATGTGGTCCCCGAACCCGTGCAGGCCGCGACGTTCCAGCTCGGCCACCAGGCTGTCGCGGTAGCGCGGCCCGAGGTCGCGCCAGGCTGCGGCGGACGGCCCGGTGGCGGTGTTGGGGCAGGGCGCGAGGACGTAGTGCAGATGCCTGCCCGGTGGGGCGAGTTGCGGGTCGTGGGTCGTGGGGCGGGTGATGAGCAGGGACGGATCGCTCATCGGCTGCCCCGTACGCGTCAGTTCGTCGAAGGTGCGCTCCCAGGCCGCGCCGAAGGAGATCGTGTGGTGGGCGAGGTCCGGCCAGGTGCGGTCGGTGCCGGCGTGCAGGATCACCGCGGAAGGGGAATGGCGCAGCCGCAGCGGGCGCCGTGGTGTGCGCCCCACAAGTCGGTGCGCCACCGGCAGATCGGGGCTGAGGACCACCGCGTCACAGGTGATGCGCTCCCCGGAGCCGAGGCGTACGGCCCGGACCCGGCCGGCCGAGCGCTCCAGTTCCGTCACCTCGGCCGACCAGCGGAACGTGGCGCCCGCCTCGCCGGCCGCGTCGGCCATCGCCTGCGGCAGCGCGTGCATGCCGCCGCGCGGGAACCACACGCCGGCCACCGTGTCCATGTAGGCGATCACGGCGTACGCGGCGAGCGCCCGGGCCGGGGCCAGGCCCGCGTACAGCGACTGGAAGGAGAAGACGCGCCGCAGACGGGCATCGGAGAGGAACCTGCCGATGCGCGGATCGAGCCGGCCGAATCCGCCGAGCGCCGCCAGCCGGGCCAGGTCCGGGTGCAGGAGCTGGCGGGGCGAGTCGAAGTTGGTGTCGATGAAGCGGCGCATCTGGGCCCGGTAGAGCCGTTCGAGCCAGGACCGCAGACGCCGGTAGCCGTCGGCTTCGGCGGCGCCCGCGAAGCGCCGCACCTCCGCTTCCATGGCGTCGCCGTCGGTGTGGACGTCGAGGTGCGAGCCGTCGGCGAAGCGGGCCCGGTAGGCGGGGTGCAGCGCGACGAGGTCCACCCGCCGGTACAGGCTGTCGCCGACGGCGGCGAAGGCCTCGTCGGCGAGGTGCGGCATCGTCAGCACGGTCGGGCCGGTGTCCAGGTGGTACCCGCCGAGTGCGCGCCGGCCGGCTCGTCCGCCCGGCCCGGCGTCCCGTTCGACCACGGTGACCCGGCGGCCCGCCCCCAGCAGGTGCAGGGCCGCGGAGAGGCCGGACAGCCCGGCACCGACGACGACCACGTGGTCGGTCGGCCCCGATACGGTCTTCACACGCCCTCCTTCGTCCGGTCCGGGGGCCGCCGGCCACCCGCGCCGGGGGGGCCGCGCCAGGACGTCTCAGACAGCGCCCCCGGGCATGCGGTGATCCCTGCCCGGTAGGAGCCCTCGCCGGAGCACGGCTCACTCCGACGGCCCAGCACGAGCCGCCGGCCGCCCGTGGCGTGCGAAGTCCGTCAGCCTCGGCCCCGGGCGTGTCGGAAGCGCGCGAGGCCGTCCGCGAGGTCGATGAGCGGCTCGGGGTAGTCCAGGCGGGCGCGTTCGGGCGCGGGCAGCCGCCAGGGTTCATGGACCGCCTTGCCGTGCACGTCCCGCAGTTCGGGCACCCAGCGGCGTACGTACGTCCCCTGGGCGTCGAAGCGTCTGCCCTGGACCACCGGGTTGAGCACACGGTGGGGGCGGGTGTCGGTGCCGGTTCCGGCGACCCACTGCCAGTTGAGCTGGTTGTTGACGATGTCGCCGTCCACCAGCAGGTCCAGGAAGTGCCGGGCGCCGATCCGCCAGTCCACGTAGAGGGTCTTGGTGAGGAAGCTGGCCACCAGGAGGCGGGCCCGGTTGTGCATCCAGCCCTCGTGTCGCAGCTGCCGCATCGCGGCGTCGACGACGGGATAGCCGGTGCGGCCCTCCTGCCACGCGGTGATCTCCTCGGCCGCGTCGTCCCGCGTGCGCCAGCGGTCGTCGCGCGTGCGGTAGTCGCTCACGGACGAGCCGGGCCGGGCCGCCAGTACTTGATGGTGGAAGTCGCGCCAGCACAGCTGGCGCACGAACGCCTCCGCCCCGGGGCCGCCGTGCGCGCGGGCCCGCTGGACGAGCTCGACGGGCGAGAGGGCCCCGAAGTGGAGGTAGGGCGAGAGGCGGGAGGTCCCGTCGCCGGCGAGGTCGTCGTGCCGCTCCTCGTAGGCGCCCAGGCCGGACCGCTTCCAGTTCGAGAACCGCTGTCGGCCGGCGCGTTCCCCGCCCGCGGGCAGGCCCGGTGAGGTGCCGGACACCGTGTCGCGGGACACCAGCGGCTCGGAGCGCACCTCGGCGGGTACGCGCACGGTCCGGGGCGCCGGGCAGGTGTCCCGCAGTCGTTCCGCGGACCAGCGGCGGAAGTAGGGGGTGAAGACGGCGTAGTGGTCGGATCCGGCCGGGGTCACCGCCCCGGGAGCGAGGGCCGTGATCACCGCGTCGTGCACGTGCAGGTCCACCCCGCGCTCCCGGAGCTCCTTGCGGACGAGCTCCTCCCGCCGGTGGGCGTAGCGGGTGACACCGGCCGCCATGTGCACCTCGCCGGCTCCGCATTCGGCGGCGATCCGGCCCACCTCCCGCGCCACCTGCCCCGAGCGCAGCACGAGCCGGCCGCCGCGCTCGCGGAGCCCGGCGTCGAGGTCGGCCAGGCAGTCGGCGAGGAAGGCGCGCCGGTTGGGGACGTCGAAGCCCACCGCTCGGATGCCGGGGTCGAGGACGAACAGCGGCACGACCTCGTCCGCGGCGCGCAGCGCGGCCCGCAGCGGGGGATGGTCGTGCAGCCGCAGGTCCGCGGTGAACAGGACGACCGCGACGGTCATGGCGCCTCTCCTGGTGTCATGTCGGGGCTGTTACGGGGCACTTCGCCCGTCGCGGGCGTCCGGGTGGTGGTCCGCCGGCGTGGGTGTGCTGTGCGCGCTCATGCCCTTCGCGGCGGCCTGCGAGATGTTGCGCGCCATCCCGCCGAAGACGACGGCGTGGAAGGGGGAGACGCTCCACCAGTAGGCGTGCCCGGACAGTCCGCGGGGGTGGAACACGGCGCGCTGCCGGTAGCGGGTGCGGCCCTCGGCGTCGTGCTCCGCGTACATCTCCAGCCAGGCCAGGCCCGGCAGCCGCATCTCGGCGCGCAGTCGCAGCAGACGGCCCGGTTCGATCTCCTCCACCCGCCAGAAGTCCAGCGAGTCGCCCACCCGCAGCCGCTCGGCGTCCCGCCGGCCGCGCCGCAGGCCGACGCCGCCGACGAAGCGGTCCAGCCACCCCCGCACCGCCCAGGCCAGGGGGAAGGAGTACCAGCCGTTGTCGCCGCCGATGCCTTCGATCACCCGCCACAGGGACTCGCGCGACGCGGCGACGGTCAGCCGGCGTTCGTCCTCGTACAGGCTGCCGCCGGCCCAGTCCGGGTCGGTGGGCAGCGGATCGCTCGGCGCGCCGGGCACCGAGGCCGACGACCAGCGGGTGGCGACCTGGGCGTCGCGCACCCGGCGCAGTGCGAGCGTCAGCGCCTCGTCGTACGGCAGTGGTTGCCCGGGGGCGTCGGGGACGTACCGGGCGATGTCGTGCTCGTGGCAGACGACCTCATGGCGCAGCGACTCGGTGAGCGGTCGCGCGAGGGAGGCCGGTACGGGTGTCACGAGCCCGACCCAGTGGCTGGACAGCCCCGGGGTGAGCACCGGCACGGGCACGATCAGCCGACGGCGCAGGCCGGCGACGGTCGAGTACCGGCGCATCATGTCCCGGTAGGTGAGGACATCGGGGCCGCCGACGTCGAAGGGGCGGTTGACGTGGTCCGGCATCGTCGCGGAGCCGACCAGGTATCGGAGCACGTCGCGGACCGCGATGGGCTGGATGCGGGTGCGCACCCAGCTCGGGGTGACCATCACCGGAAGGCGTTCGGTCAGGTAGCGCAGCATCTCGAAGGACGCCGAGCCCGACCCGATGATCACCGCGGCGCGCAGCACCGTGGCGGGGACCGGACCGTCCAGGAGGATGCGCCCCACCTCGGCCCGCGAGCGCAGGTGCCGGGACAACTCCCGTTCCGGGACGCCTTCGGGCGTCAGACCGCCCAGGTAGACGATCCGCCGTACCCCTGCGGCGTGCGCCTGCTCGGCGAAGATCCGCGCGGCGGTGCGGTCCTTCTCCTCGAAGTCGCGTCCGGTGCCCAGTGCGTGCACCAGGTAGTAGGCGACGTCGATGCCGCGCATGGCCCGGGCGACCGACGCCGGGTCGGTGACGTCGCCCTCGACCGCCTCGGCGTCCGGTGCCCAGGGGTGGTCGCGCAGCTTGCCGGGGGTCCGGGCGAGGCAGCGCACCCGGTGGCCGGCCCGCAGCAGCTCCGGCACCAGCCGTCCGCCGATGTAGCCGGTGGCACCGGTCACCAGGCAGTGCCGCCCGTTGGTGTCCTGCTTCGTGCCCGTGTCCACGGTCGGCTCCTTCGCGGCTCATGCGGCGCGCGTCGTCCGCGGCTCGTTCGGCGCGCGTCGTCGCGCGCCGCTGTCCGATCACGCCGCGTCAGGGAAACCGTACCCGCTGTGACGATGCGACTACCCGCTGTGACGAGCACGTAGGCCCCTGGCGTCCCGCGCCACCTCCAGCACAGCACCGCCGGGCGGTGCCCGCAGCTCCGTGCGCGGACCGGCGCCGGGCGGGGACGTCAGGGGGGCGGCCCGCTCCTCCGATTCAGCCGACCGGGACCGAGGACGCCGCGCGCTTCTCCATGGCGCCGGACCAGACCCGTCGCGGCGGACGGCCGACGAACTTCCCGAACAGCAGTGCCGCCGCCGTGGCCGCCAGCACCCCCGGCACCATCTCGTACACGCCCGACTGCAGCGGCCCGAGGAGGGGGTCGATGTGCTTCCACAGCACCACGGTGACCGCCCCGGTGAGCATGCCGGCCATCGCCCCCGCCCGTGTCATCCGCGGCCAGTACAGCGACAGCAGGATCACGGGCCCGAAGGCGGAGCCGAAGCCCGCCCAGGCGTAGGCGACGATGTCCAGCACGGCGCCCCCGCTGAGCGCGATGACGTACGCCACCACCGCGACGGCCACCACCGCCACACGGGACGCCAGCACCATCGACGCGTCCGAGGCCCGCCGTTTGACGAAGGCCCGGTAGAAGTCCTCGGTCAGGGCCATCGCCGAGACCAGCAGCTGACTGTCGGCAGTGGACTTGATCGCGGCCAGCACGGCCACCAGCAGAATGCCGGCGATCCACGGGTTGACCAACTGGGCGCACAGCGCGATGAACACGGTCTCGGGGTTTTCCAGCGGCTGGTCCAGCGCGGCGACACCCACCAGCCCCACCAGCGAAGCGCCGGCCAGCGAGACGACCACCCAGCCCACACCGATACGGCGGGCCAGGGGAATCTCCCGCGTACTGCGGATGCTCATGAAGCGGGCCAGGATGTGCGGTTGCCCGAAGTACCCCAGTCCCCAGGCGAGCAGCGACATCACCGCCACCGCGCCGAGCGGCTCGCCCGACGCCCAACGCGCGCCGTCGAAACCGGCCTTGGCCCCCATGTCCATCAAGGCCGGGCTCTTGCTGGTGAGCGCCTCGTGCACCGCGCCGAAGCCCCCGAGCAGCCCGATGCCGATCGTCGGGAGCGCCACGGCCGCGCAGAACATCAGTGTGGCCTGCACCGAGTGCGTCACGCTGACCGCGCGGAAGCCGCCCAGGACGGTGTAGACGACGATCACCACGGCGAAGACGGTGAGCGCGAACTCGAAGCCGCCGCCGAAGATGCCCTCGAAGAGGACGCCCCCGGCCAGCAGGCCACTGGCGACGTAGACGGTGAAGAACACGACGGTGACGGTCGCCGAGACCACCCGCAGCATCCTGCTGCCGTCCTCGAACCGCTCCTCGAAGTACGCCGACAACGTCTTGGCGTCGCCGGCCAGTTCCGTGTACGTGCGCAGGCGCGGCGCGACCAGGCGCCAGTTCAGATACGTGCCGACGGCCAGGCCGACGGCAATCCACGAGGCGCCGATGCCGGCCGCGTACACCGCACCCGGCAGCCCCAGGAACAGCCAGCCGGACATGTCACTGGCCCCCGCGGAGAGGGCCGCGAGCGGCGCACTCAACCGGCGGCCGCCCAAAGCGAAATCAGAGAACGTCAACGTGTCCTGATAGGTCGCGATACCCACGGCCACCATGGCCAACAGGAAGATCCCGAATGTGATCATGACCGGTACGATCAGGGATGTCACCACTGCTCCCTCGGCGCAAGCACTGCCTCATGGTCCAGGAGCCAAGGGGCGGATCCCACGAAGAATCCCCAGAGCAGGCTCCGGCGCCAGCCGACACTACGGACCCTCCACCCCCAACGACACCCCTTTCACACAAGTCCCCAACAAACGCGGTCCCCTACCCCCGCTCCCCTCGGTCTCCGTGTGCCCCGCCCCTACCCGCATACCTCACCAGACCCTGGCGGATCGTCATAGGCCAGCGCCATAAGTCACCCTTTAGGAAACGCAAAGTAGCGTTATGAGGGCGAATCTGGTCGTATATGGGGCGCCATGTGACGTCGAGTGACATGCCGCGACGTCGATGGAATGACTAATTCCGCTATGCCGACGCGTGGTACCGGCGGCACGACGCCGCGTGGTCGCTCAGGCATACGGACTTGCGCCGTCAGTTCGGCGAGCGTTTCAGGCCGCACCCCGGCAGACGGTCGGTTGCGGGCCCACCGAGCCCGACAACACGATCGGTTCGTTCCCGCATGCCGTCGGCCCCGCGCCGGTCGTTCGGCATGCCTGTGTGCGAGGAGGTCCCTGTGAACGACCAGATGAGTCTCAGCCCGAATGCGGCACGGCAGCTCGCGACCACCACCAAGACCACTCCGCAGATGCGCGGCATCACCCCGCGCTATCTGCTGCGCGCCCTGCCCTGGGTGGACGTCGAAGCAGGTGTCTTCCGCGTCAACCGCCGCCGTACGTACGTCCTCGGAGACGACCGCATCAGCACCCACTCCGACGGCGGCTCACCCCGGATCATCCCCGGAGACCTGCGGGAACTGCCCTACCTCAGGGAGGCCGACGACGCGCTGCTGACCGAACTGGCGGGCGCCTTCACGGAAGTTCCCTTCGAGGCCGGGCAGCTGCTCGCGCAGGACGGTGACGCGCACGACCGGCTGTGGGTGATCGCCCAGGGCCGCGCCGAGAAGCGGGTGAGCGGCCGCTACGGCGAGGACGCCCTGCTCGAAGTGATCGGCGACGGCCAGTTCTTCGACCTCGACGCCTGGACCCGTGGCGAGCCCCTGTCGTACCGCGTCAAGGCGCTCACCCCCGGCGTGGCGCTGTGCGTCGAGCGCAGCGTGCTCGCCGGGCTGTGCGAGCGCGACGCGACGGTGCGCGGGGCGATGGACGCCTACCTCGCGGCGGACGGCGTGCTGCCGGGCGCCGAGGTGCCGGTCGACCTCAAGGCCGGGCACGACGGCGAACCGGACCTCCCCGGGACGTTCGTCGACTACGAGGACACACCCCGCGAGTACCACATGACCCTCGCCCAGACGGTGCTGCGCGTGCACACCAGGGTCTCCGATCTCTACAACGGGCCGATCGACCAGACCCGCGCCCAGTCCAACCTCACCGTCCACGCGCTGCGCGAGCGGCAGGAGGCCTCGCTGCTCAACCACCCGGAGTTCGGCCTGTTCAACAACGTCGCCCCCGGGCAGCGGGTGCAGGCCCGCACCGGCTCTCCGACCCCCGACGACCTCGACGAGCTGCTGACCCGCGTCTGGAAGCAGCCCGGCTACTTCCTCGCCCACCCCAGGGCCATCGCCGCGTTCGGCCGGGAGTGTACGCGCCGGGGCGTGCCCCCGATCATCGACAACCGCTTCGGCAGCCCGCTGCTGACCTGGCGCGGGGTCCCCCTGCTGCCCTCCGACAAGGTGCGGTTCTCCGGCGGTGCGGGCGTCGGCACCACCGAGATCCTGCTGATGCGCGTGGGCGAGGCCGAGCAGGGCGTGGTGGGCCTGCGCCCGGCGAAGGTCGAGGACGAGGTGGAGCCCGGCCTGTCGATGCGCAACATGGGCGTCGACCAGAAGGGCATCACGTCGTACCTGATGACGGCGTACTTCAACACCGCGGTGCTGGTGGAGGACGCGCTCGCCGTGCTCCAGAACGTCGAGGTCTCCAACTACCATGACTACTCCTGACGTGACGCGGGGTCAGTGGCCCGGCACGGTCCCGCAGGCGACCACGGATCCGGCCGCGGCACTGCATGCGGTCACGACTCCCGCCACCGCGCCGGCCGCGACCACGGCCCCCATGACGGCTCCGGCGACGACTCCGGCTCCGGCTCCGGCCGCGCCCCCGGTCGCCGAAGGGGCACCGTCCGCCACCTCCCACCCCGGCACTCCCCCACCCTCAGCACCCGCCGGTCTCCCCGGTCAACCGGTCGCCTTCTCACCCGAGTTGGCGCGGCGGGACTTTCCCATCCTGCACCGGACCGTGAACGGGCACCCGCTGGTCTGGCTGGACAACGGGGCCACCACGCAGAAGCCGCGGCAGGTGATCGAGACGCTGGCGGGCTTCTACGGATCCGCCAACTCCAACATCCACCGTGGTGCCCACACCATGGCCCGGGAGGCCACCGAGGCGTACGAGGCGGGCCGGGCGGCGGTCGCGCAGTTCCTCGGCGCGCCGTCACCGGACGACGTCGTCTTCGTACGCGGCACCACCGAGGCGATCAACCTCGTCGCCCAGAGCTGGGGACGGGCCAACCTCGGCCCCGGGGACGACATCCTCGTACCGGTGCTGGAGCATCACTCCAACATCGTCCCCTGGCAGTTGGTCGCCAAGGAGACCCGGGCCCGGGTGGTGCCCGTACCGCTGCAACCGGACGGGCAGATCGACCTCACCGCGTACGCCGATCTGCTGTCGATGCGCACCCAACTCGTGGCGATCAGCCATGCGTCGAATGTGCTCGGCACCGTCCCGCCGGTCCGCGAGATGACCGCGCTCGCGCACCGCTACGGGGCCAAGGTGCTGGTGGACGGGGCGCAGGCGGTGGCGCACTTCCCCGTCGACGTGCAGGACCTGGACGCCGACTTCTATGTGTTCTCCGGCCACAAGTTGTTCGCGCCCACGGGGATCGGCGCCCTGTACGCCAAGCCCGAGATCCTGCGGAGCATGGCGCCCTGGCAGGGCGGCGGCAACATGATCGAGTCGGTCAGCTTCGCCCGTACCTCCTACGCACCGGTGCCGCACCTCCTGGAGGCCGGTACCGGGCACATCTCCGGCGTGGTCGGTCTGCTGTCCGCGCTCAACTGGCTGACGTCCTTCGACCGGGACGCCATCGCCGCCTACGAGACCTCGCTCATGGCGCACGCACAACAGGCCATGTCCACGGTTCCGGGGCTCGAGCTGCTGGGTTCCGCGCCCGAGCGGATCGCCGTACTCACCTTCACCCTCGCCGGTCACGATCCGTCACAGGTCGCTGACTGGCTGGACCGCGACGGCATCGCCATCCGGGCCGGTCATCACTGTGCCCAGCCCGCTCTGGCCCACTACGGCGTGGAGAGCGCGGCCCGTGCCTCCCTCGCGCTGTACAACACGCCCGAGGAGGTGGACAAGCTGGTGGCGTCCTTGCACCGACTGCAGCAAGCCGCCTGACGCCGGGTCCGTCCGACGCCGCCGACCGGAGAACGGTCGGCGGCGTCCGCGCCTCGCCGACCGTCCGGCGGCCGGCACGGTGGCAGGGGCCCGGCCCGTGCGGGCAGGTCCCCTGCGGTAGAAGGTTGTCGGCTCTCGCGGCCCGGATGATCAGCCGATGACGATGACGCTGATTCCGTAGTCGTCGTAGCCGAAGTGGTCGTGGCAGTCGCCCCAGCGCCAGTCGTCGTCACAGTCCCACCCGTGGGCGGAGGCATGGGTGGGTGCGGCTGCCGGTGCGGCGGCGGGAGCCGCGCTGGCGGCGCCGGCCCCGGCGAGCACGAGGAAGGGCACTGCGCACAGTGCCGCGGCTATGCGGTGGGTCCTGGTCTTCGCGCGCATGATCGTCGTCCCCTCTCGGGGTTGGTGCGTTGCCGATGCATCGGCATGTCGATGTGGAGTTCTCCTGGGCTCACCGCCGTGCGCCGGGAACGCGCGAGGCCCTGACGCACCGTACGGGGGCGACTTGGCAGGACTCCGAACCTGCTTCGCGGACATCGTTGCAACCTCAATCAGATGTCACTTCCGAGCGTAGGCACGACGCCCCGGCAGGTCAAAAGATGCGCTCTCCGCACAGGTCCGGGCACAATGCGGGGCCGCCGGCGGGCCAGGCGGGCGGCGTCCGGCAGGTCGACGGCGAAATCCAAGCGATTGCTTGGGCAGGGGCAAGAAAACCCTGGGATTGACTCGGATTTGAGGCTTCCTCGATGATCACCGCAGGGCCGAGGGCGGCAACCACGCCCCGCTCCCGCACCAGGCCGGACGGCCGGCGCGGGCCTGGGCAGGTGCCGACCCGTCAAGCACCGAGAGGAGCCCGAACCCCATGTTCTCCGTACCTCCTGACGCCCATCGTTCAGGCATCAATGACCCCAGAGCCGCTTCTGACAGCGGTTCAGGCATCGATTTCGAGATCAGTGCAAAGAGCGGTTCAGAATTCGCTTCCGACAGCGGTTCAGATATCGGTCCGGTCATCGCCCGCGTCACCGACATGGTGCGCGAGTTGGGCGCCGACACGCTCGGGCATCCCGGCGGGACGCTCCTGACCCACCTCCACCGAGTGCAGGAACAGCTCGCCGCGTGGGGCGCCCGGCCGGCCTTGCGGCTCGCCGGCCTGTGCCACGCCTTCTACGGAACCGACGGCTTCGCCACACCCCTGCTGCCGCTCGACCGCCGCGCGGAACTGGCCGCGGTCATCGGCGCCGAGGCCGAGGCGCTGGTGTACTTCTACGCCGGCTGCGACCGGGACGCCTCGTACCCCACCCTCGCGGACCCCGACGCCACCTTCCGGGACCGATTCACCGGTCGTACCCGCACGCCGGCCCTCGCGCTGCGGCGGGACTTCGCCGAGCTCACCGCCGCGAACGAACTCGACATCGCCCGCGTCGACCCGGCGTTCCGGGAGGCCTCGGGCGCCGGCCTGCTCAGCCTGTTCAGCCGCCTTCGCCCCCTCCTGAGCGCGTCCGCGTGGCGGGACTGCCGGGCGGTGCTCTCCGCGCCGTCGGCCGCCTGCGGAACCGGAGCCGGGGTGGGGGCCGAGACCGGAGTCGAGGCCGGTGCGGCACCGGCGCCCGCGACCCGGCCCACCGCACGCCCCTGGACCGTGGCGGTGCTCGGCCCGGGCGGAGTCGGCGGTCTCCTGGCAGGTGTGCTGTCCCGCGCCGGACACCGGGTGATCTGTGTGGCCGCGGAGGAGACGACGCAGGTGCTGCGGCGGGACGGCATCACGGTGCGCAGCGCGCAGTTCGGTGCCTTCACCGCGCCGGTCGAGGCGGTCACCGAGCTGCGGGAACCGGTCGATCTGTGTCTGATCGCCGTCAAGCACACCGCTCTCGCCGCGGCGCTGGAGCGGATCCCACCCGACGTCGTCGGTGACGGCTGGGTGGTTCCGCTGCTCAACGGCGTCGAGCACCCGGACGTCCTGCGCGGGCGCTACGGCGCGCGGTGCGTCGTGCCGGGCGTCATCCGCGTCGCCTCGACCCGGACCGCGCCGGGGACCATCGAGCACGGCAGCCCGTTCACCGAGATCGATCTGGCCGGAGCGCCCGAGCGCCTCGGGGCGCTGGCCGCGGTGCTGGAGGAGGCGGGGGTGCGCACGCGTGTGGCCGACGACGAGACGGCCGCGCTCTGGGGCAAGCTGGCGTTCCTGGCTCCGTTCGCGCTGCTCACCGCCCATTACGGTCTGACCATCGGTGCGGTGCGGACCGAGCGGCGCGAGGAGCTGTCGGCGCTGGTGGCGGAGGCCGCCGCGGTGAGCGGGGCCTGCGGTGCGCCGGCCGACCCCGCGAAGACCCTGGAGCTGTACGACGCGTTCCCGGGCGACAGCAAGTCGTCGATGCAACGTGACGCGGAGGCGGGCCGTCCACTGGAGCTCGATGCGATCGGCGGTGCGCTGCTGCGGGCGGCCGATCGGCACGGGGTGCCCGTGCCGATCGCCTCCCGGTTGGTGACTTCGCTGCTCACCGGCGACGACGGAACGCATCGGCGTGGTCGAGGGCCCACTGGTGCAGGGTCCGCGCCGGTGCGCCGGTGATCTCCTCGACCGTGCCGGTGGTGACGGGGCGGGGCGCGTCGAGCATCTCGGCGTACCCGTCCAGCAGGACCTCCACGAAGGAGTCGGGGATCGCCGCATCGGCCAGCAGCAGCTGCCGGGCGGCTTCCCGCGACAGCTCCTGCCACCTCAAGGGCCGGCCGAGCGCCTCGCCGATCACGCGGACCTGCTCGGCCTGGGTCAGGACGTCCGGGCCGGTCAGCGTGTACGTGGCAGCGTCGTGGCCGTCGTCGGTCAGGGCGCGTACCGCGACGGCGGCGATGTCCGCCTCGTGCAGGGGTGCCATGGCCGCGGCCCCGTAGGCGCCGCGTACCGCGTCACCGGTGCGGATCTGGTCGGCCCACCACAGGGCGTTGGCGGCGAAGGTGCTGGGCCGCAGGTGGGTCCAGCGCAGAGCGGAGTCTTCGATCAGCTGCTCCACCGCCCGGTGGGAGCGTCCCACCGGGTGGGGCTGCCGATCCCAGGGGAGCCCGCTCTGGACGGCGCCGGAGGACAGCAGGACCACGCGGCGCGCGTGTCGCTGGACGGCGTCCACGACGGCGGCGGCCGGCTCGGCGCTGTGGAAGGGCCACATGAGGAAGACCGCGTCCACGCCCTCCAGGGCCGACTCCAGCGCGCCGGAGTCGGCCAGGTCGCCCTGGCGTACGTCCGCCTGCTGCGGAAGCCGGGCCGCGTCGGGGGTGCGGGTCAGTGCCCGCACCTCGCCGACGTGGGCCGTCAGGAGCCGGGAGACCACCTGTCGGCCCACGTTTCCGGTCGCTCCCGTGACGAGGATCTTGCTGTTGGCGTTCATCGAAGCCTTCCGTGGGGTCGGGGTGGGCCGAGGCCTGCCGGGTCGGGCGGTGCGTGTCCACGATCACCGTGAAGGGCGCGGGAGAGCCATCCAGCGCCGCCAGGACGCAGGAACCCGTCACCAAGTAGCGTGGTGCGATGGATACCGTCACCGATGTCGTGGCCATGGATGAGGTCGACCGCGGTCTGGTCCATGCGCTCCAGATCGACGGACGCGCACCGTTCCGCGCCGTCGCCGAGGTCCTCGACGTCTCGGAGAACACGGTCGCCCGCCGCTACCGCCGACTGCGGGCTGCCGGCGTCCTCCGGGTCGTCGGCGTGGTCAACGGCGTGCTGCTGGGCTACACGTCGTGGACTCTCCGGCTGCAGTGCACCCCGGACGCTGCCGGTGCGATCGCCGGCGCTCTGGCCGCCCGGTCCGACACGTCCTACGTGTACCTGCTCTCCGGAGGGACGGAGATCTCCTGCAACGTCCAGACGCCGTCCGCCGCCGAGCGGGATGCCCTGCTGCTGCACAAGCTCCCCAGAACCAGCCGGGTCACCGCGGTCTCCGCGCACCTGCTGCTGCGCGCCACCGCTCTGCCGAACGCCTGGGCGGGAGCCGCCCGACTCACCGCGGAGCAGGTCGACCGTCTGCGGCCCGCCCCGACCTCCCCGGGCGACGGGCCGGTGGTCCTCGACGATCAGCACCGGACGATGCTGGAGATCCTCGCGCGTGACGGCAGGGCCGGCTACACCGAGCTCGCGGCCGCCATGGGCGCGGCGGACTCCACGGCGAGGCACCGCCTGGAGGCGCTGCGGCGAGCCGGCGTCCTCACCTACGCCGTCGACATCGCTCCGGCCGCCCTGGGGTTCCCCACCGAGGCACGGCTGTGGATGTCCGTGCGGCCCTCCGCGCTGAGCGACGTCGCGCGGGAGCTGGCCGGGCATCCCGAGGTGTCGTTCGCCGCCATGACCACCGGCCCCAGCAATCTCGTCGCCGCGGTCAACTGCCGCAGCGCCGATGATCTGTGCCGGTATCTGACCGAGCGGGTGGCCGCGCTGGACGCCGTCCGGTCCCTGGAGACCGCTCCGGTGATCCGCACCCTGAAGCGCACCGGGAGCGGCCTTCCCGCCGCACGCTGACGGCGGCTCCCCCGGGGCGTGCGGCCCGCCGGGGCGACATCGCGCCCGACGGGGCACGGCACCCCTCGGCCACGGTCCCGTCGCCGCTGGTGAGGGCGGCCGAGCAGGTGCCCAGCGGCCATGCCTTGACGAATCGGCGGGGTTCGATCTTCACTTCCAGAGTCCCCAGCACGACCAGGGCCCCACCCCCGGGCGATGCCCCCCTCACCGAAGGTCACGAACATGACGGTTGACGCCTCCGCCGCCACTGAAGTCGGGCAGTTCCTGCTCGGCGACGCCTTTCCCTGCCTGGCCGGCCGTTCGGCATGGCGGCAGGGCGGTATCGCCCATCATCACTACACCTGGCTCGGGGACGACGGGGCCGCCCGGCAGATGACGGAGGACCTGCACGCCTATGTGAAGTCGGTGGACTGGGAGGCCAAGCCCTTCACCAGTTTCGTCGCCACCTTCTCGGGGCCGTTGAACGTGCCGGACACCGAGTTCGAGGACCTGATGTGGCAGCAGCTGCAGGCCGTTCACGATCATGACAGCCTGACCCACCCCTGGGCCGACGGCTACGACCGCGACCCCTCGTCCGGCGCCTTCGCGTACAGCGTGGCCGGGCACCCGTTCTTCGTGATCGGGCTGCACGAGACGCACAGCCGTCTCGGCCGCCGCCCGCCGTTCCCGATGCTCGCCTTCAACTCCCACGCCCAGTTCAACCGGATAAAGGCCGCCGGCCTGTGGGACCGGCTCCAGGAGAAGATACGCAAGCAGGACATCGAGCTGCAGGGCGACATCAATCCGAACCTCGTGGAGTACGAGCAGCTCTCCGAGGCCCGGCGCTACTCGGGCCGCCGCAAGCCGGCCGACTGGAAGTGCCCCTTCACCGCCCGGGTCTGAGCCCGACGTGAGGCAGGCCGCGTCACGCTCGTGCGCCGGAGGGGCGACGGGCCGGTGGGCCGGTCCGTCGCCCCTCCGGGCAGTTGGAGGTCAGCCGGTCTGCAGGGCCGCGTCGTCGAGGACGAAGCTGGTCTGGAGGCTGGCGTCCTCGGTGGCGGTGAAGGTCAGGGTGATCTGCTGTCCGACGTAGCGGCTCAGGTCCAGGGTGCGCTGGGTGTAGCCGTTGGACGCGTCGGTGTTGGACAGGGTCGTCAGGGTGGTGCCGCCCACCTTGACCTTGAACGTGTCGTAGGCGGTGTTGCCGGTCTCGCCGGTGTCGATGTGCAGCCAGTAGGTCAGCGTCGCTCGGCTGCATCCGGCGGGCACGGTGACCGGCTGGCTGAGGGTGTCGGCGGCGGAGTAGCCGTAGCCGCCGAGCCAGGCGGACCTGCTGCCGCTGTGGGCGGGCTGGCCCGAGTGGGCGCCGATCGCGCCGGTGTCGCCCGTCCAGGGGGTGGTGCCGTTCTCGAATCCCCCGTTGCCGAGCAGTTGCTGGCTGGTGCAGCTGCCGGTCCCCTTGACCGTCAGGGCGAAGGTCGTGGAGTGCGTGACGGATCCGGTGCCGGTGACCGTGAGGGAGTAGGTGCCGGGGGCCGCGGTCGCCGATGTGGCGACGGTCATGGCGGAGCTGTCGCCGGACGTCACCGAGGCGGGGCTGAAGGAGACGGTCACGCCCGCCGGGGCGCCCGACGCCGACAGCTGCACCGTCTGGGCGGAGCCCCTGGTGGTCGCCGTCGAGATCGTGCTGGTGGCCGACGCTCCCGGTTCGACGCTGCCGGAGGACGGGGCGGCGGCCAGGGAGAAGTCGTTCGACGGGGCGGTGTCGGAGACGGCGAGCTTCCACAGGGTGGCGGCGATGCCGTCCGCGCTGCGGTTCAGTCCGGTGCCGTTGATGTTGCCGGTGGTGTCACAGGACTGGTGGTAGCAGGGGTCGTAGGAGCGGTTGGCGGTGCCGCCCCACTTGGCGGCCTGGGCGGAGGTCTTCCTCGCGCCGGCGCCCATCGCGTATCCGGAGGTCGGGATGCCGGCCTGCTCGAAGGAGTAGTCGTCGGAGCGGCCGGCGCCCTCGGTGTTCTCCTCCGGCTGGAGGCCGAGGGAGTCCCAGTACGCCTTCATCGGCGCGGCGGCGGCGGAGTTGATGTGGTTGATGAAGTAGCCGCCGTTGGTCGAGGCGACCATGTCGAAGTTGTAGTACGCCTTGATCCTCGAACGGTCGGTGGTGGAGAGGGAGTTGACGTAGAAGTCGGAGCCGTTAAGGCCCTGCTCCTCGTCCGTCCACCAGCCGAAGCGGACGCGGGCGGCCATGGCGGGGTTCTGCTCGGCGAGGGTGAGCGCCGTCTCCAGGAGCGCACTCGAACCGGAGCCGTTGTCGTTGATGCCCGGTCCGGCGCCGACGCTGTCGAGGTGCGAGCCGAACATGTACACCGTGCCGGCGTCGCCCTTGGGCCATTCGGCGATCAGGTTGGGGCCGGCCCCGCTGGCGCAGCCGGAGGTGCAGGGCTGCTCGGTGACGGTGTAGCCGGCCGCCTGGAGCTTGTTCTTGACGTAGGCGACGGAGTCCCGGTAGCCCTGTCCGCTGGATTTGCGGTTGCCGCCGTTGCGGGTCGCGATGTTGTTCAGCTCGGTGAGGTGCGCCTGGACCTTGACCACGTCGATGTCGGGGGCGGCCTGGGCCGTGGCGGGCCGCGGGCTCTGCGGGGTGGCGGCGGCCGTGGGGGCCGCGGCGAGGACGGCTGCTGCGAGGGTGGCGGCGAGGGATATGCCGGCCACCGAGAGTCTTCGTAACACCATGGCTCCTTGAGGGGGTAGCGCGTTCTGCCGACGGGGGATCTGGTGGGACGCCGGGTCGGGGCAGCGTGGTGTCGTCGTCCGGCCGGTTTCCGACGAGTGGGGCAGTGCACGGCAGGAGGACGGCGTGTCGAGGACGGCATGTCCATGACCCGGGCGGCCGTACTGTCACATCAGGACGGGCCCGACGTCAACGGATGTTCCTGCGCAGGGCGTTGATTGTCGGAAAATGGCAGGCGCCGCCCGATATCCGGGCACTCGCCGGCGGGGTACGGCAGCTCCGGCCGGGTACGCCCCGCACCGTCGGTGCGTGGCGATCCGAAGCGCCTGCCGTGGGCGTCAGGCGTCGACCACGTCGACGGGCACGCCCAGGCGGCGCAGTTCGGTCAGTTCGCCGGGCGGCGTGGCGTGATCGGTGACGACCCGGTCGTAGCGCGTGATGTCGCCGTAGGCGTGCGTGGCGGTCTTGCCGAACTTGGTGTGGTCCGCCAGGAGCAGTGAGCGCCGCGCGCAGTCCAGCATGGCTTCCTTGATCTCCGCGTATTCGCGTACCGGGTGGAAGAGCCGGCCGCCGAGGACGGACACGGCCGACATCACCGCGAGGTCGGCGCGGAGACGGCCGAGGGCGCGCAGCACGTCGGGGCCGACGCAGGAGCCGAACTCCCCGCGGTAGCGGCCGCCGAGGAGGGTGACGTCGGCGCCCGGCGTCTCGTCGAACAGCCGGGCCACACCGAGGGAGTTGGTGACCACGGCGACCGCTTCGGTGCGGGCGATCCGGGCCGCGAGCGGGAAGACCGTGGTCGAGTCGTCCAGGACGACGGTGCTGCCCGGGCGGATCTCGTCGGCGACGGCGGCGCAGAGCGCCTCCTTCACGGGACGGTTCACGGCGATACGGAAGCGGGTCGCGGTCTCCATGGTGAGGGACGGGAACGGCGCGGCCCGGCCGCGTTCCTTGCGCAGCAGCCGTCGTTCGACGAGCTGGTCCAGATCGCGGTGCATGGTCGCGAGGCTGACCCCGAAGTGCCGGGCCAGCGCGTCGATGCGCACCTCTCCGTGCTCGACGACGTGGGCCAGTACGTCCTGCCGTCGCCGGTCGACCTCGGCCAGCGACGACCGTGCGGAAGCCATCGGGGCCGCCCCTTTCCGGTCGGGCAGCGGCGGCGCGGCCTACCGCTGCGGATAGATGACGGCCTTGACGGCGGTCTCGTCGTGGGTGGCGACGGTCAGTGCGCTCTCAGCCTGGGCAAGACCGTAACCGTGCGAGACCAGGGAGTCGAGCCGGACCGCCCCCGACTCCACCAGCGCCGTCGCGGTGGGCCAGGTGTGGGCGTAGCGGAAGGTGCCGGTCAGTTCCAGTTCATAGTTCTGCACCCGGTTCAGGGGCAGCGGGACCTCGTCCCCGCCCATCCCGACGAGGACGACGCGTCCGGCCCGGGCCACGGTGCGGATCGCCTCGCCGCTCACCGCGGGGACGCCGGAGCACTCCAGCAGCACGGTGGGGGCGTACTCCGCTTCGCGCAGCGGTGTGCGGGAGACGTCGAGGGCGGTGGCGCCGACGGCTCGGGCGAGTTCGAGACGGTGCGGGAGGACGTCGGTGACGAGCACGTCCCGTGCGCCGAAGGCCCGTGCCGTCTGCGCGGCGACCAGTCCGATGGGCCCCGCACCGGTGATCAGGACGCGGTCGCCGGGGGCGACGCGGCCCTTGCGGCAGGCCCAGACCGCCACCGAGAGCGGCTCCAGCAGGGCGGCCTCCTCGATGGTCAGGGAGTCGGGGACCTCGTGGGCGAAGTCCTGCCGCACGGCGAGGTATTCGCAAAAGGCGCCGTCGACCGGCGGTGTGGCGAGAAAGCGCATGTCGGGACAGAGGTTGTAGCGGCCCGGACGGCATTCGCCGCAGCTGCCGCAAGGGGTGCCGGGCTCGACGGAGACCCGCCGCCCGATCCGGCGGGCGTCGGCTCCCGGGCCGCAGGCGACCACCGTGCCGGCCGCTTCGTGCCCCAGGACGAGCGGCTCGCGCACGACGAAGTCGCCGATGCGTCCGTGCCGGTAGTAGTGCACGTCGGAGCCGCAGGTGCCGACCGCCTCGACGCGGATCAGCACCTCGCCCGGACCGGGGGCGGGAACGGGGCGCTCTTCGATGCCGAGGCGCTCGGGTCCGTGCAGGACGGCGGCACGCATGGTGGCGGGAATCGCAGGGGTGACGGTCATGGCAGGTTCACGGCTCCCTGGGGCTGGGGCGGGGTGGGGCGGGACGGCACGGTTACTCGTTCTACTAGCAAGATACCCTCGACTTTGCACAAAATACGAGAAGAACTGTCGCCGGGTCGCCACGCTTCACCACGTCACCGCGCCGCCGTGCCGCGATGCGCCGTGCCCCCGCCCGGCGGTCGCCGTCAGCCAGGGCGTGCCCGGCGGAAGGCGCCGGGAGACTTCATCATGAGTACGGAGGGGCACGTGGAGTGACCTCCCGCTCACGAAAGGGGTCCCCATGCACCCTCGCCGCCTGGTCACGGCCGTCCTTCTGACGCTCGCCATCGCCGTTCCCGCGGCCGCTCCGGCTCCGGCACACCCCTCCTCCGCCGCCCCGCCCCCGGACGCGCCGGCCGCTCCCGCCCGGCCCGCCGGCCACACCGAGGTGCCCGTCCGGAGCGGCTCCGCCGTCGTGCGCATGCCCGCCGCCCTGCTCGCCGCGCTCGCAGCCGACGGCGTGGCGATCGCCGGGGTCGACCCCGGCGGCGAGGTCGGGCCGCACGATTCCGGCCACACCGACGGCGGTATGCGGCTGCGCGTCAAGGACGGCGCGGTCACCAACAGCGGCGGTACGGTCGGCGGCGAACTGCACTTCGTCGACTCCGGTATGGCGCTGGTCAACGGCCGAACCCACCAGACCGTCAAGGTCACCGGCTTCGAAGCCGACCTCTCCCAAGGCACTTTCAGGGCCCGCACCACCGACGGCGTGCACGGCGGCACCACGCTCACCCTGGGTACCTTCACCCGGCCCGGCATCCGCTCGTCCCTCGACACCCGGACCGCGGTCCTGCGCCTGGACGCCGCCCTCACGACCACGGCGGGCGCCGCCGCCCACCTCAACGCAGCCCTCGGCACCAGCCGCTTCACCCACGGCGAACCACTCCTCCAGGCCCGCGTCGTCGTCTCACTCGACCCGTCCGTGGACCTCGCCACGGCGCTCAACCTGGGCTGAGGGGGGACTCGCCCCTGAAGCGTCGCTGCCGGCTGCCCGGCCTCCCCTCCGTCAGTAGCGGCCGGGCTGAGGTCGTTGTGGTGCACAGGTCCCACAGGGCCCGGGTGTCGCCGTCAGCGGGGGCTGGCGAGGTCCTGTGTCCACCACGGTCCGCCGGTGCCGAAGCGGATGCCGACGCCGATGTCCGCCAGGTCGCACTGCAGGATGTTGCGGCGATGGCCGGGGCTGTCCATCCAGGCGGTCATGACGGCGGAGGGCGTCGCCCGGCCGACGGAGATGTTCTCGCCGTACGAGGACCATGCGTAGCCGGCCCGGGTGATCCGCTCCCCCGCGTCGGCGCCGTCGGGGTTGGTGTGGTCGAAGAAGTGACGGGTGGCCATGTCGTCCGAGTGGCGCTGCGCGGCTCGCTGCAGCACGGCGTTCCACCGTACGGGCGGGCACCCGTGCCCGGTGCGCTCCGCGTTCACCAGCCGTACGACCTGGCGCACGTACTCGGACGGGTCCTGATCCGCCGGATCGCGGTCGGCCGAGGCGGCAACGGGAGTGTGCCACGCGGGATGTTCCGGAGCGGCGGGGGCGGCGTCCACGGTCCGCGGCGGCGGGGCCTCGTCGGCCGTCGCCACATCGAGTCCCGCGGCGCCCAGGACCACGCCCACGGCGGTGGCGATCGCGGCCCTCGCGGTGCGGCGCTCGGGACGGCGCGGGCGCCTCCGGTGCTTACCGGGCATGCCGAACCTCCAATCTGCCCCTCTGTGCGAAGGGCTGGCACGGAGCGGCCGGGGGCGGCCTGCCCACGGGGGACTTGGGTGCGGTGGGCGGGTCATGCCTTGCCAGGGACGGTGTCGTCCATGCCCTGGGAAAGGAGTCCGCCGGGGCATTGGCGGGCGCGCGGGTGGCCCGCGCCCGCCATGCCCGGTCCCGTCGCGCCCCGTCGCGCTCCCGTCCCTGCCCCCTCCTCCTCGTCCGCACCTGCGCCCGCTCGCCAACCGGCCCTCAGAGCGGCGCGGTTGCCCTCTCCTCCGGCAGAAGGGTTTCCAGTCCCGCCGGCAGCGGCCGGGTGTGGAGCACACCCAGTCGTTGCGTCGCCCGGGTGAGCGCGACGTACAGGTCGCTCGTCCCGAACTCCTCCGGTGCCGCCACGATCACCGTGTCGAACTCCAGGCCCTTGGCCTGCCGGGGGTCGAGCAGCACCACCGGGCTGGTCAGGTCCGGCGCGGGGCCGGCGGAGGCGGCCGGGAGGGCGGTGCGCAGTGCCGCATGGTGCGGGCGCGGGGCGATCACCGCGAGGCGGCCCGACGCATCGCGGGTCTCGCGCAGGACGGCCTCGGCCACCGCGCCGGCCAGGTCGTCGGTGCGGTGCGCCCACGGCGGTCTGCCCGTCGAGCGGATCGAGCGCGGCGGTGCGAAGTCCGGGTCGACGGCCCGGGGAACCCGCGCGGCGAGCTCCATGATCTCGGTCGGCGTACGGTAGTTGACGCCGAGCCTGACGTGCTGCCGGCGCTCGCCGACGTACGGCGCGAGGATCGCCTCCCAGGTGCCGCAGCCGCCCGGCTCCGCGGTCTGCGCCGGGTCGCCGACCAGGGTCATCGAGCGGGTCGGGCACCGGCGCATCAGCAGCCGCCACGCCATCGCGGACAGTTCCTGCGCCTCGTCCACGATGATGTGGCCGAAGGCCCAGGTGCGGTCGGCGGCGGCGCGTTCGGCGGCGCTGCGGTGGTCGGTCTCCTCCTGCCGGTCGGCGAGGCGTTCCGCGTCGATCAGGTCGTGTGCGGCGAGCACCTCCGAGTCCTCGTCGTCGCGGTCCTCGAACTCCTGGGTGCGGGAGCCGTAGGAGAGTTCGAGCACGCCCTGTGCGTAGGCGATCCGCTCCTGCCGCTCGGCCTCGGCCGCGGCACGGGCCGCCGAGTCGTCCTCGCCGAGGAGTTCGGCGGCCTCGTCCAGCAGGGGCACGTCGGCGGGGGTCCAGTCGCCGTCGCCGACCGCGCGGCGGATCGCTCGGGCGTCCGCGTCGGGGAGGTGGACGGGGTCGGCGAGGAAGTCGCCGACCAGCTGCTGCGGCGTGAGGGCGGGCCACAACTCCTCGATGGCGCGGTGCACTTCGGGGTTGACGGCGACGGCCTTGCCGAGCTGGGCGACGTCGTCGGGACCCAGCAGGTTCGGGCCGCCGTAGGGGTCCGCGCCGATCCGGTCGACCAACTGGGCGGTGAGCGCGTCGATGACGCGGAAGGCGAAGTGGGGGCGGGCGAGGTTGTGCGGCAGCCCGGTCTCCCGTGCCCGGCGGCGTGCCTCGTAGGCGATGTCCGCGTCCAGCCGCAGTTCGCCGTCGTCGTGCTCGATCACGATCGCGGGGTCGGGCAGGCACTGCCGGTCGCGTACGAAGCGTGCCAGCGCGTCGGCCATCGTCGCGGCGCCCTTGACCTCGGCCGCGTGCGCGGTGTCGGTTCCGGTCGCGCGGACGCCGGGGAAGAGCTCTCCGAGGGTGGCGAGCAGGACCCCGGTCTCGCCGAGCGCGGGCAGCACCTCCTCGATGTAGCTGAGGAACGCCGGGTTGGGCCCGACGATCAGCACGGCCCGGCGGGCGAGCAGCTCTCGGTGCGCGTAGAGCAGATATGCCGCGCGGTGCAGCGCGACGACGGTCTTGCCGGTGCCGGGGCCGCCCTCCACGACGAGCACACCGTGGTGCGGGGCGCGGATGATGCGGTCCTGCTCGGCCTGGATGGTCTGCACGATGTCGTGCATCCGTCCGGTGCGCGCCGCGTCCAGCGCGGCCAGCAGCACGGCGTCCGCGTCGGCGCCCTCGTGCCCGGTGCGTTCGGCGTCGGTCAGGTCCAGGATCTCGTCGTGCAGGGCGGTGACCCGCCGGCCCTCGGTCGTGATGTGCCGTCTGCGGCGCAGCCCCATCGGGGTGTGGCCGGTGGCGAGGTAGAACGGGCGGGCGACCTCGGCCCGCCAGTCGATGACGAGCGGGGTGCGGTCGGCGTCGTCGCGCCGGATTCCGATCCGGCCGATGTGGTGGTCGCTGCCGTCGCGAAACACCAACCGGCCGAAGCACAGGCCGTTCTCCCCGGCTTCGAAGGCGGCCAGCAGTCCGGCCTGCTCGGCCACCATGACATCGCGTTCCAGCCGCGCCTGGGCGTTGTTCCCCTCCCGCGGCAGGGTTGCCCGCACCGCCGCCGCGGCGCCGTCCCGCATTTCGGCGAGTCGCTCATGGAGCAGATCGGTGAATTCCTGCTCGCGCCGCAATTCCTCGTTTGACAATTGAACTCCGCTCGGATATAGTTCGGAATGAACATTGGGAATGTGCCTTCAACTGAACTTCGGTTGAGTCAAGACACAGAAGCCCTCAATATACGCAGAGAAATACCCCGGCCGTCAATTCGGTCCGGGGTATTTCTCTATTGCGCGGCCGGTGCGGCAGCGGCCCGTCCGAGGGGGCGCTCGGCGCGCCTTGGGAGCGGCAGCTGGAACTGCTGGCCCAGCGGGACTCAGAAGGGCTTGGTCGGCAGGTACTTGCCGTCCAGCGTGATCACCGCGCGCTCGCCGCCTTCGGGATCGGCGACCTTCTTCACGTCCAGTTTGAAGTTGATCGCGCTGATGATGCCGTCACCGAACTGCTCGTGGACCAGCGCCTTGAGGGTGGTGCCGTAGACCTGGAGCATCTCGTGGAAGCGGTAGATGGTCGGGTCGGTGGGGGTGCCGCCGAGGAGGGAGCCGCGGGTCGGGATGGTCTGCAGCAGCAGCGCCGCATCGCCGTCCAGGCCCAGGAGTTCGGCCACCTCCCGGGCGGCGGGCTCCGGCAGGGCGTGCTGGCCCAGGACGGCGGCGGTGACGAAGGCGACGGACAGGCCGGCGGCGTCGGCGATGTGCTGCCAGGACAGGTCCTTGCGCAGCTTGGCCTCGACGGCTTCGGCGGCCAGGGCCTGGCGGGCGGCGGGGTCGAACTGAGCGTGCTTCATGAGAGTGGTGTCCTTTCGGGTTCGGGGTTGCGGAGGGTGTCGTTCGCTCGTGATGCGGCGGAACGGCGGGGGTGAGGGCCGGTGGATCGGCTCAGCCCACGGGGACGGGCGCGCGGCCCGCGGCGTCGACTTCTTCGACGGTGCCGGTGGGAATGTCGTAGACCCAGCCGCTGAGGGTGAGCGTGTGCCGCGCCAGGGCGCGGGCGACCGACGGGTGGGTGGCGAGGTTCGCCAGTTGGGCCCGCACGTTCTCGCGCACGAGGGCGCTCACCTCGCCTTCGGCGGCCGAGGCCGAGGCGCGGGCGCGGGCCGCGTCCGCGTGGCGCAGCCAGTCGGCGACCGCCGGCGTCGCGGCCAGGTCGTGGCGCTCGGCGAGGGCGGTCATCGCACCGCAGGCGGAGTGCCCGCACACCACGATGTCGCGTACACCCAGGACCGCGACCGCGTACTCGATGCCGGCCGCGACGCCGTCCGGGCCGGGCGTGTGGGCGGGGACGAGGTTGCCGGCGGTACGGATGACGAACAGCTCGCCCGGCTCGCTCTGGGTGATCAGCTCCGGAACCACGCGGGCGTCGGAGCAGCCGATGAACAGCGTCGTCGGTCGATGGGTGGTCGCCAGGTGCGCGAACAGTTCCGCCTTGGCCGGGTGGACGTCCCGCTGGAATCGCGCGACGCCCTCGGTGAGGTCCTGCACGGATGAATCCCTTCGGTGGCTGTCGGCCCGCTGCGGGCCGACGCCATTCACCCTGCACGAACTGGGCCTATAGCGTCCAAGACGCACTATCCATGACTTCCATTGTTGTCATCTATAGGTGTCCTACAGTGGGCGTATGGCCGCCCTGGAACTGCGTCATCTGCGCTATCTGCTCGCCGTCGCCGAGCACGGCAGCTTCACCCGCGCGGCCGAGGAGCTGCACATCTCCCAGCCCACCCTGTCCCAGCAGGTCAAGCAGCTGGAGCGCACGGTGGGCGTGCAGCTGCTGGACCGCACGGGGCGTACCGTGCGGCTCACCGACGCCGGCGAGATCTACGTCCACCACGCCCGGCGGGCCCTCCGGGACCTGGCGGCCGCCGAGCGCGCCGTACTGGACGTGGCCGACCTGTCCCGTGGCCACCTGCGACTGGCGGCCACGCCGACCTTCACCGCCTACCTCATCGGGCCCCTGGTCACCGAACTCCACACTCACCACCCCGGGATCACCCTGGACGTCAAGGAGATGACGCAGGACCACATCGCCTCCCGGCTCCTGGCCGACGAACTCGACCTCGGTATCGCCTTCCACGGCACCCATCCACCCGGCATCACCGCGACCCCGCTGTTCACCGAGACCCTCGGCCTGGTCGTCGGCAGCCACCCGCCCACCGACGACCTGGCGGAGCCGCTGTCGCCGGGCGACCTAGGCGAGTATCAACTGGCCCTGCTCAGCGGCGACTTCGCCACACGGGGCCATATCGACGCCTACTTCGCCGCCCATGGTGTGCGGCCGCGCATCGCCGTCGAGTCGAACTCCATCCAGGCGCTGACCGAGATCGTCCAGCGCACTTCCCTGGCCACGGTCCTGCCCGACGCCGTCACCCACGACCACCCGCGCCTCGCCCCGCTCCGCCTCTCCCCCGCCCTGCCGGCCCGCACCGTCAGCCTCCTGCGCCGCGAGAACGCCTACCAAAGCGCCGCCGTCCGCGCGTTCACGCGGCTCACCCGGGACGTCGTGCACTCCCGCGGCTACCCGCCCGCCTGAGCGGAGTCCCCGGCGGCACGCGGCGCCCGCGTCGCCGTCGGGAGAGCAATCGCCGGCGGGCCGGCCTGGTGGG